>NC_014816.1:2055000-2355000 GCF_000175215.2 Asticcacaulis excentricus CB 48 | reverse complement strand
GGCGTCGCGTGGCTGAATGCCCTTCGGGAAACGGGACTTGGCGGAATCCTCGCTGACGATATGGGGCTTGGAAAAACCGTGCAGGTCCTGGCGTTTCTGGCAAAAGAAAAGGCGGACGGGCGCCTCGAAAAACCCGCACTCATCATTATGCCGACAAGCCTGGTGGGTAACTGGACGGCCGAGGCGGCGAGGTTCGCCCCCGGCTTGAAGCTTACCGTCCTGCATGGCAAATCGCGTCAGGACCTGCTCGAACAGGTCCCTGAAAGTGATGTGGTCATAACGACCTATCCGCTTGTGGTGAGAGACCATGAGTGGCTGAAATCAAACGCGTGGTTTGCAATCATTCTGGATGAGGCTCAGGCCATCAAGAATGCTAATGCCGCGACCACAAGGCACATCCGATCTCTTGAGGCCCCGCATCGCTTTTGCCTGAGTGGCACGCCGATGGAAAACCATCTGGGTGAATTGTGGTCGTTGATGGATTTTGTGAATCCGGGGTTCTTAGGTGACGCGACCCGCTTTGCGCGTGAGTTTCGAACACCCATCGAAAAAACCAGAAATGAGGAAATAAAGAGGCTTCTTGTCCGGCGCGTCAGGCCTTTCCTTCTGAGGCGCACAAAAGCCGATGTGGCAAAAGAGCTGCCTCCGAAATCGGATATCATTGAACGGATCACGCTGACAGGCAAGCAGCGCGATCTTTATGACACCATCCGTCTGAGCCTTCACACGCAGGTTCGCAAAGCCATCGCTGAGAGAGGCCTCGCGAAAAGCCACATCATTGTGCTCGACGCCTTATTGAAACTGCGCCAGGTCTGCTGTGACCCCTCCTTACTCAAGATCGATGGTACAGAGGATGCGCCGTCTGCCAAACTTGATCGGCTGATGGAGATGGTAACGGCACTTGCTGAGGAGGGGCGTCGCCTCATCATCTTCTCTCAGTTCACGAGCATGCTCGATCTGATTGCCGCCCGCCTCGATAAGGCGGGCCTGGGCTACGGCATACTGACGGGCAAAACGCAAAATCGCAAAAAAGAAGTCGATGCGTTTCAATCTGGCGACAATCCGATCTTTCTCATCAGCCTTAAAGCGGGGGGTACGGGACTTAACCTCACCAGTGCCGATACGGTGATCCTCTATGATCCGTGGTGGAACCCGGCGGTGGAGGCTCAGGCCATTGATCGCGCCTACCGTATCGGCCAGGACAAGCCGGTCTTCGTGTATCGTCTGTGCGCGGAGGGAACGATTGAAGATAAGATGGACGAAATGAAGGCCAGGAAACAGGCCTTGTCACACGCGCTTTTTGATGAAGACGCGGACATGGTTGAAAGGCTCACAGACGCCGATATTGAAGCGCTTTTTGCGTAAGCGTGGTTTTGCGGGCGGTTCGATCGACGAAAAAGGTAGAGCTCGCGACTATGGGCTTTGATAAGACCGCCAATGAGGAGAGATGGAAGTGGACACTCTTTACATCGTATCGACGACCTGTGCCGCCCGGGAAGAAGCTGAGCACCTGGCCCGGGGCCTCCTTGAACAGGGTCTTGGTGCCTGCGTTCAGCTACGGCCTGTCTGCTCGCACTATGTCTGGCAGGGCGTCCTTCAACGGGACGATGAAACGCATGTGGACATCAAAACGACAGAAGCAAAGCTAGACGCTGTTGAGGCCTTCATTAAACAGCATCACAGCTACGAGGTCCCCGAAATCCTTATGTGTCGTGTGGACAAGGCGAGTACGGATTATGCCCGTTGGGTCCGGGAGAGCGTGATCTGATCAACAGCCGCTTGTATTTACCCCAATAGGCTGGCCGCAATGCCTGAGTTTGTCTAAAGACCCTCTTCAGCGCACCTGACCCCATTGCGGGCTATGATTTGGATCGTGTGCTCAGACCCGTCCCGGGCATGACGCCGCCCGGCGAAGCGACCGAAAAAACGCCTCGAGAATTTCGAGTGCCCTTTCAAAAATAAAGTCCTCACAGCCCATTGCCCTGTCTGACTGATATCGTCTCGCCGCTGTGGCTCAGGGAAGCGCTAAGACCTATTGCCGGCTTAAAGTGGCTGAGGCGGGAAAAGAGATACGGCGCTTTCCGGGGCAGACCATACGTCTCTTGCCCCTGTGCCCGCAGGATAGGGAAATGGGCGCACATGTGCGTAATCGCACAGACTCTCCCGTAAGCCAAAACAAGCTGCGACCGCATACGACTTGGCCAAACGGCAAGTTACCGCCCTTTGCAACAGTTTGCGACATGGTCAATTCGAAAGAAAGCTTCATCCTTTCAGTCGGTTGGCGGGAGAGGGTTGCGCATACCTCAAGCCGCGTCCGAGGAGGCTTTAGGATGAAAAACTTCACAAGCAGAATGGTTCTGAGGCCGGCCGGGCGCCTGCATGAGGGGCGCAACGATACTTTTCGCTGCGCATTTCCTTAACCCGCCACACACGGGCAACCGACGCCGAGTTCTCATGGCCCGGCCATCCAAACGATCAGGGCGAAATTCTTAAACAAGGGCTTTCGCCCTGAGGCCGTCTTTCACCCCAAAACCACAACGTTTTCCTATTTCGTCAATAGCTTAAAAGGGATCTAACATGAAACTCCTACCCGTTGGTGCGGCCGTACTTCTAGGCCTTGGCGCACTGTCTTCAAATCCCGCCGAAGCGGGCGTAGAAAGCGCCTATTACGGTAACACGCCCCCCTATTCAGCCGGAAAGTGCCAGCAAACTCAGGATCGGGGAGATGCCCAGTGGCGGCCCTCTCAGGGCCGTCTTGTGATTATCGGCCAGGGCTACGTGGACATCGAATTCTTCGGCCATTTTTTTGATATGATCAAAGAGGCCAAAATAACCGCCATGCCGGGGGCTGAGGCCCATATCTATCAAGGCTACAACGGTGCAACCAATAATGGCCGCGGCTGCGGCGCTATCGGGTCGGTCGTTGTCACGCTGAGGTTTAATCAGTTGAGCGGGCCCAATAACGGCATCTTACATCTCGACAACGAACAGATTCCAATAACGCTAAAGCCCCGGTCAATTATTTCCACCAGTTGGGAGGAGGAATATGCCCGTTCCAGCTCGTCTTCCAACGCGACAGCTCCCGCCGGTACCTTCGGATCAACACCTCCTATTACGGTCGGAGGTGGCTCGGGCTGTAATCCCTCTACCTCTAACTGTAGTGGAGGTGGCACAACAACATATGTGATGAGTTCACCCGGTGTGACTGGCGGAGGCGGTAGTCAAAGGTCAACGAATTTACTGGGCTGCGCGATCAAGCATGGGCTTACCTATACCCGAAGCAGCAGCCCGCCCACTTTAACTATGACCCTGCCAGCCGTAAGGTCCGGTGCCATTGAAACCTGCTTTGACGAACGTCGACTGGAATTCAGGCAAGGCTACTGGGCCATTATGCCCGGCGAACATTTTGTTGCGGGCTCAGTCCCCACGCGTTTGAATGTATCGGCAAATGGCGGACTGCCTCTGCGGAACAATACCGCTCTGGAACCTGTTGCCAACGATCGGGAGTTTCAAATCTATGGATTTAACCTTGCGCCTGATTTTCTGAAAAACTTTGTGGGCCGCAAGAGCTATACGATCAATCCGGATCCCGGTGGCGACCTCACCCTTGAACTCGTCTCAAGCCCGGAGTATGGCGTTAAGGCTCTGGCGGGTCCGCTCTATCCGCAAAATGTCGGTCGTTTGTCATCCGCAGTCAATGTGCGACTAACGCCGCACAATGCCACCGCAGCCAATCAGCCCTTCGCCTGGAAGGTAACCGCGTCCGGCATCGCCCCTGAGACCTGTTTTGAACAGGTATCGGGTAGCGTTACGCCTCCCGCGGGGCAGGCCACGGTCGTCGTCACCCTGACGGCCACAGAGCGTGAGGTCTGTGTCGGCAAGAGCTTTACCGTAAATGTCTATCCCCAGGCCCTGACCCTGTCGGGGCAGGACACACTGTTTGAAAAGGAAGTTACCTTTGTTCTGCCGGCCAAACAGAAAGTGTTGATCCCTGACGCAACACCCACTCCGAACGTTCCGGACTCAGTGGGTGCCAATATCCGACGTCAATAAAACGTATAGCCTTGCCCCCTCCTGACGTCGGCAGGGGGCAAGGCGCGTCTGGCGGCACTAATCCAGGCCACCGTGGCTTGGTAAGTCAACGGGCACAGATGTGCCGAGATAAGATTTGTGTTCAAGCGTATGGTGAACGCTCACTTGCTGATCGAGCGGCATCTCAATACGAAATATTCAAATCCACTTCCATTCCTCCTGCAGCTAAGGGCGCGAGAACGGGGCTCGCGAGGCGGAAGGCTATGGGGATGGAGGCCGCCAAGTCCGAGACGTGTGTAATGGGCCGCTTTTTGCCCGAACGGTTGCGATCGGGCGCTCTCATTCGTAACTGGACCTTACGTCTATACTCAAGAATTCGGTATACTCAAGAATTCGGGTAGTGATGCTCATGATTGGGCGAGCCCTCACTCATAGACAGACGGCTAATCACTGATCAGGGTAGTGTCATCTTCCGAGTTTGAGGGAAGGCGTGATCCAGTGAAACGACGGCGACGTTTATGGCTTGAGGCGTCTGACTTCGAGGTCGGAATATTCAGCCACTAGCGGTGCCATCTGGCGAAATCCAACGCTGCCTTTCGTAGGCCATTTCCGCTCATTGGCCCCGGTCCAGTTTAAAACGGGGAGGTCATTGATCGTAAAGACGACCTGACGCCCGGATTTGAGTATTCGGATTCGGTAAGGCGGTTTGGCATCTTCAACATCAGGCAGGGGGTCAGCGCCCTGGGCCAGAAGTTCAAAGCCTGGCGCATAGCGCAGGTTCGCCAGGTGGAAAGCGCGCTCCTCCTCCCATCGCCGTCTGAAATAAGAGATCTGAAGCGCCTCTACGTCGCTCTTTGTGTACTGATCATAAATGCCAGCCCTCGGCTTCAGCGTCGGTGAAAGGACGTGCTCACCGCCCTGGCCTTGTGCCGCGAAAAAGAGAATGCACAGACCAGGCTCCTTCAATGGCCAGAAGTTCCAGCTAATCTCTATGTGGTCAGGAAAGACTTCCGGACACCAGTAGACAAAGTTAGATGCCTGGCCCTCAGACGCATCGCGAAGCGCGCTCAACTGCATGCGCTGATTTGGGAAATCGACCTTTGCGTCGCCTTCCATCTTGAATTTCGCCACGTCGGAAGGCGACGTCATTGGATTGGCGTAGATCAGTTCACCTGGCTCGGCGGCAAACAGTGACGAGGGAAGGGCGGAAGCGGCCAGGCCGGAGGCCAGCCACTGGCGACGTGTGAGGCGCATGTGAAAACCCGGGATCTTTAATGTCGACTTAAACGGGCGGATTAAATAATTCCGCCGCCCTGGGCGGACCGGGCTTTGCGAACCTTGGCTTTTTCAGCGCGGTAGCCGGTCGCACGGAAGGCCAGCATGGGGTCAATGGCCCCGCCTTTGCGCAAGCGCGCCATAGCAAGGGCCGGGCGCACATCGGTTTCGTAGGCCATGCGCAGACAGTGATGCGCCATCATCACATCATTATTGGCCTGATGCTCTTTCAGGGCCTTCCTGTCGACGATCAGCGCCTTGACGTAAGCGCCAGCGATCGCGCGGGCAGAGTTCAAAAGGCTCTCGATGGGGTCTGTCACATTGTGCGACTGATCCATCATGTAGGCGGGATTAAACTGCCCTTTCGCCCGCGTCTCAGCGTAGACCAGTTCGTTGAAAATCAGGAACAACTGGAAAGGGTTGAGTGAGCCGGCATCGAGGTCATCGTCGCCATATTTTGAGTCATTGAAGTGGAAGCCGCCGAGCTTGCCAAATTGTGCCAGTCTCGCCACGATCAGCTCGATATTGACGGTCGGTGCATGGTGGCCCAGATCCACCAGACACTGCGCCTTGGGACCGAGCGTCTGCGCACAGAGAATGGATGTGCCCCAGTCCTGAATAACGGTCGCATAAAAGGCGGGCTCGTAGAGCTTATGTTCGATAAACAGGCGCCAGTCATGGGGAAGGGCGGCATAGATCGATTTCATGCTCTCAAGATAGCGCTCAAGCGTATCAGCAAACTCGTTCTGGCCGGCAAAGTTAGAGCCGTCTCCAATCCACACGGTCAGAGCCTTCGCCCCCAGTCGGTCGCCGATCTCAATACATTCCAGATTGTGTTCAATGGCCTGAGCACGCGTGGCCGCATCAGAATGGGTCAAAGACCCGTACTTATAGGACAGTCTTTGGCCGGGCTGGTCCTGAAAGGTGTTCGAATTGACCGCATCAAAGCCCATCCCGTAGGCATGGGCAAAGTCGCGCACTTCATTGATGTCGGTGGCCTTGTCCCACGGAAAATGCAGGGAGATGCGAGGCGTTAAGCCCGATACCTGGTGGACCGCCGCACAGTCTTCGATCTTTTCTAAAATGTTGGTCGGTTCGCCCGGCATAGGAAACCGCGCAAAGCGCGTACCGCCAGAGACCATGCCCCAGCTCGGTATCCCGACCTCCAGCGTCATAAGACGATCGACCACGTGCTCTATGTCGATGCCCACGCGCGCGAGCCTGACGCCCAGCGCCTCATAGTCCGCCATATGCGCCGCCATCAGCCGCGCGTTTTCGCGATCAATTATGTCCTGCGGCAGGGCCGATTGGGTTTTCTTGACAGCGACATAGCCCATTCGGGGTGTCCAATCCTTGAGCACATGGGCCTCCAGATAGAGTTAAAAACCGGACAGAGTCAATTCAACAGACCGTTGACGCGAACGGTCTGGATGTGGCGCACGCGCCACGCCATATATGAGAGCGCGCGAGTGTGGCGGCTCTCCCTGTTTTTTGTGGGCGTTGTTACGCTTTTCTTATAGTGTGGGAGCCTAACGGAAATAGCGTCGAAAAACAATCTTCGTTGCTAATTTTCGATCAATAACAATCGGCAATGAACGACGGCGTCGGAAACGGAGGCGCGTTCGCTCAGCAAGAGCAGCTGGTTTAGGGAGTGGATGGTGCGTAACAGCCTGAGAGATCTGTCGGTAGCGCCTGTTTCGGAGGATGTTCCGTCTTCGGAGGATTGTGCGATCGCGGATACTGGCGAAGCGACGAAAGCCCCGCTTACGACGGGGGCGGGCGTTTGCGTGGTCTTCGATGTGGGCAAGACCAACGCCAAACTGAGCGTCATCGATGCGAACGGTCAGATCTTAGGCCGCACGACCCTTAAAACGCCTCATCTGCACACCCGCCTTTATGCGGCCTTTGATGTGGACACGCTTTTCGCGTGGTGTTTAAGCGAATTAAAGCGCCTGTCTCAGCACTACCGTATCGATCGGATTATGCCGGTTGCCCACGGCGCAGGCTGCGCCTTCCTGAGCGCCGACGAGCAGCTTCTGCAGCCCATACAGGACTACGAAGCCTCCATCCCTCTGCCTTATGAACGGGCGTACCAGCGGGTGCGTCCGGCGTTTGAAGAGACCTTGTCCCCGCTTTTGCCTAACGGGCTCAATCTTGGGGCGCAGATTTTCTGGCACGCGCGACGTGACCCCAAGTTTTTCGAGCGGGTACGCTATATCCTCTCTTACGCCCAGTACTGGACGTGGCGGCTCTCAGGGGTTCTGTGTTCAGAAGTGACGTCTTTGGGCTGTCACACAGATCTTTGGAATCCCGGAAAGGGTACGTTTTCGAGCCTGGCCGTTTCTGAAGGCTGGGCTGAACGCTTTGCGCCTTTGCGAAGTGCCTGGGAAAAGGCCGGCCCCTTGCGTCCGGAGATTGCCGAGGCTGTGGGGCTTAGCCCCGACTGCCAGGTACATGTGGGGCTGCATGATTCCAATGCCGCCCTCGCACTTGTTATTGCCAGACATCAGCACAATGAAACGGCCGCATTGCCCGTCATACTGACGACAGGGACGTGGTATGTGGCTATGGCACCGGGTATTGCACCGGCGGCGGTATCTGAGAGCCTGCGCCCGGATCGCGACTGTCTCGTCAATATCGACGTCTATGGCCGTGCCGTGCCTTGCGCGCGCTTTATGGGCGGGCGAGCGCTTGAACTGATTACCAATGGCCATGTCGATGTCCCCGTCACCCTCGATAACGTTATAGAGGTTATCCAATCAGGGGCTATGGCGTTACCGAGCTTCGTTGATGCGGGCGGGCCTTTCCCGGGACGCCGGGGCGAAATCATTGGGCTTCAGACGGATACGCCGCAGACGCGCGCGGCTCTGGGGCTTCTCTATGTGGCCTTAATCGCCGTCACCTCGCTCGACATGATCGCACCCGCCGATCGCCCTCTTCTGATCGAAGGACCGGCTGCGCACAATGCGGCCTTTTGTACGCTCCTCGCCGCCATGCGAGATGCGCCGGTTCTGGTATGCGAAACCTCCTCAGGTGTGACCCGGGGCGCCGGAGCCATGGCGTTTTTCACCGATCATGTCGCGCCCGCACCCGCTTACAAGCTCGTGGACCCGAAATGCGTCGAGGAGATACGCGCCTATCGCGCAGCCTGGCTGAAGGCGATGGAAAACGATTAAACGTCCCACCCAAAAAGGTGCTTCCCAGTATGTGGAATGCGCCCTATAAGAATCAATCAGATTCGATCATAATGCGCAGAGGGTGGGTCTCACGCCTGGCGTATAAAGATCATCATTTAAAGACCCAGGGCGGATCAAATGCACCTTCAGGATCGCTGGAAGCTGATCATCGACGAACTGAATCCGGACCGGGTGACCTCGGTCGATGAGCTGACGGCGCGTCTTGGGGTATCCCCGGCGACCATCCGCCGCGATCTCAATGAGTTACATGACCTGGGACACCTTTTGCGGGTGCGTGGCGGCGCCATGCGCATCGAGGGCAAGCACTTCACAGCGAAGGCTGAAGCAAAGACGCCGGATTTTCAGACCGATAGCCTTACCGGGCAATCGAGTTTTCTGGCCTCGACCATCGTCAATGCGCCGGTCAAACGCGCTATTGCCCGCGCCGCGCTGGACTATCTGAAGCCCGGCATTTCGATGATTATCGATGGCGGCTCAACGACCTACACCATGGCCAATATGATGGCCAACGAGCCCTATCACGTGCTCACCACCTCGATCCCTATCCTGCAATGCCTGCTTGATCGCTCAAAGGTGAAGGTCACCCTGCCTGGTGGTGAGCTGTTTCGCGAGCAGCGCATCATTCTCAATCCCTATGAGGATGGTATGCTGCAGAACTTCTCGGCCGCGAAAATGTTTATCGGCTGTCAGGCCTTAACGCGTAATGGTCTGATGCAATCGGACACTCTGCTTGTTCAGTCCGAACGCCGTCTGATGGAGCGTGCCGATCAGGTGATCGTGCTGGCCGATTCGTCAAAGATTGATGCCCCGGCCTCTCTCTCTGTTTGCCCATTGACCGCCATTGATGTGGTCATTACCGACGAGGGACTAACGGATTCGGCGCGCGAGTGGCTCGAGCACGCCGGTATCGAGGTGCGTATCGCTCCCGTCACTGCGGAAGATCGCAAAGCGTCAGAAGTCGTCTGAGCCTCGTAAATCAGTCGCTCTTGTCAGCGTTACCGGCCTCTCGGTACCGCCCCTTTTGGTTTTTTGCCCTCATCCTATATCTCCGGCCGAAGCGGCTGAGCCCCTCCGGCCGGTGAAGCTGCGAGAATTTCCCATATGTCTCAGCGACATGGGAAATTCTCGAAGGCTTGCCATGGGGTTTCTCGATGACGCTTTTCGTTAGTTGAGGGGGATGTCTAAGGAGAGGATCTCTCCGCCTTCACCTGTGCTTTCCGTATAGAGTTGTGCGCTCATGACGACGCTTTGAGGCGCATCGGCATTACCTTGTGCTTGGGGCTTTGGGCTCAGCGTGGGGCGGGTGGGTAACTTCACAACTGCGAGGGGCTTTTGGGGTAAGATGGGTGTCACCGGTGAAGGCGTGGGCGATGGTGCACTTATGCGGATCGGAAGACGACTGCTGCCATCTGCAAAGTTGGGCGCAAAGGGTTGGGGATTGTCGCCCATATTTCCGTCTAGCCGGGCCAGGTTTGTCGGCGAGAATGTATATCGGACGAAAAGGCGATTTCGCAGACGCCTCTGATCCGACGTTACAAACTCATAGTCTTCTGAGGCCGGATCCATAGGCTCTGCCGTTGTCACCGCCACCTCAATACGATCCCCCGGGCTTGCCGGACGGCTCGTATCCCCTATCCGATAAATCGACCCGATGCGGACCGGATTATTTTTAAACTCGAACAAAACCGGCGTCTCAGGCGTTTGTCCGCTATAGGGCGTGCTCAGTCCCAGGCGATGACGCTGAATGCGCGAACCGCCAAGCCGAATGCCGACGGGCAGGGTAAGTTCAACCTTATTGGATCCGTTGGCGGTAACCGTGAGATAGGAGCTGCTGGTCCCATTTATGCGGGGAAAGGTCTTTTCTGTATCCGGCTGAAACCGGTTAATCAAAGACCCGGTGGCGTCGTAGAGGGAAAAGGGGAGTTCGCAACCACTGGCGACCTCAGATGAGAGGGTGACAATCAGGGTCAGGCTCGATTTCCCTCGCACACCCCCCGTCGTCTGAGCCCGGTCCTGCTCGCTGCCCGGTACTGCGGGGTGAGGCTTGCCCGGAACGGTAGGGTTAAAGATCTCCACCTTTGTAACGGCCGGCAGAAGAGGCGCGCCGGGGCGGTTAGAGCGCACGTCCGGGCATTGCGCGACGGCCTTGGTCGACAAAAATGCGAGGGCCAAGACAGGGGCCGCACACGTGAACAGGATCTTTCGCATAATAGCTCCATCAGAGTCTGCGAGGGGGGACTGACATGGTATTGGATTACCCGAGCCCAGTGCCAAAAGGGATCTGAGCCAAGTAGGCGCGGTCAGCTTATGGCGCGCGCCCAACGGCGCTGACGCCTAGGGCATGATCAGCTCTTTGAGGATTTCGCCCTGGTCATGCGGCAGGTTCGGCCAGGTTAAGGGCGCATCAGACTTTCGTGCATGGCCGTAAAGCCTCGAACGGCTGAGCGTATTTGTGATGGTTCCAAGGTCTGAGCCTGGGCTGAGTGTGTGGTTCCAAAGCGCAATTAGACGCTCAACATCCGCCTGACGGCTCCAGCCCTGGCTTTCCATCACACGTGCCGGCGATGGCGTGACGAGGACAAGGACAGCATCTCGACGCTGATTGGTTACCCTGCGATTGAAGCCGGAGCCAATTAACGGCGCGTCTCCGATCAGGGGCGTTTTCGTCACCGAACTGTCGCGGACGCTCTCAGATAAGCCCGATAGGATCAAGGTTGTACCAAAGCGAACTTCGACTGTAGTCGAGACCGTCTGACGCCAGGTGTTGAGCGCCTCGTTGAAGTTACCGGCCGGCTCCCCAGACAAAAAGGAGCGCGTGACCTCAATGCGAAGGCGCGTCCGGTCACTTGTTATCTCAACTGGCGTGACCTTGACCTGCGTGCCGATATCGATGTTTTCAAGTTGTGAGAAGTTGACGCCCTTAACCGCAACCTTGGTCGAGCGGCCCACGAAAAAGTCGGATGGCTCACCCCGGTATGCCGTCAGCATAGGACGGGCAACGACCTGGTAGTACTGTCCAAATCTGTTGAAAAGATTGAGATTGTAGGTGAGCTGCGGCAGTGTAATCGTATCCGTGATCGTCCGGGTCACCCCGGTATCACCACCGGAATGGTTCTGCTGGTCCTGCCGGCCATACTGGAGCTGAAGGCCATCCAGGAGGTTAACCCCCACAGAATCGCGTTGAGCGTTCTGCGACAGGATAATCGCCACATCAACGGACACCTGATCAGGCGTTTCAGGGGGAAGCGTTGGCGTTTCGCCTCCACCGGCTTGAGGTATGTCCTGAAGGCCCGTGCGCTCAAGCTCGCTCATGCGGGTCAGCACAAGCTTCGCGTCTTCCCCAGACATCGCAGACAGCCGCTCCAAATGCACTCGGGCAGCCTGCGTCCTTCCGGCGGCACTGTTTGATAGAGCGGCCATACGCAAAGCGGTTCGCATCAGGGCCGGGTCCGACGTTTTTGCGAGCGCGCGCTCAGCGCTTATGGCGGCGACCTCAGGATCTGCCCCCATATAGGCGCTCATAGAAAGGCCGATAAGCGCGCGCGCATCGTCAGGTCTTTGAAGCACGGCCTTAGCAAAGTAACCTTGAGCCTGCTGAAATTTTCCGCGCTCAAATGCGGCTTTCCCGGCAAGTGCGGCGGCCCAGAACGCGTCCTGGCCACTGCGTAAAGCGAGGTCATAACCGGCCAGAGCCAGATCAAGCTTTTCAGGATCTCCATTTGCCGCATACTGGTAAGAGAGCCCAAGAAGGGTCTGGCGAGCGGGATCAGAGGGAGCCTTGGCGGCAGCGTCTCCAAAGCCCTTACGGGCCTCTTCAATATTACCCGCCACTAGCGCTTTTGCGGCATCCGATGATGACAGTGAGGACGCTTCAGCCAGGCGCGTTTCCGGCAGACTGGCGCAAGCACTCAAACCAGAAAGAGCAAACAAAAAAAGCGGCAGCTTCAGATAGGCTTTGGGTGTCATGGGTTATATCTCCAGTGTCCAGATGGCCCGCACGCCCGGAAGCGTCAGGCCTAGGTAATGGCCAAGGCCGTCGCGTGAAAACGACCAGGCGGCGAAAAAGGGATCGTCCGTAACGGCCACCCGCGAGAGGGGCTCATCACCGAGAAAACAGGGTCGAAATCTTGACGCTTCGCCCTGGCGAATCTGACGACGCAGAAGGGCTTTTTCGCTGTCTGATTTCTGGGCGAAGTCCGCCGGGCAGGGATCTGGCGGCAGGGCTACAGAGGTGAGTGAATTATAAAGAGCGTAAAACTCGCCTGCTCTTGCGGTCCCGTTTATGGCCTTGTCGAGGCCACCGGCCGCAGTGATCAAACGCGAGAAATCAACCGGTGTGATGGACTTTAAAGATCGCGCTGACGCTTGGGCTTTGGGCCTGTAAAGACCGTTCTGTCTTGCGTGCGTTTCAATAGGAACGCCGTTGATGACCAGAAGCATGATCTGGACGCCATCAGCTGTTGCAATCAGCGAAATGCCGCTTTGCTTTGACAGAAGAAAGGTTTTGACCTGAGGCAGTAAGGCGACCGGTGGGGCCGCCGATGAGCTATGGGGTGCACACAGGGCAATGGTCGCCACACTCAAAATACGTCGACGGGACCACGAACGCGCCACCCCCTTCTCCTCCTGATGAACTCTGCCCTGACCATGCTTGGATCAAGGGCGCTGACATGAGGATTAAGGCGCAGTCGCCCTCATTTGGCGATGTCGCAAACTGTTGCAAATAGACGAGAGATGCGGTGTGTATGTGTCGCACTGCGCCGTTTTAGGCGTCGGGTCGAGCCGTCAATCTGGCGAGAAGTCCGGTGATTTCAGAATCACCCTGCCAGAGCCTTGCGATCTGTGAAACGCGGGCGGCATCGCCCCAGGATTCCTGACGGCGCGAGGCGTTTCTTAAATGGACCAGCGTCTGCTCTCTGTTTTGAGCGATCGAGGCCAGAAAGGTGGGCCAGACATGTTTGCGACGGGTTCCCGCCCGGATCTCAACCAACGCCTTTGACATCAGTTCGGCCTGCACCGCTTCGATGCCGATTTTTGAGGCCTCCTGAAGCTTTTTCGCGTGCGCCATCAACGGGGCGTCGCCTGTCAATCGCGCAAACTCTGTGAGATCGCTCACATATCCAAGATAGTCGCCGTCGGCGAGTTTGACCTCGCTCGTACAGTCGTAGATCAGTGCAAAACTGGCATTCGCCTCTAAAAGCTTGCCGAACTCGCCCCGGGCCAGGGCATCATTGCCGGCCGCCCATTGGGCCCAGGCCATTTCCGTTTGAATGGCGCGTGAGCCTGGTTCAAGCAGACGCGCTTTTTTGAGCTCCCGCAGAGCTTCGACGTGCTGGCCGTTATCAGACAGAAGGGTCCCAAACCAGAAATGGGTCTGAGGATCTTGCGGTGACAGCTTTAGGGCGCGCCGAAATGAGGTGCCAGCAGATCTTGGGTCATCGTGCCACCAGTATTGAACAAAGCCGATGGCGCGGTGTGCGGCCGCAAGCGAGGGGTCGAGTTGTTTTGCCTTCACGGCGGCCGCCTCGGCACGCGTAAAGGCGGTCTTGTCATCAAGGCCGCCGAATTCGCGTCTCAAAAGGTAGACGTCAGCCAGAGACGCCCAGGCCGGGGCAAATTGCGGCTCCTTATTTGTCACCTCAAGTAAGAGCGTTTCAGCGCGCTCTAACGACTGGGGTGTACGTGTCGCCCAGGAATCGCGCGCTTCCATATAGGTTTGCGCTAAAACCGGATTAGACGGCAAGCGTACGGCATTTGACGGTTTGTCCGAGGAAAAGCGCAGAACGATAAACGAAAGCGAGGCAATAATCAGTATAAGGACGAATGCGCCGATAAGGGCCTTTTTCCTCGTAAAGATCTTAGGTGGGATAGCAGAAAGACCCTCCTCTAGCGCGGGGGATATCGCTTGAGGTTCATCCTCAAGCTTACCCTGGCTCTCGGCCCAGGCATCAAGCTCCTCGGCAAGGGCGTAAACGGTCCCCGTCTTGCCGCCGGGCAGGCGCTTAACGGGCAAGCCCCTTTGCTGCGCCCACCGCATGACGGTTGTTCGATCACGACCAAAATGGGCCGCAATTGATTTCCAGCCATCAATACGCCCCGACCGCTTCATTACTTTTCACCCCCGAAGTCCGCACTGACTCACGGCCTATTGCTACCGGTTCAAACGCCCTTGCACAATCGAAAACAAAAACGGCGGTTTTCTTATTTACATGGACCGCCATTGCCTCAAGGAGGCCGGCCGTTTGACTGTCTGCCTTAAGCGAGCGTGAAAAGTATCTTGCTGACGAAGACCATGCGGGCCTTTTCTGTCAGAACCTACGGCACGTCCTTATACTTGCGAACTTAGTCATTGGTTGATCGAATGCGTGCATTAAATCTGGGCTGTCTTTCAGACTTGCAGACTTAATTGCCCTCAGTGTTCAGTTGGAAGGGCCTACGAGCATCGGGACATTCTTTCACCTCTGACGTCTGAAGGTGTCTGGAATGTTCTCAGCGCTTCGCAGGTCCAAAAGTTCGGGTTATCCGGCTATGCTGATACGCGTTTGACCAAGCGTGCTTCCAAACGTCAACGGCCGCTTCATCCCTTTTGATTTCGTCAACCACACTTCGGAGGAAGCCTTTTCAAGAGTGGTCGCTTTGAGCGATGGGATGTAGGTGCACCGGGGTCTCCCTCCTTGTTTTTGCTCCTGTACGGTTGCAAAATGAAAACAAAACGTACGACCTGTGCAATTGCTACCGAACGGGATCTTTCGTGGACGATCGATAGAGTTCGTGATATTATGCAACCGTGCAGGAGCAACGAAATGTCCAGTAGTCCGCCCGCAGTCGGTTTTCTTCGCCTTCTCGATGAGCAACAGAAGGTCGCCGAGGGGCCTCGCTCGCTCCAGATTACGATCGAGGCGATGATGCATCAACTCGAGCTATTGAAGTCGGATCAACCTCTTTTTGCCGATATACTGGCGCAATTGGGGGGAGTCCGGGCGCAGGTGGCTGAGATGCCTGGTTATCCCGATACGATTACGGAGAAACCGGCGTACGCACGTGCGGCAGACCCCGACAGACCTGAGCGACCTGCGCTGAGAGAAGCGATCCGCGAAATGTCGTCTCCTGAGAGTACCGAGGTTCGTCTGCCAGATAGCGAGCACCAAGCCTACATGCACAAAGCCGTGGGAGATTTCCAGCGTCTTGCGCCAGCGTCCGGGGAACCCGGCAAGCCGGTGCGAACGCTCACAGCCGTTACGGATCTTGGCCAGGTCGTGCGGGATAGACGAAAATCCATGGGGCTCACCCAGCAGCAATTCGCTGATATTACCGGGGTTGGGCGCCGGTTCATCTCCGAGCTCGAAAGCGGGAAACCAACGTTGGAGTTCGGCCGGGTCCTGAAGGTTTGCCAAAACGTTGGCATAGAGCTGATGGCAGCGATGCGATGAGGCTAGATGTCTGGCTGGATGGCGTCTCGCACCCGGTGGGCCGATTGCAGTCTTTTGACAATAACGGGGTCACCTTTCAATACGCCGAAGCCTATCTGCGCTATGCCGCAATGCCGATCTCGCTTTCGCTGCCCTTGCAAAAGAACGCTTTCGGCGACGCAATTACCCGCGCCTTTTTCGACAACTTGTTACCGGAAAACGATCAGACACGAAGACTTCTCGAGCAGGAGGGGCTTAGCCGAGATGATATTGTGGGCATACTTTTTCATCTGGGCGCCGATTGTCCCGGGGCGATTTCGTGTCTTCCAGAGGGGGCTGAACCCGTAAAGGTGCCCGGCGACCTGAACATCGATTACGAGCCCTTGAGCGAGAATGCCGTAGAGGCAATCATGTTATCGCTCGTCAACCACCAGCGGCTCCCGGATCAAACAAAAGATCCTTCACCCTTGGCGGGCATGCAAGGGAAAATGGCCCTGACGATCCTACCTGACGGTCGATGGGCTCTGCCGCGTTTCGGGCGCAAAGTACCATCCACACACATTTTGAAGGTGCCGGCACGTGAGGATCAAGGCGATGTGAAGCATGAATGGGCGGCTAGCGGCTTCACCTGGAGTTTGGGGTTACCGCTTTACCTCCCGCAGAGGGTCATAATTGCGCAGACGCAAGGTCTGATTATTCCGAGATTCGACAGGCGGCTGATGAATAACAAGGTGTATCGAATCCACCAGGAGGATTTTGCGCAAGCGCTTGGCCTGCCGCGGGGGCTCAAATACGAGCGCAATGGTCGAGAGGGCCGAAAGTTTAGTGCTGAGACCATTTCGGGGCTATGCAATCGTCTCGATAATCCGGCTGACGCGCGGATCAAGATTTTGAAGGCGACCCTGCTAAACCTTGTCCTCGGCAATACGGACAATCACGCGAAAAACCACGCGATCTTATTTCCTGAAGGGCGCGCGCCCGCTTTGGCTCCTTTCTACGACATTTTGCCCATTCGGTTGAATGAGCGCTTCACAAGGGCGTTCGCGTACAAAATTGGCAACGCGACCACGTTTGAGGAACTGGTAGCAGAAGATATCCAGCTGCTTTTTGGTGTGTTTGGATTGGAGGGGGGGCGTTACCGTCGTTTCTTAGAAGGTGAAATTCGCCCGATGCTTCAAACGCTTGAACGCCTAGCAGACGACCTCAGCTCTGGAGGTATGAAGGGGTTCGACGATTTGATCGGCAATAACTTGGAACACCTGAATAATATCTTGGATCTCGGCCTCGATGTGCGCAAACGCGACCTTTACGTATCAAGTGGCGGTGGGTGGCTGGCGAGGCCTTAGCCAGAAATGAGGATGAAGGTCGATTGAGGCGTATTCCCGTCGACCGGGATGCCGATTCCAGCAACGTGGTGGGAGGTCTAACGACGTGAATATTCCGCTTGGACAAAAGGCGCACCGCTACCCTCAGAGGTCAGCCTCTGCGCCGTTTATTCCAGCTCCGATTTCTCTAGGAGACACTCTGGGGGACGTTGAAGGGTTTGTGGAAACCGTCTCAGGGAACTCGCGCGTATTTAGGTGCGCATCGCCCCAGTCACCGCCGATGACCGCAATCCTCTTAAGAGTGTCTGAGTCCGTAAAACGCTCACAATCTGGTCAAGTTTGACGTCCGTGAGGAAATTCCTGAAACTTTCATTTTTTGGAAGTATTGAGAATTCTATGCCCAGCTTACAGGCCGCACTCAGATTACGCGGATATACGGATCGGATTTTGACCGAGCGCCAGTTAGCCGATGCGATCGGCGGCCGCGCTGCCAGGCGCTATGGTATTGTGAACAGGGCGCTTAAAAATCGCAGTCTTTTGCGTTTAAAGCGCGGGGTATATCCTTGTACATCTACCGCCGTCGGTAGATGTACAAGGGAGGGTCCTGGTTCTACGAACAGTCCTATCTCACGCCATATAGAAAACCGGTTTAAGGTCTTTGGCCACCGGTGAATTATCGGGGTTCGAATCCATGATGTCAGCCATATAAGCCCACCATTTCTTCATTACCGGGTGGGAAGGTAAATCGGCCATGGTGTGGGTGTCCGTACGGCGAAGGACACCAAAAAGGGTGAGAGTTTCCGGGTCGAGGAAAATCGAGTAGTCCGAAACCCCGGCCTCATGGAGAAGATCTGCGAGCTCTGGCCAGATCTCGTCGTGACGCTTTTGGTATTCAGCCTCAAAGCCCGGCTTAAGCTGCATTTTGAACGCGTGGATCTGGGTCATGATATTAGTCCTTAATTCCCTGAAATCTTTGCCGGGGCTTCGCGCATGATAGGCCAGTCGGCGGGGGTGAGGTCATAGTGTTTCGGATCGGCCGGGTGGGCCGGGTCGAAGGCGCTGAAATCGGGCGCGGTCTTAAGGTTCAGACCGCTTTGCGGATCGGTGATCACCTGCGCCACGTAGTTGGCGATCTGATAGGCACCGTAAGCATTATGGTGGGTCTTGTCCTGACCACTGTTACCGAAGGCCAGCGGGCTGATCTCAGGCCCAAGCGCTTCGTAGAGCGTCTTCGTCTTCGCCGTCAGATCGATAAAAGGCACGTTCAGCTCCGCTGCCACCTTACGCACGGCGTCATCATAGCCAGCCAGCGTATTGGTGATCTTGCCGTTTTCAAACGAACGGCGCGACACCGGCGAAATCAGAACCACCTTAGCCCCGCGCGCCTGCACATCCGCCGCAAAGGCTTTCAGCCAGGCGGGGTATGAGTGTTCGGCATCAACATAGGTGCGTGGCCACTGCTTTTTCTGATCATTATGGCCAAACTGCATTAAGACCACGTCGCCCGCGCGCAGATCGCTTAAAAGCTTATCCCAGCGCAAGCTCGTGACAAATGACTTCATCGTCTCGCCGGAACGCGCGTGATTGGCCACAGAAACGTCGTTGGCCATAAAGCGCGGCAGCATCTGACCCCAGGAGGCATAGTCGGTGCCTGCCTGATCAGTAACGGTGGAGTCGCCCGCTATCAGTATCCGGCGCGCCGCAATTGGGCTTATCTCAACCGTTCTGACCGCAGCAGAGGGGCCTGAAAAGGCGATGGTCAGCTTATCATCCCAGGTGCGCCCGATATCTTCATCACCGCGAAGCCCAACGCGCGGAGCCTTGCCCTTCGCATCCTGCTCTGAGGTGATGACCGAGGCGTCTCGGACATTGACGATAAATTCGACCGTCTTTGTCTCCCCCTTTTTCAGCGTGACAGGGCCCGCTAAAAGCCGGCGATCTTCAGCCCAGATTGAGGTGCGGCTCTCTGCTTTTTTCGCGCCTAAAGTCACGCGCACGCGATAATCACCGGGGCTGGCTTTTACAGCCAAAGCGACCTCATTGCCTTGAGGTGTATTCGTAAACCCGTAACCCCGCGCCGCGTCGTAGGACATTTCAGGGGTTAGCCGAACGAAGTCCGGCTCAGCCTTAAGGCTCGTATCAAGAAGGAAGCGCTGGGGCAGGGCAGACGCGCTTGTGTGCGAGGGTGTGGATTGCGCCATAACCGAGGAAGCCGTGAGGAACAGGCAAAGAATAAGGGCAGAGGCGTATATCCGCCGGCGAGTCTCATTTTGTTGATTGGTATTGATCGTAATGGCGTTTTTTCTGCTCATAATTGGCCCTTATGTGCTCGTTTGTGATATTTTTTCATTGATATGACCCGTCGTCAATGTCATCTTAACGCACCAGCCGCCGCTGGCCGTCGCTGTGCGGGCGTCCAAGACCCGCCGATCTGAAGATCCCGGCCACAGCGCTGTCTCAGAGGAACCCCAAAAGAGGACCCCCGATGCCCAACCAGAAACCGCTGCGCCGGAAGCTTTTCCGCATGGCAGCTCTTTCGCGTGTTTCGCAAATCGGTCTGATCGCCGCCGCCGGTGCCCTGCTGGCCTTAGGCGCGACGGCTCAGGAGCTGGGGATCCCGCAGGGCTCCGATGCGCAAAAACAGGCGCAAGTCGGTGACGCCGCCAAAGCGCAGAACGTCTTCCTGATGTCCGCCTTTATGGCGACATCGCAAAACACGCTTAGCCTTTTTACCTCCGCCGACGGTGTGACCTTCAAAACGCTGGGCTCCGAGGTCTATACGCCGCAAAAGGGTTTGCTGCGCGACCCGTCGATCATCCGCCATTCGGATGGCTATTACTATGTGGTCTATACCACCAACTGGGACGGGTCTGATTTCGGGATCACCCGCTCGAAAGACCTGAAAAGCTGGGAACTGGTGCGGGAGGTCAAAATCGACCTGCCGGATGTCACCAATACGTGGGCGCCCGAGTGGTTCCGCGACAAGGACGGCACCTTAAAGGTTGTCGTCTCTCTGTCCAAGGGCGGTACGAAGGGGCCTTTCGGGGCCTATGTTCTCGAACCTAATGCCGACTTCTCACAGTGGTCGACACCAAAGCCCATGCAGGGCCTGCAAGGCAACTATATCGACACATTTGTGGTGGCGACCGACAAGGGTTACACCGCCTTCGTCAAGAACGAGACGACCAAATTTATCGAACTGGCCACAGCCAAATCGCTCTATGGCCCGTGGAAGATTGAGAAAAAGGGTGACTGGGCCGGATGGGGCGACTGGCGCGAAGGCCAGGCGCTTGTGAAGTTGCCTGATGGCGGCTGGCGTATCTATTTCGACGACTATATCACCAAGCGCTACTGGTATTCCGACAGCCACGATAACTTCAAAACCTGGACGCCGAAAAAGGAAATCGGTGGCGTGTCGGGCGTGGTGCGTCACTTCACCGTCCTGTCCGAAGACCCGAAGGCTCTGGCCGAAGCCACCAGACCCAAAAACCCGCCTAAAAAGGTCACCTGGGACGAACACTCCCTGATGGTCGATGGCAAGCGCATTATGGTGTGGTCTGGCGAAGTGCACCCTTTCCGGCTGCCTAATCCGTCCCTGTGGCGCGACGTGCTGCAAAAGATGAAGGCCGCGGGCTTCAACGGTGTCGCTTTCTATTTCAACTGGGGCTACCACTCGCCGGCACCGGGCGTCTATGATTTTACCGGCATTCGCAATGTCGAACGCGCCATCGAAATCGCCGAAGAAGAGGGCATGTATATCATTGCCCGCACGGGCCCCTATGTGAATGCCGAACTGACCGGCGGGGGCTTCCCGGGCTGGCTTTTGCGTCAGCGCGCCGAAGCCCGCACCGATGACCCTCTGTTCCTGGCCGCCACCGACGAGTGGATGACGCAGATCAACGCCATCATCGCACGGCATCAGATCACCAACGGCACCGGCAATGTCATCGCCTATCAGCTCGAAAACGAGCTGGGCAAGGTCGAGCCTAAGCACGTGCGCCAGATGGAGCATCTGGCCAAAAAGGCGCGCGCCGACGGCATCAGCGTGCCCTTCTTCCATAATGCGGCCGGGCGTTTGCCCGACTGGACGCCGAAGGATTCGACCGCGCCCTGGGCCAATCCAGGGCCGACGGACATCTATGCCTTTGATGGGTATCCGGGCGGCACCTGCAACGTCCATGCTGACCCGTCAGGCCCCAACAAGGCGCCCGACTGGGGCATTTATGGTACGACACCGCCGCGCATAGGCTCGCTGTCTTCGCCCAAAACGCCCGGTTTTGCGGCCGAGCTGGGCGGCGGCTGGTTCGACTACTGGGGCTCGAACGGCACCTATGACTGTACGGCTAAGCGCCAGGGTAAAGGGTATCAGCGCGTCTTCTACGGCACAAACCTGATCAACCGCATCACTATTCACAACGTCTATATGACGTTTGGTGGCACCTCGTGGGGCTGGCTGGCCGGGCCGGTTGTCTATACCTCTTATGACTATGGCGCGGCCATTTCTGAAGACCGGGGTTTACGTGAAAAAGCCTATGCGCTGAAGCAGCAGGGCATGTTCGTTCAGGCGGCCGAACAGGTCCTGGCCGAAATGGACAAAGGACCGGTCCTCAAGACGTCGAACGACAAGATCAAGGTCTATCACAACATCAATCCGACCCTGAAAACCCATATCCTGTTTGCGGTCCATAACCCGTCCGATGCGCTGAGCGATGACAGCGCGACGTTCGAGGTCACAACCAAAGACGGCACCTACACTATTCCGGTGCGCGTCAATGGTCAGGACGCCAAGATGCTTTTGGCGTCCTATAAAATGGAGCGACAGCACCTCGTCTATTCCAATTCAGAAATCCAGACGCATTTCCAGAATGGTGAACAGGACATCGCGCTGTTACAGGGCCGTGTCGCAGAGGCGGGCGAAACGGTGCTGCGCTTCTCGAAAGCACCGAAGGTTGAGGTTTTGTCGGGTCAGGCGACGACAAAGTTCGACGCTAAAACCGGCGATCTGAAGATCAGCTACACCCATGATGGCCTGATCCGTTTGCGCATCACCGACGGTGGCCGCGCCCCCCTCTTGCTTCTTATTGCCGATGAGCCGACGAGCTTCAACTTCTGGCGTCAGGAAACGGCGCAGGGCCCGGTGCTGCAGATGACGGCGGCTCTGGTGCGCGAAGCCAAACTCTCTGGCGGCAAGCTCGAGCTTAAGGGCGACACCATGACGGAATCGGCCCTGACGATCTGGGGCCCAAAGGGGGTTGAAAGCGTCACCTTCAATGGCGAGCCGGTCGCGGTCACCGCGCAAAATGACGGCAGCCTGTTCAGTAGCCAGCCGTTGCCGCGTCCGGAACAGGTCACCTTGCCAGACCTCGCTCAGGTGCCCTGGACGCGTCGCATGGACAGCCCCGAAGCCAAGCCAGACTTTGACGACAGCCAGTGGGTCAAGGCCGATAACCGCCCGACGGCGGCCCAGACCTGGACGACCACCGAACGGGGGCAGCCGACGCTCAGCATGAGTGATTACGGCTTCCACCACGGCGATGTCTGGTATCGCGGGCGCGTCAAGATCACGGATCAGACGGCGGACCAGCTGGAATTGTTCTATGGCGCTGGCGGGGCCGGCATGATCCAGGTGTGGGTCGATGGCAAATATATCGGCCAGCACGAACACGATACGGGTCGCCAGTTCCCCGAAACTACTGATAGCGTGAAGTTCAAGCTCGACAAGCTGACGCCTGGCGAACACGTGATTTCGGTTATGGTGCGCAACAATTCGCACAACTGGGACCTCATGGCCGACGACGCGCACCGCGAAGCGCGCGGTCTCATCGCCGCCTCGCTCACGACGCGCGCGGGACGCCGTTTTGCCGTTCCCATTGAGTGGCGTATTCAGGGCAACAAGGGCGGCGAACAGATCGCCGACCTCGTGCGTGGCCCTATGAACAATGGCGGTCTCTATGGTGAACGCGAAGGCTGGTACCTGCCTGGAAAGCAAGAGGGCTGGGAAGCCGCAAGCCAAACGGCGGCCCCTCCGGCGGCGGGCACCTATTGGCTTCGCACTCAGTTTAAGCTCGACCTCCCAAAGGGGCACGACGTACAACTGGGCCTTACCTTCGGCGATACGTCAACGCCGCGTTCAGACCGTGAGAACCGGGTCCTGATCTTCGTCAACGGCTGGAATATGGGACAGTTTATCGCCCATATTGGGCCGCAGCGTACCTTCGTCATCCCTCCGGGTATCTTAAACCCCAATGGTGACAATACCATCGCCCTGGCCGTCACTACGGATGGAAAGCCGGAAAACGCGCTGGAGCCCGTTCAACTGGTTAATCTGCGTACCGCGCGCACGAGTGTTCCCCTCGACATCATGCCCGCACCCAACAAACTGCAACGCTAAAGTACCCTCCCCAAGAGTTTCTCTCCCATGACCGCTCAGATTTTCAAAAAGCCCGTCAATACGAACAATCAGGTCCTCACCCCGACCGACCCGTTCAACATCCACCCGTTGCTGCAACATCAGTCCGCGGCGCTGGATGCGGACCGCGACGATTATCGTCGGGCTATCGATCTCCTGATCGATAATCTGATCCATATTGAGGACACGTCGGGCGAGTTTCTCCTGCGTCTGACCGATGGCCGCGTCATCGACACCAAGGCGTGGCACGGGTTTGAGTGGACGCAAGGCATCGGCCTATACGGTATGTATAAGGTCTGGGAGATGACCGGCGACAAAAAAGCCTGGGACATCATGATCAACTGGTTCGAAGACCGGTTTAAAGAAGGCTCGCCGTCGCGCAACATCAATACGGTCGCGCCCTTTTTGACGCTGGCCTACCTGTTTGAGCGCACCGGCGACCGTCGCTATCTGCCCTACCTCGATGTGTGGGCGGAGTGGGTTTATAATGATCTTCCGCGTACGGAGGAAGGTGGCTTCCAGCATATCGTCTATAACAGCGTCAATAACCAGCAGCTCTGGGACGATACGCTGATGATGTCGGTTGTTCCGCTGGCCAAGATTGGTCTGTTGCTCAATCGCCCGCACTATGTCGAGGAAGCCAAGCGTCAGTTCCTCATTCATATCAAATACCTGACCGATCGTAAGACGGGCCTGTGGTTCCACGGCTGGACCTTTGAGGGTCGCCATAACTTCGCCAATGCGCTTTGGGGCCGCGGCAATTCCTGGGTCACGATTGTGATCCCGGAGTTTATCGAGCTTCTCAACCTGCCAAAGGATGATGCCTTCCGCATGTTCCTGATCGAGACGCTGGAAGCGCAGGTCAAAGCCCTCGCCAAGGTGCAAGCCCCCTCGGGCCTGTGGCGCACCATCCTCGACGATGAAACCTCTTACGAAGAAGCGGCGGCGTCCGCGGGCTTCGCCTATGGCATCCTGAAGGCCGTGCGTAAGGGCTACATCTCACGCGATTATGAGGCCATCGGCATCAAGGCCGCCAAGGCTGTGCGCGCGCATATCAACAGTGCGGGTGAACTGACACAGGTCTCGTTTGGAACGCCCGTGTTCAACTCCATCCAGGAGTATAAAGATATCCCGCTCACCTCCATGCCGTTCGGTCAGGCCATGGCGCTCCTGACCATGGGTGAGTTCCTTTACCGGTTTATCTAACCCGTCTCGCAATAGAGGTCCGGACGAAGGCGCCGGACCTGAATTGCATTCAATAACAAAGCAAAGGCGTCTTCGGACGCGTCTGTAAGACGTCTTCACAGTTTAGGCTTCGAGTTAATCCGAAGACGGTGGGAGTGGAACAAAATGGCCGAAGCGGCAAGTGCACGTAAACCCAACTGGCTGAACTATTGGGGCTGGGGATCGGGCGATCTGCTCGGTGCCGGCGCTCAGGCCGTCATCACCGGCTGGCTCTTTTACTTTTTTACCACCTTCTGCAGCCTGACGGCGGTGGAGGCCGGCCTGATCCTCGGCCTGCCCCGCCTGCTGGAAGCCATTACCTGTCCGTTGATCGGCTATATCTCGGACAATCTGCGCTACACCTGGGTCGGCAGAAAAATCGGCCGGCGCAAGATTTTTCTTCTGATTACCATACCGCTGCTTCCCTCTTTCGCCTTGTTGTTCGTAACGGGGCAGACCTTCTGGTACTATCTGGCGGTTTTCATCTTCTTCGAGCTTCTCTACACCATGTTCTTGATACCGTGGGAAACCCTCGCGGCAGAGATGACCAAGGACTACAAAGAGAAAGCCAAGTTTGCCGGCGCGCGCATGATCATCGCTCAGGCTTCGGCGATCGCGGCCTCTGCGCTTCCCGCTATTCTGATTAACCTGCTCGGTGGGAAGGATTCGCCTCACACCTTCTTCATCATGGCGGCTATTTTCGGCGTCCTTTTCTCGCTGGTGGTCGTTTTGGTGGTGATATTCTCGTGGGAGCGCCCCTACACCGAGGAAGAAAAGCGGATTCAGCCGGCGCCGCTGGATGCCAAGGCTGTTGTCATGATCCCGGTCAATATGTTCCGGGATCTATTCTCCACCTTGAAGCTTCGCGCTTTTCGTCAGCATCTCAGCATCTATCTGGGTGGCTACCTGTCGCAGGACATCTTCAACACGGCCTTCCCGATTTTCGTTGCCACCGTTCTGGCGGCGGGCACGGTCTTCACCAAAAACGAGACGACGACCCTGATATCGGGGATGATGACGCTGATGTACATCGCTCAGCTCGTCTCTGTGATCATCGCCATTCAGATCGTTATTAAGACCGGTCCGACCCTGGCTTATCGCATCGCCATCAGTTTCGTCGTCGCGGCACTCATCCTGTTCCTGGCGTTCTACTTTACCGCCCCATCCGGCTTTGCCTCTGGCCTGAACGGCATCAATGGCGATCTAATTGCCGCTTTCAGTCAGTCAGATCTCGGTCTGATCTTCTGGCTTTTCGTGCCGATCATCCTGGCGGGTCTGGGACGCGGGACTCTGAATTTCTTGCCGTGGTCAGTCTATAACTACCTGCCCGACATCGACGAAGCGGTCACCGGTCAGCGTCGTGAAGGTATATTTGCCGGGGTCATGACGCTGGTGCGCAAGGTGGCACAATCAGGCGCCATCGTGGTCACTGGCTGGATCATCAATCAGGGGGGGTATGTGCCTCAGCCAAAGGATCAGGCTGAACTGATCCAGCAGACACCCGAAGCCATCCATACCATTGTCATGGTGCTCATCGGTGGCCCGATCATCGTCATGGTGCTGGGTATGATCATTTCCTGGCGGTTTGCGCTGAACGTCAAAACGCACGGCGTTCTCGTGCATGAGGTTGAGCGGCTGCGCGCCGGCGAAACCACGCCTGAGAGCCCCGAAAGTCAGGCCATTGTTGAAGACCTGACGGGCTTTAAATATGCCCAGCTCTGGGGGCGTAAAGCCCGCTAAGCTTTCCACACCCCGCAAAACGGAAAGGCCCCGCACAAACGTGCGGGGCCTTTCTGCTGAAATGGCAACACAGCCGTCGAGGGGGAATAGGGTAGAGGAAGCTCGCGAGCCTATTCGCCTAGACGGTGATCCCGAAGGTCACGGTCCCGGTGTACCCGTTTGTGGTGTCACCTGTGAGGGCGATTGTCTGAGCGGCCAGCTCTGCCGATGTATTGTCCGAAAACACATTGTCGCTCGAAAACGAGATCGCGGCCAGATTGCTAACTGAGGCGCTATAGCCTGAGACATTGCTATAGACGGTCGAACAGACGCTTCGGTCGAGCGCAAACTGGCTGGTCTTGATCTTGTTGGCGTAGGAGGTTGCTGACGCCAGACTTGGATAGACCTCCACATGCATGTGAGGCATGCGGCCTGAGTAACAGCCGGGGAAGATGGTGGTAAAGGTGACCTGGCCGTTGGTGTCGGTGACCTGAATGCCGCGAAGATAGTTTTCGCCTGTGACGCCAGACGAATAAAGAGAATAGAGGCCGTCTCGCGTGCAGTGCCAAAGATAGATGACGTAGCCTGACAAGGCCGCGCAGCCACTGGCGGAATTCACCAGCGTTATGGTCAGTTTAAGCGGCAGCCCTGGCGCGGTACCCGACGCCGATCCCACAGATGTGCGGATATCGGATCGGTTGATCCCGGAAAGCGCCAGCGCGTTCACGACGCTACCTGAAACGGTGTTTGAACCATCTCCAGGATAGGGGCCTTGCGTCTCCGTCGGCAAGGTCGTGCAGGTCCCGGTTGACGAAGAGGCTGTACTTGAGCTCGACGCGCTGCTTGACGAAGACGAGCTGGAGCTTGAAGAGGATGACGAGGTCGTGACGCTGGCGGTCGTTGATCCACCACCGCCACCGCCGCCGCAAGCCGAGACAGCAGTGGCGCCAAACGCAGCCGTTCCAAACATCAAAAGGGCTTTTCGGCGCGATAAAACGCCAATCAGGTCCTGAAGGCTGCCTTCATCTTTGTGAAAGGGCTCATGGGGGGCGTGGGAATCAGGCATCGGTCCTCGCAATATCTAAGTTACGCGAGGTCTCTCATGCCTTTGGGGCGATGGTTTAGCTCAATAATTTCATTCGAGAAACGCATCGTGGCGAAATGTGCCCATCCAGTCGGATCGATGTTCTCGAGACACCTGTTTAGCCGTGTTCCACACCCTGTTAGCCCGGGATAAATCCTCGGAATCGGAGCGAACGCATACGTCACTCTCGCTCCACGAAAAGATCTGTTTGCAGATCCTTTTTCAGACTTATGATATGTTAAAGGATCATATGGCGTTGCGAATGGTCAAATCCATGATATGTTTGAGGGTCAAATTTCGTAAAATGATCTGTTCGGGTATCAAATTTTGCAAAAAGAATCGCTCAAAGAGATCGGCGCCTTGCTCCGTCAGGCGCGTCAGGCTTCCGGCCTGACCCAAGAGCAGGTGGCCCGATTGTCCGGCATTACGCGTCCGCGATATAGAGAGGTCGAGGCAGGGAGTGCGGCCGCAAGGGCGACAACGCTGATTAACATCGCCCGGGCGCTGGGCCTCGAAATGATGCTGGTGCCCCAGAGTGCGGTCCCGGCTGTCAACGCGTTGCTGCGTCCGCATGAAGACGATGATTTTCCAGCCTTTTCGGTTCTGACGGATGAAGAGGAATGACGCAAAGTTATCTCGCGCCAAGCGCCTTTAAGTCGCTGGATGTGTTTCTGAACACGCTGAAAGTCGGTACAATCGTCCGGACACCGGGCGATTTCAACGCGTTCAGTTTTGATCCCGCGTATCGACTTACAGGCGGCGTACCTGTTTTAAGTCTATCGTTTCGGTCGGCCACCGGCGGGCTGCGCAAGGATCCGCAGCCTATGGTCGGCGTCCTGCCCGCCTTCTTCGCCAACCTCTTGCCAGAGGATAAACTAAGAGCGGCGTTGGAAAAGCATCACGCCGGCGATGTTCGTCCTGGAAACGATTTTGATTTGTTGGCGGCTCTCGGCGCAGATTTGCCGGGTGCGGTGCGCGTGCTTGCGACTGACGGCTCGGAGATAAGGGCGCCTCATGAGGAAGGCGCTCTCACTAAGGCGCGCTTCTCCCTCGCCGGTGTCCATATGAAGCTTTCGGTTATGAAAAATGCCGGAAAAAGCCGTGGCCTGACACTGCCGCTGGTCGCGGGGGAGGGACAATATATTGCAAAATTTCCCTCCACTGCCTTCCCTGGCGTTTCGGAAAACGAATATGCGAATTTGGCTCTGGCCGAGGCGATTGGCATGGACGTGCCAGAACGTGAACTGGTCGAAAGGTCGGATTTCGAGGGGATACCGAAAGACTTTCAAACCTTTGCCGATGGTAAAGTGCTTCTGACCAAGCGCTTCGATCGAGGTGCGGGAACCAGGCGTGTGCACATTGAAGACATGGCGCAGGTGTTTGGTGTGCATCCGTCTCGAAAATATGAGGGAGCGGCCTATCACGACATCGCCGCAGCGATTGCGACGGCCGTTTCGCCCGCGGCGGCTCTTGAATTCGTCCGCCGACTGGCCTTGGCGGTTATCACCGGGAATGGCGATATGCACCTTAAAAACTGGTCGTTGATTTATCCAGGAGAGGGTGCGGCACCAGAGCTCGCACCGGTCTATGACCTACTGTCTACCGTGCCATACAGTCCCGCCGATAGCCTTGCGCTCTCGCTGGGCGGAGAAAAGTCGTTTAAAGCCATTACCGCCGCCCGCTGGAAGAGGTTTGCCAATCGCGCGCGTCTTCCGGAATCCGGCGTACTGCTCGCGGTCTCAGAGACACTTGAGCGCGTCAACGCCAGTTGGTGGACGCTGCCCGAGCGCACATTGATCCCGAAACGGGTATTGAGCCGTATCGATGGGCATATCAAAACAATGACGACGACACTGTCTGTCGACTGACGCAGATGGACATGGCGACAATCAGCGGATCGGTCCTCGTCCCGTCTTGGGAATTCGTTCTTTTTTTGGTCAGCGGCACACGCTTTGTTCGATACCCGTGTGCAGGCCGCGAAAGCATATGAAAACGCACTGATTTCTTATCGTAGAGCGCGCTACCTCTT
This sequence comes from Asticcacaulis excentricus CB 48, assembly GCF_000175215.2. Taxonomy (NCBI): domain Bacteria; kingdom Pseudomonadati; phylum Pseudomonadota; class Alphaproteobacteria; order Caulobacterales; family Caulobacteraceae; genus Asticcacaulis; species Asticcacaulis excentricus. The sequence continues at coordinate 2,325,297 of NC_014816.1, read as the reverse complement.
GACCTTGGCGCGCACGCTCACCAAATGGCACGCTTCATGCAGCCTTGTGCGCGTGGTTAAGTCACATGTATCGGAATGTTATCGTGCTTTTTCTCATCAAGTGGATGTCGCAGGGTGTCGCTCTCATAACCGGGCGGACAAAGCGTCAGCGCAAAAAGACAAAGAGACGCTACCTTTATCGATAGCTCAAGTCGTCTCCCGGCGGTTTATGCCCGCCCGGCAATTAACGAACTGAGCCCCGCAGTGCCTCACGTTTTGGCTTAAGCCGATGGGAGGCCCTGTTTCATCAAGTACCAGGTCAAAGCGTCAAACAGCGCGTCGTTTGAAGCATCGATAAGGTTGGCGCTGACGCCCAGCGTGTGCCAGGCATGCCCGTTCTTGTCACGGCTTTCAATGACCACGCGTGTCAGGGCGGCGGTCGCATCAGACGGCGTGAGAATGCGAACCTTATAGTCACTAAGGTGCATGTCCTGAAGCGCCGGATAATGCGGTGTCAGGGCCTTGCGCAAAGCCTGGTCGAGCGCATTGACAGGCCCGTTGCCCTCAGCGACGGTCATAACCGTCTCTGCGCCAATTGAAAGCTTGACCGTGGCTTCTGCCATTGTGTCCTGAGTGCTGTTTGGCAAAACGCGGCATTCGTTGAGCGCGCGATAACTCAGAAGCTCATAGAAACGCGGCAATTGCCCGAGAAGGCCTCGAGCCAGAAGCTCAAACGAAGCGCTGGCGTCCTCATAGGCATATCCCATAGCCTCACGGTCTTTGACGATCTTGACGAGTTCGTTGATGCGCTCATCATCGGCCGAAACCTCAATACCCATCTGCTCGAGCCGATTGAGCACATTTGCACGACCAGCTTTATCAGAGACGAGAATAAGCCGCGTGTTTCCCACAAGTGCCGGGTCGATATGTTCATAAGAGCGACTGTCGCGCGCCATTGCCGAAACGTGTAACCCGCCTTTATGGGCAAAGGCACTCTTTCCGACATAGGCCGCATGGCGGTTGGGCACACGATTGAGGCGATCGTCGATGAGCCTTGATAATGAGCCGATCTCTTTCAGCTGTTCCATCGAGACGCCCGTCTCGTAGCCCATCTTCAGCATCAGTGTTGGGATCAGAGCGATCAGGTTGGCATTGCCGCAGCGCTCGCCAATGCCATTGATCGTGCCCTGGATCTGGCGCACGCCCGCCTCAACCGCAGCCAGGGAATTGGCGACGGCCTGTTCGGTGTCGTTATGGCAATGGATCCCAAGACGCGCATCGGGAAGTTTCGATCGAACGTCGGAAACGATACGATAGACCTCTGAAGGCATTGAGCCCCCGTTCGTATCGCAAAGGATGATCCAGGAGGCTCCGGCTTCATAGGCCGCGCTCAGGGCTTCAAGCGCATAGGTCGGGTTGGCTTTATAGCCGTCGAAGAAGTGTTCGGCATCAAAATGCGCTTCACGACCCTGGTTGATCACGTGCGAGAGCGAGTCTGATATCATCTTCAGGTTCTCGCTCGTCGAAACCTTCAAGGCGGTCTCGACCTGCCAGTCCCAGCTCTTGCCGACCAGACAGACGGCCGGTGTACCAGCGCCAAGAATATCCTGAAGGCCGGGATCATTTGAGGCTGAGCGCCCGGCACGCCGCGTCATTCCGAAGGCCGACACTTTCGCAAACCGCGTCTTTGGCACGCGCGCAAAAAAAGCATCGTCTGTTGGGTTTGCGCCCGGCCAGCCGCCTTCGATATAGTCGATGCCAAAGGCGTCCAGCGCCTCGGCAATCGCCAGCTTGTCGGCAACGGTGAAGTCAATCCCCTGTGCCTGCGATCCGTCGCGCAGGGTGGAGTCATAAAGATAGATACGCTCGGCCATGGCTCAGCTATAGCCTGACTTTGAGGGCGTCAATAAAATTCCCGCACTTAAGCGGCAATTGCGCTGCCAAGTCTCTGAAATCGTGCCGTTCGTTTCGATGATTACTACTTCTGCCGCGCTCGGAGCGCCGCGAACATCTGTTCGGCAACTTCCCAGTCTTCGGGCGTGTCGATATCGACGACTTCGGTGCGCGGCAGGATGACCGGGGCGGAATGGATCGAAAAGACGTCCTCGCCATTCAATGCCGCCTCTGTCCAGCTCCAGTAGAACTGCGCCGCGTCATGATAGGCGGGCATGAGGTCCTGAGAGCGTGTCATGCGATGTTCCGGCTGGAACATGGCCACCCCGCCCTCAGGCGTGACATAGAGGGCGCGCTGGATAGGGAAGGCGTAGCTGGTCACCGAAAAAGCGTGGCGTTTGCCCTGAAGCGCCTCCCAGCCCTCGATCAGACGCCTGGCCGTCAGAAACGGCGCGGTGGCATAGAGGCAGCAAAGGGCGTCAGGGCGTTCCCCCTGGGCGATCAGCCAGTCGAGCGCGTGGGCGATCACTGCGCCGGTCCCGGCATGGTCGTTGGCCAGCTCTGGCGGGCGTACAAATGGTGTTTGCGCCCCGCAGGCGCGCGCCACCTCGGCGATTTCCTCATCATCGGTCGAGACAATGATGTGCGCAAACAGGCCGGACTGAATTGCCGCGCGGATCGAATAGCCGATCATCGGCTGGCCGAAGAAGGGCTTGATATTCTTGCGCGGGATGCGCTTCGACCCCCCGCGCGCCGGAATAATACAGACCCGTCTCATCGCAGAAAAACCTGATTGATGTAGGGGTCGAAACCACCCGGATTGTCCATCACCGGTGCCTTCGGCGAATGCGGGGTTGGATAGAGATTATACTGAAAGGCCAAAAGGAGCCTGGGGCGCGACACGGGCAAGAGCCCCTTATGAAACCCATAGACGTCTTCGAGAAACCACGAGCCGGCCGGGGCCGTGAGGGTGACTAGCTTTCCGGTCCCGAAAGCGGCTTCGATATCGGCGTCAGTCTGGGCCTTGCCGGTTTCGAGTATGGAAGAGCGGTGCGAGCCGCGCACAAAGACGTGCGGGCCTGCGTCCTCATCAATGTCTGTCAGATAGTAAAAGAGTTTCACATTGCCGACGCAGTCGTAATCGCGATGGAAGCGCTGCACACCCTTGGCCGTGGCGCGGCCGGCAAACCCCCAGGCTGCCCCGATGTTGTCCAAAATGGGCCTTGCCCCCAGATAGAGCTCAACGGCTGCCAGTACGTCGGGGTGATTGGCCAGAGCCAGCGCATGGGGCGCGCGAATAACCTCGTCGGGGGTATAATAGCCGATATTGATATCGTCCGACGGCACCTGATCCCAGGCAAAGCGTCCGAGGTGCGGGCGGTAAGGGTCGTGACAGGGCAGACTGCGGAAATAGGCGGTCAGGTCGCCTAAAACCTGTGCGTCAATAGGCGGCTGGATAGCTGTGAAACCCTCTTCGCACAGATCTGCACATAAGGACCGTGCGAGCGGAGAGGGCGCAAGATCTGGTGTGCGGGGTTTAAAGTGGCACACCAGACGACCGAGCGTTTGGCGCCCGCGATAATCGAGTAACGGCAAAAGGTCGTAGGCGACATTGCGGCGGTCAGTGCGGGCACGTCTTAAAAACTGCGACACGGATGGAATGCGCGTGCGCAGGCGCTCAATAAAGGGCGTCGTCGTCGCGGCAGCCGCGGACATAATCGACTACAATCCGGCAACCGCAGCGAGGTCATTTAGCGTGACCGCGCTTTTTAGCTTTTCGCCATCAACGATTCGCCCCAGATCGGAATCGACCATAGCCACAAAGGAGATGACAGAAAGGCTGTCCCAGTTGCCGATATCGCGGACATTTTCTTCGCCGGTCAGTCCGCTTCCATCGACTTCAAGAATCTCCGCAATTGCGGCAAAAAAGGCGGCTTTATCCACGTGCACATCTCCCCTTCATTACAGGTTCTGGCCGATAGAACCGTGGTTTCGTCAATATTTGCTTAAAACTTGCTAACTAAGGTTAACGACGTCGTAGAGCTTAGTGAGACTGGGGTCGAAACCGCATGACCGGTGGCGTAATTAAAGGGGTGTCGATCCGCGGTCTTCGCGCCTGCGTGCCCGCCCAAAGTCTGGGTATAGAAGGGCTTATCCCCGATGACGCCGAGCGCGCGCGCCTCACCGGCTCGATCGGGGTCATCACCCGAAGGATCGCGCCCGCCGGTGTCCTGACCTCAGACCTGTGTCAAAGGGCCGCGGAGGGGCTACTGGCTCAGCTCGGCTGGAACAGGGACACGATCGATGTCCTGATCTTCGTGACCCAAAGCGCCGACTACGTGATCCCCTCAACGGCCTGCGCGCTGCAAACGCGTCTCGGACTGGGGTCGTGTCTGGCTTTTGACATTAATCTTGGCTGTTCCGGCTATCCCTACGGTCTGTGGACAGCCGCGTCGCTGCTGCAGACGCTAAAGATCGAAGGGCGTCCGGCGAGGGCGCTCGTGCTGGCCGGGGATGTTTCGACCTCTAAGCTGATGCCCGGCGATCGCGCCACGGTGCCCCTGTTTGGCGACGCGGGTTCTGCCACGGCGCTGGAGGTCGATGAGGCTGCGCAGCCGATGTTCGGGGAATTCGGTACAGATGGGTCTGGCGCGGCGCATATTCTGGTTGAGGCGGGCGGGCTGAAGCTGCCGCTTGTGCCTCCGGTCGAACCCCATCCGGCGGACTATGCCGAGCACCTCTTCAAGGCGGCCCGGCTACATCTGAATGGTACGGAGGTGTTCAATTTTACGCTGAAAGCCGTACCGGCTCTGGTCGGGCGCATCCTTGAGGCGTCCGGTGAAACCGCCGACAGCGTCGATTACGTCGTCTTCCATCAGGCCAATGCTTTCATGCTCAACCACCTGCGCAAAAAGGCGGGCCTACCCGTGGAAAAGGTGCCGGTAGCCATGGAGCGCTTTGGCAATACCTCTTCCGCCTCCATTCCCCTGACCATTGCCGACGCGCTGCACGACGTCTTCTCGGAGCGGCGCCAGATGGTCATTATGGGCTTTGGCGTTGGCTGGTCATGGAGTGCTATGAAGCTGACGCTCGGGCCGATCCCCGCTCCAGGGATCGACGACTATGTATAGAGACCTTCTGGGACAGATACCTGCAGACGCCTATGTCCGCGAAGAGGTTCTGACGGCGGAAATCGCCCACGTCTTTCGCCCGTCCTGGTTATGTGTCGGTTTTGTTGAAGACCTCAAAAATCATCAGGACTTCATAACGGCGCAGATAGGGCCGCACTCCATCGTCGTTCAGAACTTCAACGGCGATTTGCGGGCCTTTCGCAATGTCTGTTCTCACCGGTTCGCGCGGATTCAGACCGAGAGCGCTGGCAATCGACCCCTGCAGTGTCCCTATCACGGCTGGACCTATAATGGTGAGGGAAAGCCTGTGGGCGTGCCCCTGAACAAGCCATGCTTCAACCTGACTGAAGCGGATCAGGCAGAGCTGGCTCTGCAAGCCTACGCACTTGAAGTGGTGGGTCATTTTGTCTTTGTACGGATGACATCCGAAGGTCCCGACCTTCAAACCTTTCTAGGCGACTATCACGACGAATTAGAACACCTGTCTGCGGTGTGCACGGATCGCTTTGAACGCGTCAGCTATGAGTGGGAAGCCAACTGGAAGCTCGGCATGGACAATGCCGCTGAAGGCTATCATGTGCCTCTTGTCCATGCGGAGAGTTTTGGCCTGATCCTGTCGCTGCAGCTGGAAATTTCAAGTGTGCCTGACCATAGCCGTTATACCGGCAAGCTGAAGGAGCGCTCACTGAAATGGTGGCGTAATGTTCATAAGAATCTAAAGATTACGCCGTCAGACCGTTATCCCGAATATGGCAATTTCCTCATCTTCCCAAATATCGTCATCACGTTTTCCGGCGGCGCGTTTTTGACGTTTCAGACCTTCGATCCCATTGCGCCAGAGCGTTTACGTATCAACTCGGCCTCCTGGCTGGCAACCAATCGGGGTGGACAAACGCGCGATCTGGTGGTTGGCGAACTCAAAACCTTTTCGGCACAGGTGCGCGATGAGGATGCCCAAATCTGCGGCATCACGCAGGCGGGGATGCGCGATGTGCCCGATAATCGGGCGCCGCTTCTGGGACAGATGGAAGGGCGGATCGCCCATTTTCAGAAGGCTTGGGCAAAACGCATGGGCGACTGGTCCGCATCCGGAGAGACGCCATGAGCGACGTCCTGACCCCTTGCGTCACAAAACCCGCGGATACGGGTTTTAACCCTTTAAGCCTGAGCGGGCGCACCATTATGGTGACAGGTGCGACGTCCGGCATCGGGCAGGCCTCAGCCATCTATCTGTCGCGTCTGGGGGCGCGCCTTATCGTCACGGGGCGTAATCCTGAGCGCCTTCAGGCAACGCTGGATGCCTTGTCCGGAGAGGGCCATCAAGGTCATCTGTTTGACCTGGCCGATATTGAGAAGATCGTGCCCTGGATGAAGACGGTCTGCGCCGAGACAGGACCGCTCAACGGGCTGGCTCATTGCGCAGGCGTGCAGGCAACGCGGCCTATTCAGGCGGTGAAGCCCGACTTTATTCAGGAAGTGCTCACACAAAATCTGGCCGCCTCCCTGATGCTGGCTCAGGCCTTTCGGCTGAAAGCCTGCCACGTGTCTGGCGCTTCACTCGTTTATGTGTCGTCTTCTGCCGCGTTGAAAACCGCGCCTGGCAATGTCGTCTATGCAGCGTCAAAAGGCGGCATTATTTCAGCCGTAAAAGGCCTCGGCGTTGAACTGGTTCGTGATGGCGTACGCGTCAATGCGGTCGCCCCGGCGATGATCGACACCCCTATGTCGGATCAGTTTCGCGCCCTTCTCTCCGAAGAGAATTTTCAGCGGGTCATAGATCTGCATCCGCTGGGGCTGGGCAGGCCCGATGACGTGGCTGCGGCCATTGCCTTTCTGCTGGCCGACACGTCGCGTTGGATTACCGGGTCCATATTGACCGTGGACGGAGGGTTTCTGGCGTGACAGTTCTGTCTGCCCCCTCTGTGCCGCGTCCCGGCAGCCGTCGGCTGACCATAAGCCACAGCGATGCCCATGCTTGCGGGAGGATGAGTTATCTCGATCTGGGGGATAAGGCGGCGCCCGCTATCGTATTCGTGCACGGCTTCGCCGCTGATTTGCTGACCTGGTCCTTTTGCCTGATCCCGCTGGCGGCTCGCTACCGCGTGGTGGCCATCGACCTGCCGGCGCATGGTCGAAGTGCCGATGCGGCGGGCGATTGCAGTCTGGAGTTTATGGCCTCGTGGCTGTCGCAAGCGCTGGATGTCCTCGGTATCGGCTGCGCACATCTGGTCGGTCATTCGATGGGCGCACGCATCAGCCTCGGTATGGCCGAAGCCTATGCCCAGCAGGTCAGGAGTTTGACCCTGATTGCACCTGCGGGCATGGGCGGCGCATTTGACCGCGACGCGCTGGAGCGCTTTCTGATCGAAGGCAGTGAAGCCAGCGCCCGTGCCGCCGCCGCGCAACTTCTGGGCGCGCAGAACCAAACGTCTGTCGATGCTTTAGCCGCCTCATTGCAGGCCGCTGCCCCACCCGCCCGCCGGGATCTACTGCTACGCTTTCTGCGACGCATTGAGGCGGCCCACCCGTCTATGGGGTGGTACGACTGGAGTCGTGTAAGTGTGCCGCATCAGGTGATCTGGGGGCAGTCTGACCGGGTCATTCCTCTGCCACCGCCTGAGCGTTTGCCCGCAAGGCTTCATACGCTCGATGGTGTAGGGCATCTGCCGCACATGGAGGTGCCAGGGCGCATCACCGGTCTGATTACGGAGTTTCTAAATGAGCTTTGATCTTGTCCGCGAGGAGCTAATCCAGATTTTGTCCGAGAAAGGCGCAGCCGTGTCGCCCATTGAGGCCGATACGCCGCTGCTCAACGGGCCGCTCGATATCGACAGTCTGGATCTGGCGACGCTCGTGGTGGCGCTCGAAGAGAAAACAGGGCTTCAGCCCTTCCGCGAGGGCTTTGTGCTGTTCCACACGGCCGGCGAACTGGCGGCCCTGTTTACAAAGGCGGCCTAGATGGATTTTTCCCTCGGCATCTCGTTTCGGCTCATCGAAGACGGGCAGGTTATGTCCGCCGATGATCTGCATGCCCGCGCCGAGGTTTTTCAGACATCAGATAAGGTTTACGGCACAAGTGACCGCTCGGTTGCCGGACTTATCACCGCCCTGATCGCTGCGCAAAAACAAAAGACAGACCTGTTCGTTCAGCGTGTAGACGGGCCGTTATTGGCGGAGCCTGAGGTGGAGCTTTCCGCTCGCGTCTGGTTGCAAACCTCGGGCACCACGGGTGCGCCCAAATGGGCTGGCCACGAGATGGCAAAGCTGACCGCTGCCATCACTCAGGGCGGTTCGAAAGCGTGCTGGCTTCTGACTTATCATCCGTTCAGCTTTGCCGGAATGCAGGTGATCCTTTCCGCCCTGATCGGCGGTCACACCCTGATCGCGCCGCCGGAAGGGGCGGACATTGCCGTTATGGCCCAACTGGCCGACCGCCACCAGGCTTCGCACATCAGCGGCACGCCGACCTTCTGGCGCGCCTTTTTGATGAGCGCCCCCTCGGGCCTGTCCTTGCGCGGGGTGACACTCGGCGGTGAAGCCGTGGATCAGGGTCTGCTTGATGCCCTGCGCGCCCGGTTTCCGGGGGCCCATATCCGCCATATCTACGCCACCACAGAGTTGGGTGTGATCCTCACCGTCAGTGACGGGCAGGCTGGATTTCCGCAGAGCGCATTGGGCGATCGCCTGTCTCTGTCCGAAGCCGGAACGCTGCTTGTTGACGGTCACGATACGCGCGACGTAGTGAGTGTTGAAAACGGTCGCGTGCGCTTTCGCGGTAGACTGGATAGTCTCGTTAACATTGGTGGCGTCAAAGTCTTTCCGGAGGAGGTCGAGGCCTATCTGAGCCTGTGTCCTGCCGTGGCTGATGCACGTGTCTGGGCGCGACCAAGCCCCATTACAGGGCACGTTTTGAGCGCTGAAATCGCCCTTGCGCCGGGCGCGGATGAGACCGAAGTGAAGGTGTATATTCAGGGTCTGCCGCGCGCCAGTCGCCCGGTAGGGCTTCGCTTCGTTGAGGCCATTGCCCGCGCAGAGACAGGTAAGAAATCGAGGGCTGAGGCATGACGCGCTGGGTGATAATTAGCGGGGTAAGTCGCGGTCTGGGTCACGCCATCGCCTCCGATCTTCTGTTGGCAGGCTACGACGTTGCGGGCTGTTCCACCACCCATAGCGACGAGGTGCGCATCCTTCAGGATCAGCACGGGCCACGCTTTTTCTGGCAGACCTGCGATATGGGCGATAACGCGGCCATAGAAGCCTTTAGCGCCGCCGCTGTAGCGCATTTCGACAGCGCTCCCTGGGGCGTCGTCAACAATGCCGGTATATCGGTTGAGGGCATCTTGTCGACCTTGCCGCTGGCCGATATTGAGCGGGTCTTGCAGGTCAATCTGACCGGGGCCATGGCGCTTACGCGTGCCGCCTTGCGTCGGATGCAACGTACCCGTAAGCCCGGTCGCATCATCAATATTTCTTCGATCACGGGCCTGCGCGGCTATACGGGCTTGAGCGCCTACGCGGCGTCGAAAGCGGGCATGGATGGCTTTGGCCGTGCCCTTTCACGTGAAGTCGGGCGGCTGGGCATCACCGTCAATTCCATCGCGCCGGGCTATATGAAGACGGCTCTGTCTGCGGGGCTCGATGACCGCCAACTGGAGCAGATCGTACGTCGCACGCCCCTTGGGCGTTTGTGCGATCTTACCGACATCACGCCGCTGGTGCGCTTTTTGTTGTCCGATGAGGCGGGTTTTATCACGGGTCAGACCCTGACGGTCGATGGGGGCCTGACAAACTGATGGTCGCATTCAGCATACCAGGTCCAGTGCTTAGGGGGATCGTTACATCCCTGCCTGAAGCGGTGAGCGAAAACCGCGACCTGGGTGCGCATTTTGGCGAAGACGCAATAACCAAGATCATCGCGGCTACGGGGATTGAACGACGCCCCGTCTCAGACGCCCACACGGTTTCCCAGTTGGGCGAGGTGGCGTCGCGTCGGCTCCTAGACGGGCTCGGCTGGTCAGCGGACAGTGTCGGCTTGCTGATCGTGGTGACCCAGACGCCGGACTATCCGCTACCCTCGACGGCCTGTGTGCTGCAAAATCGTCTGGGTGTAGGTAACGGAGCGCTCTGTCTCGATATCGCCCTCGGCTGTTCAGGCTACGTTTATGGATTGTCGGTCGTCTCGTCACTGATGCAGACAGCAGGCATTAGCCGCGCGCTTCTAGTCACCGGCGATATGACGACACGCATGATCGATGAAGACAATCGCGCGCTTAAACCCCTTTTCGGCGATGCTGTGTCCGTGACGGCGCTGGAAGCCGGCGAGGCCGGGATCGCCTTTGATCTTGGCTCGGACGGATCCGGTGCGCCCTATCTTATGTCCCGCACCGGCGGATTGGCAGAGAGCGGTCCGCCGCGCCTGTTTATGGACGGGACGCAGGTTATGGCCTTCTCTTTGAAGCAGGTGGCACCGAGTGTTGCCCGTGCCCTCATTGCCGCAGGTGAAGTGATTGACGCGATGGATCACGTCGTCCTGCATCAGGCCAATGCGCTCATGTTGAAGACATTGGGGCACAAGATAAAGGCACGTGAAGATCAGATGGTCTATGCGGTGCGCGACTATGGAAATACGTCCTCAGCCTCCATCCCACTGGCCATGTGCGACCGGCTTTCGACTGGCGAACCGCGCTTGTCAGACACGACACCGCTGCGTCTTCTTTTGTGTGGGTTTGGCGTCGGCTGGTCGTGGTCAAGCGCCGTATGGACGACGCCTTCACCTGATCTCATCGACATCGTTAGGGTGCCCTGATGCAGTTGTGGGTGCGCACCGAAGCCTCAGCGCAGATCGGTCTGGGCCACTTTATGCGCTGTTTCGCCGTGGCTGAAGCGGCGCGTCATCGCGGTATGGCCGTGACCTTTCTGCTCAATGACTCCTCCGAGGCCATTCGTTCACGTCTGGCGCAGATCGGCGCCGGCTGCCGGCGACTGGAGACAGCGATCGGTAGCCCGCAAGATGCCGCGGCCATACGCGCCAGTGTGCCGACGGGCGAGCTGTTGCTGGTCGATTCCTACGCAGCGGAGGCTGTATTTTATACCGATCTGTGTGCGGATTATCGGCTGGCCGCGTTTGATGATCTGGCGCAGGTGCGGCCGCTGAACGTTCATCTGGTGATCAATGCCGCCGCTTCGGCATCGCCGCAGATGTATGCCGAAATCACGCCGGATGCGCATCTGTGTCTGGGGCCGGATTATGCGCCCATCCGCCACGAGTTTCGTCGCTCCTACCCGGCGCCGCGTCGCGCTCACATCTGCGTTCTGTTTGGCGGATCAGATCCCAGAGGCTTTACAGCCCTGTGCGCGGAGGCCCTGCTTGAGGTCGCGCCGCGCTATGATATCCGCCTGATCGTAGGGCCTGCCAATGGCGATGTTGATGCCTTGCGTCGCCTGTGTGCGGCCCATGCGGCTTTGAAACTTTACCTGTCGCCCGACAATGTGGCCGAGGTCTTAAGCGGGGCGTCTCTGGTGGTTACGGCAGCCGGAGGTAGTGTCGGTGAGATCGCCGCCATGGGCCTGCCCGCGCTGGTCATGGTGGTGGTCGATAATCAGGCGGCCTCGCTCAGCGCCTCGCCCTATCCGGTGTTGGACGCGCGTGAAGGCTGGCCCGACGGCTTTAATGACAAGGTAAAGACCCTTCTGTCTGATGTACTCGGCCGTGTGACCGAGGCGGCCAGAGCCCATTCTCTGGTCGATGGGTGCGGTGCGGAACGAATAGTGGAGGCGATGACCCGTGTATGAGTTTTTAAGCTACAGACCGGTGCAGCCGGATGACGCCAAGATGCTGCTGGATTGGCGCACATCTGCGCGCATCACCCAGTTTATGCTTACCGATGTGCCCTACGATATCGAGCGCCAGCGGGGCTGGATTGAACGTTGTGCGAGCCGTGACGATTATCATCATCGCATCATCTGCATCGAAGGCCGCGACGTCGGCTATACGTCGATCACGGTGACGGATCGGGTGAATGGTATAGGCGAGGTGGGCGTCTATGTGGGCGACGAAGCCGTGTCGCCCACCTTGTCGGCCTATAACTTTATCGGCACGCTGAACCACGCCTTCTGTACGTTGGGTCTGCATAAGCTGGTCAATCACATCGTAAACTGGAACGATCGCGTGGTGCGGGCACAAGCCTTCAACGGCTATCGCCATGTCGGTGTGCTAAAAAACCACGTCCTCAAAAACGATGTGCGCCACGACCTGCATATCTTCGAGCAGGAGGCGGCGGAATGGCGCGCCTTTCGTAAGAAGTTCCCAGATACGCGTAACTGGGACGGTAAGGAGACCGAGTAGTCTCAGACTTCGAGCTCCAGGCGATAAAGCCGGTTCGCATTGCCCGCGAACATGGCCCGTCTCTCAGTGTCGGAGAAGTCACAGGTCACCGCGTCGAAAGCGTCCATGATAGTCTTGTAGTCCGAGAAGAGCTTGTCGGTGGGTACGTCAGAGGCAAACATCACGCGATCCGTGCCGAAGATGTCGATGACGGTCAGCACGAGCGGGCGGATGGTTTGCGTTGTCCAGTGACGGTTGGCAAAGCCCATGCCGGAAATTTTCACTGAGACATTCGGTTGGGCGGCGAGCGTCTTCAGGCCCGCTTCCCAGCGGCTCAGATGGCCGTTACCGTCATTGACCGGCATGCCAGCATGATTGAGCATCACAGGAACATCCGGATGTTTGGCCGCCAGAGCGGCCGCGGCCGCCATCTGATTTTCATAGATTTGCAGGTCAAAGGACAGGCCATATTTGGCCAGGAGCGCATAACCCGCCTGCCATTGCGGATCCTCCAGCAGGTTAGCGGGTGTATAGCTGAAATAGGGGTTGGGGTGCCAGTTGAGGATATGGCGGATGCCGCGTACGGCGGAATGCTGCGCATGGGCTTCCAGCAAGGCTTCGACCTTCGGATCGTTCAGGCCGGCAAAGGCGACGATCGCAGTAGGCAGACGGGTCTGTTCATGCAGCTTTTGCAGCCATTTTGTCTCGGCGAGGGCGTCGTCCGGATGCGCGCCGGCGTCGATATGCACGGTACCGCGCACGTCGAACCCCGTGGCGTCAGCCTGATAATGCGCGGGGAGGTAGGTCGAGGCGATGGCCTCGGTCGAGCCATTGACGCCGGTATCGTCGAACGGCGCGCTCAGCCAGCCGTAGCGCAGATGGTCGAGGTCCCACAGATGGATGTGGGCGTCGATAAAGGGCAGTTTTGTCATGTTTCCTCCGAGCCCGTCGCTCTGGAGGTCTGCAAAGCCTCATCCGTCTGCGATACGCGGCTCATGTACGAAAGTACGCTTTGCTGCGTGTCTCGCCGGCTAAGTCTTTTCGACTCACCATAGCGATTTGCGTGCTTTGTTATAAGAGAACGGCGGCCCCGTCAGGCGCCGCCGTGAGAGCGTTTAGTAGGTCGTGCGACCACCCGATGTGTCAAACACCGAAGCGGTCGTGAAGGAGCACTCTTCCGAGGCCATGAAGCAGACCATGGCCGCCGATTCATCGACAATGCCCAAACGCCCCATCGGAATCTTTGAGCGCATGTAATCGACCTGGCTTTGCGGGAGTTGCGCCAGAATGGGTGACTCAAAGGTCGCCGGAGTGAGCGCGTTGACAATGACGCCTTTGGTCGCCAGTTCTTTGCCCAGAGACTTGGTAAAGCCGATCACGCCCGCCTTGGAGGCCGAATAGGCCGAGGCGTTGGGATTGCCTTCCTTGCCCGCGACCGATGCGACATTGACGATGCGGCCATAGCCGTTTTCGAGCATGAAGGGGATGATCTCACGGTTGCAGTAGAATAGGCCATTGAGATTGATGTCCATGACCTTCAGCCACGATTCGACCGGGAACTCCCACACTGGCACGGTCGCGCCCGTGATGCCCGCCGAAGCGACCAGAATGTCGATCTTGCCTAAGATCTCCGCCGACTTTTTAGCCGCCGCAGAGACTTCTTCGAGCTTTGAGACATCGAGCGCCACAAACCCAGCCGCGCCGATTTCCGTTGCGGTCGTTTCCAGAAGTTCCGCGTTCAGGTCCCAAAGGACGACCTTGCCGCCCTCAGAGATGATGCGTTGAGCGGCGGCCTTGCCGAGGCCCCCGGCAGCACCGGTGATGACGGCGCAGCGGTTTTCAAAACGTCCAGCATAAGCCATTAGCCGATGATCTCCTGATGTTCGAGCGAGAACGGCACAACGGTCTGGCGCTGTTCGCCAAGGCCGGTGATGCCAAGGTGCATGGTGTCGCCCGCATTGAGGTAGATGGCGTTTGGCTTCTTGCCTTCACCGACGCCCGGAGGCGTGCCGGTGATGACCAGATCGCCCGGTTGCAGGGTGATGAAGCGCGAGATGTAGCTGATGCAGTGGGCGACATTGAAGATCAGGGTCTTCGTGTTGCCGGTCTGCATGCGCTGGCCATTGACGTTCAGGAACATGTCGAGATTGTGCACGTCGCCGATCTCTTCCGGCGTCACCAGCCACGGGCCGGTCGGGCAGAAGGTGTCGCAGCCCTTACCCTTGACCCACTGCGTACCGCGCTCCTTCTGGAAAGCGCGCTCGGAGATGTCGTTGACCAGCACGTAACCGGCAACGTGGCTCAGCGCATCGGCTTCTTCGACATAGCGGCAGGTCTTGCCGATGATGAGGCCGAGTTCCACTTCCCAGTCCATCTTGGTGGCGTCGCGCGGCTTCATCACGTCGTCATTGGGGCCGGTGAGCGAGGTCACGGCCTTGGTGAAGAAGATGGGTTCCGACGGCACGGGCAGGTTCGATTCGGCCGCGTGGTCAGCATAGTTGAGGCCTACCGCGATGATCTTACCGATCTTGTTGACCGGCACGCCGTAGCGCACATCGCCTTCGACAACCGGCAGGGCCGAGACGTCGGTGGCCTTGAGGCCGGCCAGCTTCGACAGGCGCACCTCTTCGGGGGTGATGTCAGCGACGACCGACGACAGATCGCGCAGCTTGCCGTCAGCGTCGATCACGCCAGGCTTTTCCTGACCCTTGGGGCCAAAGCGAACGAGTTTCATAAAGCTTTCCTCAAAAATAAAGCCAGATCAAAGCGGCGAGGCGTCTCTTGCTTTGATCTGACGATATGGACCACCCCTGAAGGCAAAGCCTTCAGGGGTGAGTTTCATTAGTGTTCGTAGGGGCGATAGAGCTTCACTTCGGGGTTGAGATTGACCCCAAAGCCCGGCTTATCGAGCGCGGTGACCTTCAGGCGGCCCTTCTCCGGGATCGGCTCATTGAGCAGTTGCGGATGGAACATGGGCGCCACGTGATCGGCCTTCGGTGCCATCATCAGGAACTCGGCAAACGGCGAGTTATGGCGCGTAATGACGAAGTGGTAGCTATAGACGGACGAGCCGTGCGGCACGACCAGTGCACCATGCGCGTCAGCCAGGGCCGAGATTTTCAGAAGCTCGGTTACGCCACCGCACCAGCCCACATCCGGCTGGATGATGTCGCAGCAGCCCATTTCCAGAAGCATTTTAAAGCCCCAGCGGGTTGATTCGTGCTCACCCGTGGTGACGAGCATCCCGGCCGGTACGTTCTTCTTCAGTTGCTGATAGCCCCAGTAGTCGTCCGGATTGATGGCCTCTTCGATCCACTTCAGGCCGTACTCATGGCACTTATGCGCAAGCTTCGTCGCATAGTTGACGTCGAGCGCCATCCAGCAGTCGTACATCAGCCAGAAGTCTTCGCCCACGCGCGAACGCATATCGGCGATCAGCTCGACATTCTTTTTGAGGCCTTCGTCGCCTTCGATGGGGCCGTGATAGAGCGGCAGCTTGCCACCGATAAAGCCCATCTCCTTGGCGAGGTCCGGGCGCGCGCCCGTCGCATAGAATTGCAATTCGTCGCGCACCGCGCCGCCCAGCATGTGATAGACCGGCTCCTGACGCAGCTTGCCCATCAGGTCCCACAAGGCCAGATCGACGCCGGAAATGGCATTTACGACAATCCCCTTACGGCCATAATACTGCGAGCCGAAGTACATCTGATCCCAGATGCGCTCATACTCAAACGGGTTGCGGCCTTCGAGAAAGCGGGCGAAGTGCTTTTCAACCATATAACAGGCGGGCTCACCACCCGTCGTCACCGCAAAGCCGACCGTGCCGTCATCGGCTTCGATCTCAACGACCAGCGTGCCCAGCACATTGATGCCAAAGCTCTTGCGGCTCTGGCGATATTCCGGATAGCGCCCCATTGAGGTCGCAATGTGATTGTCGATCCAGTGGCCTTCGCCCTGATCGTGGTAATCGGCGCCGCCGCCGCCCTCGCCACCTTTAATGACGTATGCGCGCACCTGCTTGATCTTGGGGTAACCCATAATAGAAGCCTTTTTAACCCTGCGTGTCGAATGCGGTTCCGGGAGGACCGGAGATGATCGGTTCGTGGTGAAAATGCTCAATAATGAGCATAAATGCGATTGCCAATCTATTTATTCCAATATATGAAATTAGGCCAAGGCTTATCAAGCAAAAAACGTCAGGCGTGAACGCAGAAACGTCGAAACCGGGCATGAACGCAAATACGACGACAACCGAGACTAAGCGCGACAAACCTGGCGGTAGCCAGACCCTGGTCCGTGGGCTGATGATCGTTGAGGCAGTGGCTTCGGGCCGTGGCAGTTTAAGTGAAATTGCCGAGACGGCAGGTCTTGCGCGCTCCACCGCCTATCGTCTGGCGTCGACCCTCGTCGAGCAGGGCTATCTCAGCGTAGCCCCACGCGACGGCAGCGGCGGGGGGTACCGGCTGGGGCCCAAATTTATTCGCCTGTCGCAGCAGGCAATACACCAATAGATGGAAGGAAACGGGGGGCGTTTCGCGCTTCCGGTCAGAGAGAAGAGACAGAAGATGTTGCTCAAGGACAAGGTACTGCTGGTCACCGGCGGCTCAAAAGGCATTGGACGCGCTATCGCCATTGGGGCGGCACGTCAGGGGGCCAGGGTTGGTATCAACTACGCGGGTGATGAAGCCGCCGCCGAATCGGCAGTGAAAGAAATCCGCGGCTTCGGGGGCGAAGCCTTCGCGCTACGTGGCGATGTCGCTGACCCGGCTTCGGCGACCGCCTTTGTGGCCGCCGCGGTTGAGGCCTATGGCCGGATCGATACCTTCGTTAACAATGCCGGCATCTGCCCCTTCCACGGCTTCCTCGACATGCCGGTCGATGTGGTGGATCGCACGATCAAGGTGAACCTGAACGGTGCCTACTATATGTGTCAGGCCGCCGCCAACCAGATGGTCAGGCAAGGTAAAAAGGCCAATGGCTTTGCCGGCTCCATCGTCGCGGTCTCCTCTATCTCGGCGCTGGTCGGTGGCGAATTCCAGACCCACTACACGCCGACTAAGGCCGGTGTGCTGTCGCTGATGCAATCGACCGCCATCGCGCTCGGTAAACACGGCATCCGCTGCAACGCAGTCCTGCCCGGCACCATCTTAACCGACATAAACAAGGATGATCTGGCTGACGAAGGAAAGCGCAGCTACATGGAAGGCCGCATCCCTCTCGGCCGTCTGGGTCAGCCCGAAGATCTGGCAGGACCTGTCATCTTCCTTGCCTGCGAAGAACTGGCCGGATATGTGACAGGGGCATCGCTTCTGGTCGATGGCGGGGCCTTCGTCAACCTTCAGTAAAATCGTTGACAGAAAAGGAAGGAAACCGGTTTCCTTCCTTTTCATTTGTCGCTATAGGAAGTCTCATTATGTGGCGAAGCATCCCGTAAACCGGGATTTCGCCGCGAAGGGATGGAAGGCGCCGTGCCAGCTGGCCGGAGCTGTTCATGAAAACCGGAGCTGCGTCATGTGCCAGACGTCTTTGTACGCTAAGATCTATCACGCCACCCATCCGGACATGATGGCCTATGCGGATACGGATGATCTGCGTGACAAATACCTGATGCAGGGCCTGTTTGCCCCGGACTCGGTCGTCCTCAACTACACCCATTTCGAACGCTTCGTGGTAGGCGGCGTGGCCCCGGTCTCGCAGAGCGTGCGTCTGCCAGATCAGACCGAGCCCGCTTCGGCCGCCGGTCACCCGTTTCTTGAACGCCGTGAGCTGGGTGTGATCAATGTCGGCGGTGGCGCAGGCGTGGTGACGGTGGATGGCGTAGCGTATGACCTGGGTCAAAAGGATGGGCTCTATATCCCAATGGGTACGAAGGATGTGGTCTTCTCGTCAAATGAGGCCGCCAATCCTGCCCTCTATTATCTGACCTCGACGCCCGCCCATGCGCGCTATGAGACGGTAAAGATTTCGATAGATCAGGCGGTCCCTCTGGAACGCGGCTCGCTGGAACAATCAAACCAGCGCGTCATCTATCAGTATATCGTGCCGACCACCGCCAAGTCGTGCCAGTTGCTTTTGGGCCTGACCATTCTGGCCCCTGGCTCGGTGTGGAATACCATGCCGCCGCACCTGCATGACCGTCGCTCGGAAGTCTATTTCTACTTTAACCTCGGTGAAAACGACCGCGTCTTCCACTTCATGGGGCAGCCTGACGCGGCGCGTCATATCGTTATCCAGAACAACGAAGCCGTCGTCTCGCCGCCGTGGTCGATCCATATGGGCGCCGGCACGTCAAACTACGCCTTCATCTGGGCCATGGGCGGCGAAAACCTCGACTATACCGACATGAAGGTGCTGGACATCTGCCAGCTGGCTTAATCTCACGTCTCGATGCGGATGTGGTTTTAGAACGGTCAAAGAACCTCTGGCGGCGGCCCGTCCGGATTTTTTGGCTTCTTGGTTTGGCGAGGCGGCACCTCGCGCGTCTCCGCTCTGACAGAGTAGGGGAAAAGATTGAAAAGGGAGATATTTCATGAGCCATCCATTTGATCTGACCGGCAAGGTTGCCCTCGTCACCGGGGCCAATACCGGACTGGGGCAGGGCATTGCCCTTGCTCTCGCCGAAGCGGGTGCGGACATCGCCGCCGTGGGCATCGTGCCCGCCGATGAAACCGGTGAGAAGGTCAAGGCGCTGGGCCGCAAGTTCGTCAATATCGACGCGAATCTCGGCACTATTGAGCCCATTGAGCGCGTTGTGAAAACCGCAATTGACGAGCTGGGCGGCCTGCACATCCTCGTAAACAATGCGGGTTTGATCCGTCGTGCCGACGCAGTGGACTTCTCGGAGAAAGACTGGGACGACGTGATGAACGTCAACATCAAGGGCGCCTTCTTTATGGCGCAGGCGGTGGGCCGTCACTTCATCGCTCAGGGCTATGGTAAGATCATCAATATTGCCTCTATGCTCTCCTTTCAGGGGGGCATCCGCGTGCCGTCTTACACCGCGTCCAAGTCCGGTATCGCGGGTATTACCCGCCTCCTGGCCAACGAATGGGCCGGCAAGGGCATTACCGTGAACGCCATCGCGCCAGGCTATATGGCGACTGACAACACGGCTCAGCTGCGCGCTGATGCCGATCGGAACAAATCCATCCTCGACCGTATCCCGGCAGGCCGTTGGGGTGAGCCGTCTGATCTTGGTGGTGCGGCGGTCTTCCTCGCCGCGCCGGCGTCAGACTATGTCAATGGCGCCATCATCCCTGTCGATGGTGGCTGGCTGGCGCGTTAAGCCGGTCACGACCAACTATGTGAAGCCCCTCCTGCAAGAGCAGGAGGGGTTTTTGCGTCTGGTCCCGGCATATGCGCTTTTTTCGGGAGCGAAGGCCCGATTGCCAACTGATCACGGGCGCCAAGTGAACCACAACGGCTTGGGGTTCTGAGTGAGGGAGGAGGCGGGGGCGAAGTCGTGCTTAATGAACATTGACTGGATACGAGGTGTCCCTCCGCTGGTGAGAGTGCACAAAACTGCGAAGCGCTGAATGCTTTAAAGGCGGTGACGCAGGACCAAGGTGACGTAGACAAGGTGATTGCTATGGCTGACGCCGCGGCGTTTGACCGGTTCCAGTCGTGGTGGGTTTGTTTCGGAAAGGTCGTTGATCGGGCCCTATTGCGCTACGGCAATGACACGAAGAACCAGGCCTTGCCCTAACTGAAGCTAAGACCAGGTTCAGCGAAGACGTGATCTGGGGCGCGGACCTAGCGCAAGCCGTTGAGGCGGCCAAGATCAGGATCGGTGAAGAGATGCCTGCTGTCACCGGGAGGCATCTCTTCACCATCAAGGGCAAGGATCGGAAAGGGGCGGGCCTTAGAACTGGCGAAAGAGACGTGGTTGAGACACGCAATGTGTTGACGCCCCGCAAACTTGAGACACTGCGTGAAAAGTTCAGGGCATGCGTCCTTCAAGCCGCAGAAGCACTGGTCACAGCTGTACAAATCTTTGATGCCAAGGCACCACGCGTACAGCCGCGCCGGGAGATCAGTACGAGGCAGGTCAAGGTGACAGAGACCGCTTACGCGGATAATTGGGACAACGCGGCTGGAAATTTGGAAGTCGAAGACTGCAAAAGCTGCGGGGCCGGAGCATATTTCGAAGCCTGTTAAGTGCTTTCAACACGAAAAACCTTACAAATCACCGGCCCGCATCTTGATGCGTTCCAAGATGTCGGAAAAGCTTGGCCGGGCTTTATAATAGAGTGACCTGGTCCCCTCGTATGCTTTTTCATAGGCCTCAAAGGTTACGGGATCATCCAACAAGAACGCCGGGTTTTCTGTAATGTTTGGATTTTCCGAGCGAAAGCGGCGCAACTTATGGGTCATATAGTCAGCCGTGCCAATAAAGGCTTGCACCTTCGGTTCAGCCAACAGGCAATACACATCATAATAATGCCGCATAAAGTTCGCAGGAAACTCACCTGTCTCCTGTTGCTTACGGAATTTGGTCGAAATGGTCTGTAACTTTTCGACTAACGTGTAGCCGGGGTGGTAACACAATACACCCCGCGCCCGATTATCAATTATAGAGACCTTCCCGACGGCATATTGATAGGCCCAGGATGTAATGTCTATCGGCAGGTTAGGCGTTACATCATCAAAGCCAACTTCCAGCAACACACCTTCCTTCAAATCTGAGTCGTCGCCAGTCCGTTCCGCATATTTCAGCCGGATGCCCCCGCTTCGGTATTTGGCATCATCAAATGCGGCATCGCGCTCAATGTGTACAATGCCGTCTATCTTTATGGTTCCGGCAAGCCAATCGTAAAAGCGCTTGCGGCTTTCGATCTGCGACGGCTTTTCCTGATTTCGCCCGCTGCTGACCAACATACCTGCCGGTGGGTCAATGCGAATATCGATGTCTTCCGAAAAACGGTTTATGATGCCAAAGCCTTTGGAAAGCGATGTGCCTCCTTTGAGCTCAAACGTCATAGGCATCTGCTGCAAGCCGTAAAGGCAATGCATAATCCAATAGTCTTTTTCCACCAACACCGGTGCGATTTGCTTGTCGTCAGCGACGATGCGCAGCAGATCGGCAAAGTCCTTGTGGTTGTGCAGATAATCAAGTGGCATAGGCTCTGCTTTCGCTTTCGAAAAGGCTTGCAAAGAACTTTTTGGTACGCACCGCCCCGTAGTCATGAACCGCTTTTTGCAATGCAGATTGATCTGTGCGTGTGGCCTGGTCTTTCACGCGCTCAAGTACCTGTGTTCGATTTTCGGCAAGTCTTCCGACATTGTTCACCAAGTCCACCAGTAGAAACTCCTTGGTGACCTCCTTGGGAAAATGCGGCTTTACCCGGAAATCGAACATGCGCCCGCCCAGTTTGAATTGCCCATGACGCTTATGGTTATAGACGACGGTCTCGTTATAAAGCTGCGTCGTCCCAACGCCTAAGGCATTGTAGGCATTCGGCGATGTCAGCAGGAAACGATCATCTTTCAGGAATGCTTCAACGAGGTTTTTATCCTCTGCAGGAGCCGCACCAAAAGCTGTCTTTCGAGGGTAATAATACACGCCGGCCGAAAGCTTGGTCAGCTCACCTGCCTCCACCAATTGCTTGAGGTGTCTGTCCACAGACATGGACCATTTCGCCACGTCTTCGCGCCGGTACACCTGGCCTGGTCGTAGATGTTTTTTGACTTCCTGAAGTTTCTTCATGCCGTACCTCACGGGGAGGCTAGTGGAAAGGCGCGAGAAATGCAAGATATTTCATTGAAAAATCATGCAATTGTTAACCGGAAGGTCATATTAAGTATCTGTATTTGTGATTAATTTTTTGAATTTTGGGGGCGCTGAATTAACGCGAATCTTCATCATTGGTTCAGTGAATGTCGAGCACTGCCGTAAGGACTGCGCAGTCGATTTGAAAAGCGGGGCGTAGCGCCACCGAGTGCGTTTCGAGCCGCCGCTCCCCAATTCGCGCGTAGGCGTTTAGGGCTTCCGGTGCGACAAGCGGTGAAGTGGCGGTCACAGATTTTTATCCAAGACGCGTCCCATAACCTCGCCGCCAGGTATCAGATAGCGGGGTATCAGCTCACGCTCGCCGGAAAGTCATTTGTTCAACGTATCCGGACTGATTTTGTCTTGTTCAGCCAACTGGGCGCGGCTCACTTCAAATGGCTTCACTGCGTACTATTTATCGTCAACGATAAGTCTACCAGATAGCCTATGAAATTTCTGCGTATTTATCGTTGGCGATAAATTGTCTTGACTTCGTGGTATGGACGGTCCGAGTTATCGCTCATGATTAAAGGAATCAAGGCATGACGCCATCAACGGACATCCATCCCTTGCCGGTGCAACTGGGTCACGCCTTAAGGGCGCTGCGCCTGTCCAAAAAACTTAAGTTGGAAGAGTTGTCGCGCTTGTCTGGTTTAGGCATTGCCACCTTGTCACATCTCGAAAACGGAAATCGCGACCCCAAACTGTCCACCATCACACGCGTCCTGACAGCTCTCCGCAGCGATCTTTATGAACTGGTGGCGTCGGTCTCTGCTCATAACGAAAAGCCGACGCCGCCCGATGCTTCGCCATATGATTTGGATCTGTGAGGGTCGTGTCCCACTAGGGGTAACCGGGCAAAAGCCGAGTGCGAGGCTCGCGGCTATTGGTTGTCTTAATGCCGCCTGGCGCTAAATGTTTGTAGTTCAAATAAAGACTATGCAGTGTAAAGGCGCAATTGTCCCTCAGTGCGTTTTTGGCGCGGGGGCAAGTAATCGTCGAATGTGGCGTTGTCTATTATGTAATAATGGTAAATAAAAATTAACTACTATTTCAAACGTGCAGTTTTAAGTGCTTAAGTTGGCCCGATTTTTGAAGCAAAGGAATATGCGCAAAATTTGGGAGTAGATCTAATTATGATGTGGATCAGCCAGAGCCTGACTAAATTCATTGGAGACAGGCAGGGAAACACTCTAATCATATTCGGTCTGTGCGCTGTAATTCTTGTCGGGGCCGCCGGCGGTGCTGTCGATATGATGCGCTATTTTGACACAAGTTCCCGGCTTCAAGATGCGACGGATGCGGCGGTTCTGAAGGCAACGCAGAAAATCGAGGTATCTGAAGCGGCGGCGAAGACTGCCGCCGCAATGGCGTTTGAAATGAATTTGAGCGACCACCCGGAGCTTCAGACGGCCTCTCACACCTTTGCCATCGAGACGAGCGATAATGCCAAGGTTGTGCACTATACAAGCGAAATCACGCAGCGTCCCTACTTCCTGCAGCTACTGGGGCTTGGCGAGCAGACAATACGTGTCGCCTCGTCTGCCCAATCTGAGTCCGATCCTTTTGAGCTTCTGTTTGTCCTTGATACGACCGGGTCAATGGCGTCGAACAATAAGATGACTTACCTTAAAACGAGTGTGTCATCCGTTTTGAGCTCACTGATTTCGACGTACGGTGACGGCAATGAGGACGTTAAGGTCGGCGTGGTCGCCTTTAACACCCAAGTGCGCCTGCCGGCCTCAACAAGCTACAGCTTTGTTGATTATACCCAGTGTTACCTACGCACTTCGGTAAACTATTACGCCTGTCGCACGGTGTGGAGAGCCTATGAGGCTCTTTGCGACCAAGTCGGCAGCACGATCTGCGCGACAGCCACCAGTAAAGCCTTCTACCGCGTCTATACCAGTGGCGGTGTGACCTATTATGCGGCAAGCCTGATGGGTTACGCCAAGAGTGGAAGCAAATACACCCTCTACACCTACAATCTAACGACCACGGTAAATGCATCCACGCTTGTTATGTCCACGGTTTCAAGCGGACTAACCACCTCCACCGGAACATCGGTTGCCTATAGTCCAAGCGGCTACACGGCCTTCAGTTCGAGCTACTTTTCAAGCCTCGCGACCAGCAGTTGGGGCGGATGTCTGACTGACCGCAATCAATCCTTTGACGTGTCGGTCGCGCCCTATGCGACGGACGTGGTCGACAGCAACTATATCGCCGCCAGTTGCTCCACCACTGCGCTGGCAAAGGTGCTCGACCTGACGAGTGACTTTACGAGCGTAAACACCTATCTCAGCAGTCTATCCCCTGGTGGCAATACCAATATCACGCTCGGCGTACAGTTTGGCATGGAGATGCTCTCTCCGGCTGAGCCCTACACCAAGGCCACAGCGTTTGGCGATACCGATGTAAAGAAGTACATGATCATCGTCACCGATGGCGCTAATACGCAAAATCGCTGGAGCACATCGAATAGTGCGATCAATGCCCGCACGGCCCTGGCCTGTACGGCAGCGAAAGCCCAGGGCATTACACTGTTCGTGGTGCGCGTAGAGGATGGCGATAGCAGTCTGTTGGAGGCCTGCGCCAGTCAGTCGAGCTATTATTACGACCTGAGCCAGGCTTCTGATCTGACGAAGACAATGCAAGACATCTTCGCCACGATCAACAAACTGAGGCTGATCGAATAGGGCGGCGTCATTGCCGTGTTGAAGATGCCCTCTGATGTTCCGCTTAGGAGTCTGGGTTTCTCTGTGAAATCTGAGGGAAGGTCACGCTTAAGGGGCTGGCCGGGGGCGGTCACGCCGTTGGTAAGCCACAGGTGCGTCCCGGGGGGTGTTTTTGAACCCAAACACAGGTCAATGCGACAGTGCCTAAGTCTTTCAGAGGTGCGGTCAAATGAACGGCATCCTCAAGGAATTCAAACGATTGCGCTAAAGGGAAGGCGTAAAGCGGCCGGGTTTGAACCAGATTCGACTTGTGTCGGGACGCATTCTCCGCAATATCTATTTCAAATATAATTAATATGAGCGCGAGAGCTTGACGCGATCACGACGCCCGGACAGGCGTTTCGTTCAATACACTCTCTGGAGGATGAAGAGGGTTTCCTCGACCGATGCTCATTGATCAACAGGGAGGTCGATTGTGACTGCATTTAAGGCCAACAAACGTGAATTCCTCAAAGTCTCCGGCGCGGGCGTTGCCCTGGCGCTGAGCGCCCACGCGCCTCAATCGCGTGCGCAGGCAAAAGCGGCGACAGATGTTCACTCACAAGTGGTCTCTGAAGGCTGGCAATTTCGGCAGGCGGGTGCAACCAAATGGCTATCGGCCACCGTGCCAGGGACCGTCCACACAGACCTTTTAGATAACAAGCGGATTGACGACCCCTTCTATCGGACCAACGAACGCAATCAGCAATGGATCGATAAGCTCGACTGGGAGTACCGCACGACCATCAACATCGACGCGCAGACTTTGTCGCATAACCATGTCGAGCTGCATTTCGACGGCCTTGACACCTATGCCGATGTCTATGTGAACAACGTGCTGGTTCTAAGCGCCGATAACATGTTTCTGGAATGGACGATCGATGTCAAAGAACATGTTCGGGTAGGGGACAACGCGCTTCGGATCTATTTCCACTCCCCGATCCGCAAAGGCCTGGCCGCCTTAGAAGACCATGGTTATTTGCTGCCCTCGCCAAATGATCAAAGTGAGAACGGCGGGATGGGCGACAAGCGTGTCGGTATGTTCACCCGCAAGGCCGGCTATCACTACGGTTGGGACTGGGGGCCGCGTTTTGTCACATCTGGAATCTGGCGGCCGGTGAAGCTTCGTGCCTGGAGTGGCGTGCAGATTACGGACTTGCACATCATCCAGGACAGTCTGACCGATAAGGTCGCAAAACTTCGCGGCGTCTTTGAAGTAGAGGCCGACCGGCCAGGCCCCGCCCTCATTGAAATTTCGAGCCCAACGCACAAAGCCATTCAGGTGCGTACTGAAGTCGAGTTGCGCGCAGGCGTAAACCGCCTTGAGGCAAGCTTCGAGATCAAAAATCCGAAACGCTGGTGGACGAATGGTCTTGGCGAAGCCTTTCTTTATACCCTGAGCGGACGCGTTGTGACGCCATCGGGCGTGAAAGATGAGCGGGTCGTCAAAACGGGTCTGCGCACAGTGCGGATTGTACAAGAGCCTGATGCGCAGGGAACCAGCTTTTACGTCGAACTGAACGGCGTGCCCGTATTTATGAAGGGCGCCAACTATATCCCTAACGACAGCTTTTTGCCCCGCGTCACAAAGGCGGTCTACGACAAGGTCGTTACCTCCGCTCTCGACACACACATGAACATGCTTCGGGTCTGGGGTGGCGGCGTTTACGAGGACCCTTACTTCTATGAACTGTGCGATCAAAAAGGCATCCTTGTCTGGCAAGACTTTATGTTCGCCTGCGCCATGTATCCCGGCGACGAAGCCTTCTTAGAGAATGTCCGCAAAGAGGCCGTCCACAATGTGAAACGCCTGCGCAATCACGCGTGTATTGCGTTGTGGTGTGGAAACAATGAGATCGATGTGGCCTGGCAACACGATGTGCCCAATGGCGGCTGGGGATGGAAGCCTAATTACACCCCTGACCAGCAAAAAGCGCTTACTCGGGCCTATGATGCCATATTCCATGAGGTTCTGGCACAAGCCGTAGCCACACATGATCCCAAATGCTTTTACTGGCCTTCGTCACCCATTGCGTCCTGGGACGGCAAGACAGGTGTCGTCCATTCCGATGTGAAGGCGCAAAAGCAGGCGGGAGACATCCATTACTGGGACGTTTGGTGGGGGCAAAAGCCGTTCTCGGAATATCGGACGGCTGTTGGACGCTTCATGAGTGAGTATGGCTTCCAGTCCTTCCCGGAATTCCGGACGGTACAAGCCTACACAGTCCCCGAAGATCACGACATTTTCTCCGAGGTCATGAAGGCCCATCAGCGCTCATCCATAGGTAACGGGACCATCCGAAACTATATGGAACGCGACTACAAGATCCCTAAGGATTTCCAGCAGTTCCTTTATGTCGGCCAAGTTCTGCAAGCCGAAGGCATCAAGGTGGCCATGGAGACCCATCGCGTGCGTATGCCCTATTGTATGGGATCGCTCTTTTGGCAAATCAACGACTGCTGGCCGGTCGCCTCCTGGTCCAGCATCGACTACTTTGGTCGCTGGAAGGCTCAGCAGTACTATGCCCGACGGGCCTTCGCCCCCGTGCTCGTGTCGCCTGTCCTCAACGGTGATAAGGTGGATATCTCCGTTGTGAGCGACCGGCTGACGGATACGAACGCCACCTTATCTGTTCGGGTTATGGACTTTTCGGGGAAGGTTGCGACCTCGCATACGCAGGAGATCCGCCTTAAGGCAAACCAAAGCGGCGTGGTGTTCAGCGCCGCAGTAAGCGCGTTGTTGGGTGGGCTTGCCCCGGACGGTGCCCTCTTATCTGTAAAGTTGAAACGAGGAAAAGACGTTCTTTCTGAGAATGTGCTTTACTTCCAGCCGGTCAAAAATCTCACCCTGCCTGAGCCACAGATCGCGCTCAAAGTTAAGGCTTTGGGAGGCGGAGAACTTGCCGTCGGACTGACGTCACCCGTCCTTGTAAAAGATCTCTATCTTTATCTTGCAACGCACGACGCGCGCCTTAGCGACAACTACTTCGACCTCTTGCCCGGGGAGACGGCCTATGTACGCGTTAAGCCACAGTCTACCCTTACCGCCGCGGATTTGGAGGGGGACCTCAAGCTGATGCATATGGCGCAAGTGCGTTCGGCATAGGTCGCGCCCAGGCTGTTGAAGCCCCATGGACTATAGGTCTTGGGGCGCAATCTATAGTTATGTTTGCGTCCTCGACGACCACTAAAAAGCGCTTACCCAAAGACCTGGAAATGGCGCCCCCAAGCTTCTGCAGCGCCGCTGCAAGAGCGACCCAAAACGGCAGGAAGCCAGTATCGATTTTAGGGGCGGGGCCAACCGACCGGATCGGCGTTTTGACCGAATGAATGCGCAATGCGCTCAATTCAAAACAACGCGTCCGGAATCTGCGTTAAGTCCCGTCTGAGGCTCAGAAGGCCTTCAAAACGGTACGGCTGGCTTAAAGCTGCGCATTTGCAGACGGCTTTTCGGCCGCCTGTCAGACCTGAACGTCTAAGCGTTGACCGGGATAAGGCCAGCACAACGCTTAGACGAGGCCAGGAAACCTATCGCCTCTTCATCAAAGAGGCGTCTCAATAGCTTAGCCCACAATGCCTTTGATGTAAGCCTTGATCTCTTCGTCCTGCGCATTCGCAAAGAAATATTCCGAGAACTTTTCACCGGCAACGGCGGCCTTCAGCAGATCCTGATCAACCGTCTTTAAAACCGTCAGCATATCCTTGCACGAGGCGGCTTTGAGGTCCTTCAGGATGCCGCGATTCTTGGCCATGATCTGCGCGCGTTCCTTCGGATAGCCGAGGCCGCGCTCACCGTCGAACAGCTTACGATAGACGTCTTGGAGGTTCAGTTCAGCCGCCCAGCCAAAGCCCTTGGCATAGGGCATGGAAATGGCGTTGCCGTCATTGATCTGACCGAACAGGAAGGCGTCAGTCGGGTCGATAACGAGACCGCAGAAGACGCCCGGCATAGAGTTGCAGGCCAGCATGGCGCCCATGCCGGTGCCACAGCCGGTGACGACGAAATCGGCCGCCTTCGAGTTCAGGAGAATGCCAGCCAGAAGGCCGTTCATCACGTAGGTCAGCGACGCCTGGCCGTCGGCGCTGTACATGCCATAGTTGAAAACCGTGTGGCCCAGCGGCTCAGCGACCGTCTTCAGGGCGTCGAAAATGATGCCGTTCTTGGCGGCCTGGCTGTTTTCGTTGATCAGAGCGATTTTCATAAAAGTCTTCCTGCGTGTTTTTGCGTGAATATGCGCGTGGATGCTTCAATAGCGGGCTAAGCGGGGGACAGCAAGCCGCGAAGCGGCGCAAGGGTCCGAAAACCGTTTGCACGTCGCTGTGCGCTACCTATCCTGAGACAGCCCCTTATCATAGCCGGAATCTTTGCCCCGTGTGCATAATCACCGTTGAAAATGACACCGGTTTCCCCTACACATGAAGCCAATCAAGAATAATCAGATCAAAAGTGGGGAAACGTGTCGGTTGACAGTGTCAGACTTACGGATGTGCGCAAGACCTTTAATGGCCATGAGGTCATCAAGGGCGTCTCGCTAGAGGTCAAAAAGGGCGAGCTGGTGGTCTTTGTCGGGCCGTCGGGCTGCGGGAAATCGACCCTGCTGCGCCTGATTGCGGGCCTTGAAACCCCGACCTCAGGCCAGATCGATATTGCAGGCCGCGATGTCACCTACGCTCACCCGTCAAAGCGCGGCGTGGCTATGGTGTTTCAGTCCTACGCCCTCTATCCGCACATGACGGTGTACGACAATATCGCCTTTGCCCTCAAGATTCAGGGCCTGCCCAAGGCCGAAATCGAGCATAAGGTCAATGCGGCGGCCGAAACGCTGCAACTGACGCATCTTTTGAAGCGCCGCCCCAAGGCCCTGTCTGGCGGGCAGCGTCAGCGCGTCGCCATCGGTCGCGCCATCGTGCGTGAGCCCGATGTCTTCCTGTTCGACGAGCCGCTCTCTAATCTCGATGCGGCGCTGCGCGGACAGATGCGCGTCGAAATCGCGCGCCTGCACACCAAGCTTAACGCGACCTCTGTCTACGTGACCCACGATCAGGTCGAGGCTATGACACTGGCCGACAAGATTGTCGTGCTGAATGCCGGGCGCATCGAACAGGTAGGCTCGCCGCTTGATCTCTATCGCAAACCGGCCAACCTCTTCGTCGCGGGCTTTATCGGGTCGCCGCGCATGAACACGATCAAGGCGCGCGTGCGCGAAGTGTTGCCCGACGCCATCGGGCTCGACCTGCCTCAGACCGCTCTGTCTGTGCCGCGCGTCGGTGCACAGGTCGCGGCAGGGGCCAATGTGACGTTCGGCGTGCGCCCGGAAAACCTGCATCTGGCCTCCACAGATGAAGAGACGCACCTCAGTGGCTATGTCATCCTGATCGAGCGTCTCGGCGGCGAAACCTTTGCCTATGTGACGCTGAAAGACGGCGAGGGCGAGCCGCTCATTATGAAGCTCGACGGTGAGGCGGCGCTTTATAATCATCAGGAAGTGCGTCTGAAAATCGACCTCAACCGTGCCCATCTGTTCGCTGAGGACGGTCAGGCCATAGGTG
The DNA here is from genome assembly GCF_000175215.2 of Asticcacaulis excentricus CB 48. NCBI lineage: Bacteria > Pseudomonadati > Pseudomonadota > Alphaproteobacteria > Caulobacterales > Caulobacteraceae > Asticcacaulis > Asticcacaulis excentricus. Next base: position 2,294,937 of record NC_014816.1, on the reverse strand, counting down.
TGTCGCCGGATTTCGCTGATAAGACAGACGAGTCCGTCCATGTATAGCAATAAGTGGATTGGCAGCCTCTACGTCACCCCCTTTGTGATCGGCTTTTTGCTGTTCACAGCGTTCCCGTTTGTGGCCTCCTTCGTGCTCAGCCTGACCGATGCGCGCCTTCAGGATCAGCTGGGGGCAGCCAATTTCGTCGGCCTGTCCAATTATACGGAGATGGCTGCGGACTCGACCTTCCGCCAGTCGCTGGGCGTGACCTTTGCCTACGTTTTCATCACCGTGCCACTTAAACTGGCCTTTGCCCTCTTCATCGCCGTGGTGCTGAATTTCAAGCTGAAAGGCATCGGTCTGTTCCGCACAGCCTTTTATCTGCCCTCAATTCTTGGCGGCAGTGTCGCCATTGCGGTGGTGTGGCGCTTTGTCTTTGCGGGTGATGGCCTGCTCAATCAGGCGCTGGCCGGTATCGGCATTGGTGGCGTTAACTGGCTCGGAGAGCCCTCCACAGCGATGTTCTCGATTGTGTTGTTGCGCCTTTGGCAGTTCGGCTCGGCGATGGTTGTGTTTCTGGCCGGCCTGAAAGCCATCCCCGAAGACCTCTACGAGGCCGCTGATCTTGATGGCGCGTCGCGCCTCAAACAGTTTTTCATGATCACCCTGCCGCTGCTGACACCGGTGCTGTTTTTCAACTTCATCATGCAGATCGTGCAAGCCTTTCAGGAGTTCAACGGCCCCTACATCATCACCGCTGGCGGGCCGCTCAAATCGAGCTATCTCTTGCCGCTGATGATCTACGAAGAGGCGTTCAAGTACTTCAATCTGGGCTATTCCTCGGCCCTGTCCTGGGTGCTGTTTATCATCATCGCCGTCTTCACCGCGGTGGCCTTCTGGTCGCAAAAGCACTGGGTGTTCTATGCGCAGGACCGCGATGATAAGGGAGGACACTGAGATGGCGTCTTCGCTCAATCCAGCTGATCACGGCTGGCGTAAACATCTGCCGGTGATCAACGCCTTCGTACGTTACGGCCTGCTGATTCTGGTGGGCTTCCTGATGATCTATCCGCTGTTGTGGATGATCGGCGGGGCGTTTAAAAACAACGCTGAAATCTTCTCTTCCGTGGGCTTTATTCCCAAAAATCCGACTACGGACGGTTTTGTAAGCGGCTGGAAGACCTCAACCGAATATACGTTTGCCACCTACCTTCTCAATACGATGAAGATCGTGGTGCCGAAGGTGATCGTAACGGTCATTTCTTCGGTCATCGTCGCCTATGGTTTCGCGCGCTTTGCCATCCCCGGTCGCAAGTGGCTGTTCGCCCTTCTGATGGCCACGGTCCTGCTGCCCAAATCGGTCCTTTTGATCCCGCAATATCTGATGTTCCGCGAATTCGGCTGGCTCGATACCTATCTGCCCCTTTATGCGCCGCAGGCTTTTGCGACCGAAGGCTTCTTCGTCTTCATGATCATCCAGTTTATGCGCTCCCTGCCGCTCGATATGGAAGAGGCGGCGGTGATGGATGGCTGCAACTCGTTTCAGGTTCTGACCCTGATCGTCTGTCCTGTCATTCTGCCCGCCATTATTTCGGTCGCGCTGTTTCAGTTCATGTGGTCGATGAACGACTTCCTTCAGCCGTTGATCTACCTGTCATCGGTCGAAAAATACCCGGTGGCGCTGGCGCTCAAAATGTCGATCGATGTCACCGAAGCCACCTCGTGGAACGAGATCCTGGCCATGTCCACCATCGCGCTCGCGCCCTCTCTGATCCTCTTCTTCCTGGCGCAGAAATACTTCGTTGAAGGCGTCACCTCTGGCGCAGTGAAGGGGTAGGGCGATGGACGCTTATAGACTTCACCGCCGGTTCGTCCTCATAGGCGCTTCAGCCGCCGCGCTCAGTGCCTGCTCGAAGCCGCGCCCGGCCCCTTCAACCGGGCGAGAGTTGCGCATGAGTTGGTGGGGCGGATCTTCGGCCCATAAGGCGACGCTTGAGGCACTGCGCCTGTTTGAGGAAAAGCACGGCATTCGTGTGCGTGGCGAATATACGGGCTTCGCCGGCCACCTGGAGCGTCTGACAACGCAGATCGCCGGGGGCACGGCGCCTGACGTCATGCAGATTAACTGGTACTGGCAGACCTTGTTTTCGCGTGACGGAACGGGCTTCTATGACCTGAAAAAGCTAACGGACAAGCTCGATCTCAGCCAGTTTGATGCGCGCACGCTCGGTATGGGCACCAATAAGGGGGTGCTGAACGCCGTTGCCGTGTCCAATGCCGCGCGCCTGTTTTATCTCAACCAGACCACCTATCAGAAGGCGGGACTGAGCCTGCCTAAGACCTGGGAGGAACTGTTCGCACGCGGACCGCAGTTCCGCGAAAAACTGGGCAATGGCTATTATCCGCTCGATGGCCTGTTTTTAGAGTTCATCGCACTCGCCCGCACCTATGTCGTGCAGGGCACGGGTAAGCCGCTGATCAATGCCGAGACAAAATCGCTCAACTGTACACGGGCCGACATGTACGACTTTGCGGGCCTTTACGCGCGCATGACGCGCGAGCACGTCTGGCCTAGCGCGCAGGTGCGCGCCTCATATGGCAATGTCGCGCAACAGGAGATGCGGCCGTGGATTAACGGCCAGTTCGCCGGTACCTTCCAGTGGAACAGTTCAATCGATAAATATAGCGACACGCTTTCCGGAAAACAGACACTCGCACTGGCCCCCTATCTTCTGAGGCCGGGCGCCAAGGATGCGGGGATGATGTATCGTCCGGCCATGATGCTCGCGGTCAACGCCAAAACGGCGTTCCCGGACGAAGCGGCTCTGCTCATCGAGTTCCTGCTCAATGACCCCGACGGTATCCGCGCCATGGGGTTGAAACGCGGTGTGCCGGTCTCCAGAGCGGCGCGCACCCTGCTCGACAAAGAAGGGCTTATCACGCCCATCCAGCAACAGAGCGAGGCGCAGCTCGCAACGGCGCAGATTAATGTCGTTGAAAGCCCATGGTTCGAACATCCGCGCGTGCGAGACGGCTTTCAGGACATATTGGAGGCCTTAGGCTATGGCCGCTTAAGCGAACGCGAGGCCGGCGACCGTCTCTATGACGACATCAACGCCATCTTGCACCGCGTCGTGCGATGACGGATTTGCGCTGTCTGGCTGTCCTGCCGACGGCCCTGAGCTTTGAGGTCGATGATGGCTCGATCTGGGCCGCGGATACCCCGCGAGACGTGTGGGTAGATGGGGCGCTGGTGCTGCGGACAGACCGGAACGTCTTTTCGCTTTATGATTTGCATCCGGACACACAATACGAGGTTCGCGTCGGGGCCGACGCGTTGGTGGTGAGGACTGCCGCCTGCAAGGCCTTAGTCGATCCGCGTGCCTTCGGAGCCAAGGGGGATGGCGTCAGCGACGATACGGCGGCGCTTCAGGCCGCACTCATGGCCTGCCCGCCGGGTGGTCTTGTGCGACTGGAGGCCGGGCGCTACCTGAGCGCGCCGCTGTTCCTCAAAAGCGATATGGCCGTCGAACTGTGCGAAGGCGCGCACATTTTGGGTCACCGCGATATTACGAAATGGCCGGTATTACCGGGCGTACTGCCCGATGCTGAGGGCGTGAAGCACACCTGCCTTGGAAGCTGGGAAGGGGAGGCCGATGCCTGCCACGCCGGCCTCTTCAACCTGTTATTTGCGCAAAATGTGCAGATTTATGGACGTGGTGTGATGGACGCCCAGGCGGGATTTGACACCTGGTGGGAAAGGCCCAAGGCGCGGTTTATCGGATGGCGTCCCCGCCTGATCTTTATGGTCGAATGCGAACAGGTCATACTGCAGGGTATGACCCTGAAAAACAGCCCGTCGTGGACGGTCCACCCGCTGTTCTCGCGCGGTCTGACCTTTGTCGACCTGCGCATCGAGGCACCGGCTGACAGCCCCAACACGGACGGTCTCAATCCGGAAAGCAGCACCGACATCGTCATCAGCGGTGTCGATTTTGCCGTGGGCGACGACTGCATCGCGCTGAAATCGGGCAAGATCAGCATGGCGCGCCGCAGCGTGCGCCCGACCCGGCGGGTCCGCATTTCCAATTGCCGCATGAAGGACGGTCACGGGGCCGTGGTCATCGGCTCGGAGATGGCTTGCGGTGTTTACGATATATCGGTACAGACGTGTCTGTTTATAAACACCGATCGCGGTATCCGCTTAAAAACACGGCGCGGCCGTGGGCGTGAGGCGGTAATCCGAGGCCTGAATTGCCGCCATATCCGCATGGAAGGCGTTGGCTCGGCCTTCGTGATCAACAGCTTCTACTGGTGCGATCCGGACGGCAAGACCGATGAAGTGGCCGACCGCAACCCGCGCCCGGTCGACGAGGGCACGCCCTCAATAGGCGATATCAGGCTGAGCCACATCGACGCCATCGGTGTGCGTCACGCGGGCCTCTACGTTCTGGGCCTGCCGGAGCAGCCCGTGGACGGCCTGACGCTCGATCATATCCGTCTGCGCTTTGACCCGCAGGCTAAGCCCGGTGAACCGGACATGGCTGCTTCGATTGCGCCGGTCGCGCGTCTGGGCGGCCTGATTGCCAATGTCAGACATTTTCGCACAAACGCTCTGGACATAGACGGCCAGAGCGGCGAAACCCTCACACTGGAAAACGTCACATGCTCGACCTGAAACACAATATCCCTGTCGATGTCGCCGCGGCATTAACGCAGCGCGCATTCGATCTGTTGCCGCAAACGACGACCGCTCTGGCGCGCTTTGGTGACGCCGTGCCCGCCTTTATCAGCGGTTATTTCCGCACCTGGGAACCCTATCGCCCACACTGGAACTACGAAGACGGCGTCGTGTGGAAAGGGGCGCTTGACCTCTATCAGGTGACGAAAGACCCTGTGTTTCTGGACTATATTCTGGGTGAGATGCAAACCCGCGTTCTGCCCGACGGCTCTATGCCAACCTTCCATCCGCAGGAATACAATATCGACAACGTCAATGGCGGGAAGATCCTCTTTCCGCTCTACGCCATAACCGGCGAAGGCCGTTTTCGCACCGCCATGGACGTGCAGTTTGCGCAGCTCAAAGACCATCCGCGTACGCAGTCCGGCAACTACTGGCACAAGCAGATTTATCCGCATCAGGTGTGGCTGGACGGCCTGTTTATGGCCCAGCCATTCCAGACCGAATACGCCCGCATTACGCAGGACGAAGCCCTGTTTGCCGATACTGTGGCCCAGTTCCGCTTTGTCGATCACACCCTGCAAAGAGACAATGGCCTCTACGCGCATGGGTGGGACGAAAGCCGGACCGAGCGCTGGGCGGACAAACAGACCGGTCTGTCTCAAAATGTCTGGGGCCGGGCCATGGGCTGGTGGATCGGGGCGCTGGTCGATGTCTATGAGGCGTCGGAAGGGTTTAGCCCGTCGTTACGCGCCGATATTGCCGATATCACTCGCCGCACGCTTGAGGCCCTGCTCAAATTCCGTTCAGATAACGGCCTGTGGTATCAGGTCGTTGATCAGGGCCAGCGTGACGGCAATTACGAAGAAGCCTCAGCCTCATTGATGGTTGCCTACGGCCTGATGAAGGCGGCGCGTCTTAGCATCGTCTCCGAAACCATGGGCCGCACGGGCGTCGAGTCGCTAAAAGCGGTCTGCGCGCGCTTTGTGACGCCGTCGGCGCTCAATGGTGTGTGCGGCGTAGCCGGGCTTGGCAATGTGCCCTATCGCGACGGCTCCTACGCCTACTACCTCTCCGAAAAAATCACCCCCAATGATCCCAAGGGTGTGGGGGCCCTCATGTGGGCCCTGTCCGAAGGGATGCGCACAAAGGATAGCCTATGAGCCTGAAAGAGATTGCCCAGAACTTCGTCTCCGCCCGTCGCGCCGCGCGCGCCCTCAGCGACTATCCAGGGCAGATCCCGGCGGTGCTTACGGACTCCTACGCCATTCAGGAAGAGGCGATCAGGCTGTGGGACCGCCCGGTCATCGGCTGGAAGATCGGCCGCCTGGCGCCGGAGCGTCAGGCCGAACACGGCACCGAGCGTCTGGCCGGCCCCATCTTTGAGACCCTGTTCAAGCCCTCCGAAGGTGAGGTCGAGATCCCGGTTTTTGAAAATGGCTTCGCGGCGGTCGAGGCGGAGTTTGTCTTCCGCATCGGCGTTGATGCTGAACCGGGCAAGACCGACTATACCGAGGCCGAGGCCCTGTGTCTGATCGACGCACTGTTTGCCGGTGTCGAGATGGCCGGCTCCCCCTTGCCGACGATCAACAAGCTTGGGCCAACCGTCGTCGCGTCTGATTTCGGCAATAATTTCGGCCTCATTCTGGGGGCGCAACTGGCGGCCTTTGATGCCTCAAGCACGGTCGAGAGTTTAAGCGAAGACGTGGTCAAGGGGTATGCGGCCACCACCGAGATCGACGGACAGGTGGTGGGCGAAGGCGGCCTGTTCACCATGCCCGGCGGTCCGCTGAAGGCCATCGGCTGGCTGGCCGGACATCTGGCGGCGCGTGGCCGACCGCTTACAAAAGGCCAGTTGATCTCATCGGGCGCGACGACCGGCATCCACGACATCCTGCCCGAGCAGTCGTCGGTCGTGACCTACTCAGGTGCGCACCACGCGACGACGCAGATTCGCCTGAAGACCGTCACCCTGACCGAGACGCGCCCTGAACTCGGCTGACACCAGGGGTCATTGAAACTGACGGTTGGCGTTCCGCCCAAAGATTTCCCATGTCGCTGATTGATAGGGAAACTCTTTGTCTCCTACGGTCTGATGCGGTCAGCCTTTTCGATCCCAGGGATAAAAAGGCGTGATCAATTTACAACGGTGGTGGCCCGAAGAGGCCGCCACCTTTTTCATTCAGCCTTTGTTAAAGGGCCGCGCCGACTATGGGCACAAAAGCGCCGTCAGAGCGCTCCATCAGAGGGAGTGAACCTATGGCAGATTTGTCACCCTTTTAATCAACCTGAACGAAGGCGCTTGTCTTTTGTACGCGCTTATGTCTAGCTGAAACCACTGACACCGGTTACCATGTGTGCTTGACACCGGTATCATGTCGAATTTCAATAATGCCCGAAAACGGGCTCCATAGCCCGCGTATCGCGCCGTAAGAGCGTGCACCGGGTTGAACGGGGAGTTACACTATGAAAACCAAGTCCAACCACAGCCGTACTGCGTCCGCAATCGCCCGCTATGGCGTATCCGTTCTGGCGCTGGCCGCCACGGGTGCCATGGCTCAGGAAGCCGCGCCAGCGGCGACGGATGAAGTCGAAACCGTCGTCGTGACGGGTTTCCGCAACAGCCTTCAGACGGCGATCAACGAGAAAAAGCGTTCGACCGACATGGTCGACGTGATCAAGGCCGAAGACATCGGTCAGTTTCCTGACCTGAACCTCGCCGAATCCCTGCAACGCATTCCCGGCGTGTCGATTGACCGCGATGGCGGTGAAGGCAAGCAGATCACGGTTCGCGGCCTGAACTCAGAATTTTCGCGCACGCGCATCAACGGCCTTGAGGCGCTGGCCACTACGGGTTCCAAGGATTCGTCGGGCGGCACTAACCGCGGCCGTGGGTTTGACTTCAACGTCTTCGCCGCCGACCTCTTCAACTCGCTAACGGTGCGCAAGTCCATGTCGGCCGAGGTCGACGAGGGGTCTCTGGGTGCCACGGTCGATCTGCAAACGGCGCGTCCGTTCGACTATAAGGGCTTCACCATGGCCTCGTCTTTGCAGTTTGGCTATAATGATAAGTCCGGTAAGACCGAGCCGCGCGGCACCTTCATGATCTCCAATCGCTGGGCCGATGGCAAGCTCGGGGCCCTGTTGTCGGTGGCCTATGGCGAGCGTACCGTCGTCGAAGAAGGCGCTAACACCACCCGCTGGGAAAACGCATATTCGGCGTCGAACGTCGGACGCTTTGAAAGCTTCTCGACCGATGGCGGTAATACCTTCACCGCCATTGCTCCCTGTACAGCGAACGTCACCAATCGGAACTGTAACACCACGGAGACCAGCACGCAGAACCCGGCGCTCACCGGCGAAGCGCAAAAGATCAGCCGCGCTCTGCACCCGCGTATTCCGCGCTACAACCACTTTGAAACCCAGCAAAAGCGTCTGGGTGTCACCGGTGCGTTCCAGATGCGCCCGTTCGAAGGTACGCTGATTTCGCTGGACGGTATGTACGCCAAGTTCGGCGCCAACCGCGACGAGTGGGAAATCGAAGCCATTTCCTTCAGCCGCAATAATCAGGGCCTGCCCCGCACGGACATCTATAACTACACGATAGACGATAAGGGTACGATCACTAAAGCCTCGTTCAACGACGTCGATATTCGATCGGAACATCGCTTCGACGAACTGACCACGACCTTCACCCAGGGTAACCTGACCTGGGATCAGAACTGGGGCGAACGCTTCTCGACCAAGCTGATGATTGGCTCTTCGAAGTCGGTGCAGGATACGCCGGAGCAAACCACCTTCACGCTCGAATCCTATAATGTTGATGGATATTCCTACGACTTCACGGATATGACGGCGCCGAAGTTCAACTATGGCTCGAATAATGGTTGTACGCCGGATCAGGCCTGCTACTGGACCTATTCGTCCAGCACAGCAAGCGGCGATGCCTCGCTGATCCGTCTGCGCCCACAGCAGGTGACCAACAAATTCACCACCACTCGACTGGATGCCAAGTTTGATCTCACCGATACTGTGACGATCAAGGCGGGCGTTTCGACTAAGAAGTATAACTTCAACTCAATTGAGTTCGGGCGTTATACGTCCAGCCCGCTTACGCGTGACGAAAACGCCGCCGGCGCGATCGTGACGGAGATCAACAGCAACATCGCCAAATACAGCCAGACGGTTTCGGTCGCGGGTAACACCTATCTGATCCCGAATCTTGATCTGATCCGCTCAACCTTCAACTACGACTGTAACTGCACCAATAGTTGGGGCACCTTTACCACCAACTCGACCAATTCGTCGTCGCGCACCAATAACCGCGTGGCCAGCGAAACCGATAATGGCTGGTTCCTGCAAGCTGACTTCAGTGGTGAGATCGCGGGGCTGCCATATCGCGGTAACATCGGTACGCGTCAGGTTGAAACCAATCTGGTGGCAACGGGTGTCGTCGGCACGGCGTCAGGCTTCACGGTGACCACCGTTGAACGGTCGTACAAGGACGATCTGCCCTCGTTCAACCTCATGATCCAGCCGGTGCCGAGCGTCTATCTGCGCTTTGCCGCAGCCAAAACCATGGCGCGTCCGACGCTTCTGTCGATCATTCCGGGCGGCGGTTCGGTGAGTACAACGGCCAAGACCATCACCACGGGCAACCCGGCGCTCGACCCGGTACGTGCCAATACGCTCGACTTCTCGGCCGAGTGGTACGTCGATAAGGACACGCTGTTTACGGTCGCCCTGTTCAAGAAGGACATCAAGTCCTACATCCAGCAACGCCAGACCTCGGGCAAGCTGTCAGACTACGGTTATGATCCGGCTGACTTCAACGAAGCGGCAGACGCCGTTTACACGATCACCACCCCTGTCAACACGCCGGGCGGTGAGCTGAAAGGCTACGAAATCTCGCTGCAGAAGCCCTTCCACTTCCTGCCGGGCTTCCTGCGCCACACGGGCGGTATCATCAACTACACCAATGTCGAGTCGCAGATTGACTACTACACATCAGCAACTGCCACCACGACGACGCGCGCCAACCTGCTGGGCCTGTCGCCCAAGGCGTGGAACGTCACAGCCTACTACGAAGACGACAAGCTGTCGGGTCGTATCGCCTTCGCCTATCGCGACGGCTACTTGTCGCAGCTCAATCCGGGCTCGTCGGCCGACTTCTGGGGTAAGAACGAAACCTTCAATATCGACGCTCAGGTCACCTATCAGATCAACAAGAACCTGACCTTTATCCTCGAAGGCATCAACCTGACCAACGAAGCCGATGACCGCTTCATCGCCTATAACACCGTGCAGGGCAACACCGCACAGGATCTCCTTTACGACTACTCGAAGTCGGGTCGTCAATACTATCTGGGCGTCCGCTACAAGTATTAAGGTGATTGAGAGTTCGTAAGCGTAAGCGTTCAACAGCCTTCTGACTGAGAGGCGTCGGGTCACCGGCGCCTCTTTTTTTGTGAAGGCGCAACCCCGTGCCTTTTCCGTGAGGCCAATCCCAAAAAGCGCTTCACATGGATCGGGTTGCGCTCTAAACCCTTCCCTACAAACAAAAAGCCAACGGAATGCTGCCATGACTAAAGCCTTTACCTGTTTCGGGGAACTGCTGATCCGCCTGTCCACCGCCGGCCGTGATCCGCTCTACACCCTGCCGGAACTGACCCCCTATGTGGGCGGGGCGGAGGCCAATGTGGCGGTCGGTCTGGCGCGGCTGGGTCACGCCACGCGCATGATCAGCGTGGTGCCGGACAATGATCTGGGGCAGGCAGCTGTGGGGCAGTTGCGTTATTTCGGCGTCGATGCCAGCCGGGTGAGCACGGCTTCGGGCCGCATGGGGCTCTATTTCCTGACGACCGGCGGCATCCATCGTCCGTCGGACATCCTCTATGACCGCGCCGGTTCGGCCTTTGCCACGGCAGACTTTTCGGCCTTCGACTGGGCGCAGTTGCTCGACGGCTCTGAGTGGCTGCATGTCTCCGGCGTCACTGCGGCGCTGGGGCTCAACGCCTTTCAGGGCGCGCTCAAGGCCATGCAGGTGGCGCGCACGCTCGGTATCAAGGTCTCGTTTGACTGCAATTATCGCCCCAAGCTGTGGGAAGCCTGGGGCGGCGATGCGCCCAGCCTGATCCCGCAACTGATGGCGCAGGCCGATCTGATTTTCGGCGGCTACCGCGACATCGAACTGGTGTTTAAGACCACCTTTGCCGGTGAGGCGGGCAGCCATCAGCGCAGCCGCGCTGCCGCCGATCACGCCTTCAGCGCCTTTTTGGACTTAAAGCGCCTGATCTGCACACGCCGCGAACAGATCAACGTCGATCACAACCGCCTGGCCGGGCTGATGTACACCCGCAGCGAGACGCTGGAGACTGAGACGTACGATATTGCGCGTATTATCGATCGCATCGGCGGTGGGGATGCCTTCGCCGCTGGCGTCCTACACGGTATCCTGAGTGGTAAGTCGGATCAGGAGGCGCTGAATTACGGCATTGCCGGGGGCTGCCTGAAACACGCCATGCCAGGCGATTTTGCGCTGGCCACCGTGGCGGAACTGGAGGCCTTCCTCAGTGATGACGGCTTCGACGTCAAGCGCTGATGCGATAGCCGCTTGATTGTGGGCGGGTGGCTTCGGCCACCGCCGCAATCAGTTGATCCGGATCAAAGGGTTTCAGCACCACCTGTGTGACGCCTAAGCTGCGCCACTGTGCGCGATGATCATCCATTCCTGTCACGGCAATCACAGGCGTATCTTTATTTGGCCCGTCCGATTGCCGCAGCAATGCCGTGGTCTGAAGTCCGTCCAGACCGGGCATAACCATGTCCATCAGGATGACCTCGAAACGTTCAACGCTAGCGAGGTCGAGTGCCTGAGCCCCATCCACGGCCATGACGGCGCGCCAGCCGAGCGGCTGCAAAAACAGCGATGCCAGACGGCGATTGATCTCATGATCATCGACGATAAGGAGGGTGCGGGAGGCGGTGTCAGACATGATTTGTGTACGGAAAATATAAAACTTTCCGTACACTTTAATCCAAGAACCTTAAGGATCGCTCTACTTTACGGTTTCATCCACCGTGGCGCGCGTCACTGAGTGATAGAGCGGGCGCGCCTTCGCATAGACGCGCTTGGCCATGTCAACGCCCCAGCCCTTTTGCGCCATCAGGGCCGTGTAGAGCGGGCTGACGAAGCGACGGCGGCCTTGCGAGGTGAGGAAGGTTTCCAGCGCCGGCAGGGCCGGTTCATAACGGTGCGCAATGGCCAGTTTCAGCCAGGCAAACAGGATTTCTGAATTGCGCGAGCTGGTAAAGGCAAAGGCCGTATCGAGATCCTTCATCTGCTCCAGAGAGAGGGTTTCCGGCAGGGACTCGATGAAATGCTGCCATTCCTGCGTCACCCAGCCCTCGGTGACCAGAGACTTGGCCGGGGTGCCTTTGGTGAAGGCCTCGACTTGCGCCTCAACCTTCGCAAAGGCTTCGGATTGCGGCTTGATGGCGTTAGACGGCAGGCCGGGCTTATAAAGCCACTCATCCAGCTTCAGGCGATCCTCCGCACCCGGATCACCTTTGAGAAGCGTTTCGCGCAGGTCTTCGACAAAGCCTGCTGTGGTCATGCTCTTGAACGCATAGCGCGTGAAATAGCCTTTAAGCCACGCGTCAAACTTCTTTCGGCCGTAGGTCTGTTCCAGGAGGCGCAGGAAGGCCGCGCCTTTCTCATAAGGAATGTCCGAGAAGCCATCGTCCGGGTCGCGGCCCTTTAGGTCGGTATGCAACTGCGTCAGGCCCGGTTCCTTGGCGCCGGCCAGGGTCTCCTGAAGGCTGCTGTAGCCAAGGCTTTGCAGCATAAGCGCACGGTCCTTGCCGTACATCTCCTCCATAATGCGGTTCTCGAAATAGGTGGTGAAACCTTCGTTGAGCCAGAAATCGTTCCAGGTCGCATTCGTCACCAGGTTGCCCGACCACGAATGCGCCAGTTCGTGGGCGACCAGCGACACCAGCGACTTGTCCCCGGCCAGAATGGTCGGCGTAGCAAAGGTCAGGCGCGGATTTTCCATGCCACCGAAGGGGAAGGAGGGTGGCAGGATCAGAACGTCATAGCGGCCCCAGCGATAAGGGCCATAAAGCTTTTCGGCGGCGGCCACAAACTTTTCGAGGTCTTCGAGCTCTACCGCCGCGCGGGTTATCGTTGCCCTTTCCGCATAGACGCCTGTGCGGTCGCCGGTCGGACGGAAGCTGATGTCGCCGATGGCCAGTGCGATCAGATAGGGTGGGATCGCCTGATCCATCTTGAAGCGGTAGGCGCGTAAATCCCCGTTGCCGGGTGACGCCTCACCATCCGGCGTCAGCATCTCGGCGCTCATGACCGCTTTGAGCGGAGCGGGTACCCGGATGATGGCGCTATAGGTTTGCCGAACCATCGGGGAATCCTGCGTCGGAATCCAGGTGCGGGTCAGGATCGACTGGCCCTGCGACAACAGGAAGGGGTGCTTTTTGCCCTCGGTTTGCGACGGGTCTAACCACTGAAGGGCCTGCGTATTGGCGGTGGTTTTGTACTTTACAACCACCTTCTGTGCGCCTTGGGGCAGTTCGATGGTCAGCGGCGCGCCAAAAATAGGGTGGGCCGTGCCGAGCGCGTATTTCAACGGTTCGCCAGAAGCATCGGTGACGCCTTCGATATCGAGCGCCTTGACGTCAAGCACAACCTGCCTGGCTGTCGGTGCGGTCTGAAGCGTCAGGGCGGCGGTGCCTTTCAGCACCTTGGCGCGAAAATCGGCGGTGAGGTCGAGATCGACGTGACGCACGCGCGCCACATTGGGGTCGGCATAGGAGTGGACATCTTTGGCGCTGCGTACCAGAGCCAGAGGCGCGGAATCGTCCGAAGCCGGTTCAACCTTCGGCTCGCAAGCCGTCAGAAAGGTCGTACCCATCAAGGCGGCCATCAGGCCGATCGTCGTGCGCCGGTCAGGCGCGAAACCCTTAGTCCGCATATCGCCACTCCATAAGATAATGCCCCCTGAAAAGGTTTCAGGGGGCACCATTTAGATCAGTTAAAGCGGAAATGTGTCGTCTTCACAATGCGGAAAATTCAGTACGGTTGAGACGGGCTTATCCGTCTCCCGGCTGAGTTTAACCGTTACGCGAACGGCGCTTCAGTTGCGCGCCTTCCGAACGGTTGACCGGCTCATTGTGATGAGCACGCGGCTTGGTGTTGGTCTTGCGACCACCGAGCTTGCCGCTGGCCGACTTGCCGAACGGCTTTTTCTTGCGCTCATCGACCCGACGTTCACCCGTAGGGCGTTCACCGGCACGTTCCGCCGCCGGGCGCGCCGGACGCTCGTCGAAGGTGCGCGTATCGCTGCGGCCTTCGCCACGGGCGTCATCACGCTTTTTGAAGGGACGCTCGCCCTTCGGCTTATCGAAGCGGGGCTTTTCGCCGCGCGGCCCGTCAAAGCGCGGCTTGTCGCCAAACGCGCGCTCAGCTGCCGGGAATTCGCGAGACGCCTTGGTCGGCGCGCGATCAGAGGCCATCGGGTCGTAACGCTCGGTGCGTTCCGGACGCTCAAAGCGGGCCTGACGCTCGGCGCGGTTACCGAAGGCGTCCTTCTTGCCAAAGGTGCGTTCACCGCGCGAATTATCGCCATCGCGGCCATTGCCCCGACGCTCATCGCGATTAGGACGATTACGCGAACGCTTGTGCACACGCTCGGCGTCCGGGTCGAGGTGACGGGCGGTCTTTTCGACAACGCGGTCCGGCGTCTTCGGCTTTTCGGTCTGACCCGAGGCGAGGATGGCTTCGTCGAGCAGTTTCAGCGCCTGATCCTTGCGGCGATCCCACGACGGGATGCGCTGACGCGTGATGCGCTCGATGTCTTTCAGGAGCTTGCGCTCATCATCGGCGACCAGCGTGATCGAATGGCCTTCCTTGCCCGCGCGGGCGGTACGGCCAATACGGTGCACATAGGCTTCGGCAACGAAGGGCAGTTCGTAATTGATGACGTGAGTGACATTATCAACGTCGATGCCGCGCGCGGCAATGTCGGTGGCCACCAGCGCGCGCACGCGACCCGCCTTAAAGGCCTGAAGCGCGCGTTCGCGCTGCGACTGGTTCTTGTCGCCGTGGATGGCGGCGGCTTCTACGCCCCCGGCCTGCAAATAGGCGGCGACGCGGTCAGCCCCGCGCTTGGTGCGCGTAAAGATCAGGGTGCGGGCCAGCTTCTCATCGGCATAAAGCTCCGACAGAAGCGCGCGCTTGCGCTGCTGCTCGATGAAGATGACCTGCTGGGTCACGCGCTCGGCCGTAGTGGCTTCCGGCGTGATCTCGACCTTTTTCGGATTGGTCAGCAGTTCGTTGGCCAGACCGGCGATTTCCTTCGGCATGGTGGCCGAGAAGAACAGGTTCTGACGCTGAGCCGGCAGGCGCGAGGCAACCTGACGGATCGGCTTGATGAAGCCCATGTCGAGCATTTGATCGGCTTCGTCGAGGACGAGATGTTCCACGGCCTTAAGGTCGATAGTCTTTTGTTCGATATGGTCGATCAGGCGACCCGGTGTGGCAACCAGGATGTCGATGCCGCCTTGCAGAGCCTTATATTGCGGGCCGTACTTCACGCCGCCGAAAATGGTGGCGATCTGAAGCCCCAGACCCTTGGAATAGGCCTTGAAGCTGTCGGCAATCTGGGTCGCCAGTTCGCGCGTCGGCGACAGGACCAGCACCCGGCACGAACGCGGAGCCGGTATAATGCGGTTGCTGAGGATGTGGTGCAGGATGGGCAGGGCGAAGGCCGCCGTCTTGCCCGTACCGGTCTGGGCGATACCCAGAAGGTCATGCTTGTTCAGCAGGATAGGGATGGCTTGCGCCTGGATGGGGGTAGGGGTGTGATAGCCCTCTTTTTCGAGGGTGGAGAGAAGGCTGGCCGAGAGGCCCAGATCTTTGAAGGTCGTCAAGACGATGCGCTTTCAATACGGATGCGCGCACATCCGGCAAAAGACCGGCGCACACCATCCTCTGGCCCGAACGCGCGTATGCGGCGTAGCGGGCGGTTTCGGATGAGGCCAGCGCGTGTCTTAGCTCTCGGGTTTAATTTTTAAAGATTATCAAGCGCGAACGGGTTCGCACATCTGTCATCCGTTAAAACTGGCTTGTCGGGACAAAGGGTCGCCCGACCTCACGCGGCCAGTCAGGTGCGGCATTGCACCGCAGCAAGCCGCCATATGCGATGCGGCGGTGGAAAAGTCAACCCCTGTAAAGGAAGTCTTCACCGCTACGTCTTATCGTTCGCGTCAATTCAGGTGCATTGCCGTTTGGCGCTTAATGCCCCGGCCACATGGGCCACATTTCAGCGTTCTCGATAATTAAGTCGCGTTTCGTACTCTCGTGGCCCGGTTCGTGCGTATGCATGAACGTGCCTTGTTGCACACATTTAAAGAACTTTTTGCAAATGTCCGTTTACTATCTCAACACCACCACTGCGCGGAACGCCCCGAATTCTATGCCCGGATCACACGATCGTCCTCCATTAGCTTCCGTGACCTCGCCGCAGGCGGGGGTCGAGGTCATTCAACCGTTTCAGCAGTTCCAGAACCGCCGCGCCGAGCCGCGTTTTGACTGCAAAGCAAAGGGCGCGCTTCTCTTGGTGCCCGGCGGTGCCGAGGTGGCTTGCGAAATCGTCAACCAGAGCGCCTCAGGTGCGCAGGTTCTGGTAAAGGACATGCCGCATAAGGCCGGGGACCTGTGGTTGCTCGATGTGAGCGGCCAGATGGTCAAGTTCGGTTCGCCGGTATGGACCCAGCCACACAAGATGGGACTGCGTTTCAGCTTCGCGCAAAAAGTCGATCCGAACGGGGCCCGCCCGCCGCGCGTGCCAGAACCCGTATGGAAGGCATGGCGTCGTCTTGCCGGGCTGGATATTCCGCCGCCGGAGGAAGACGTCTTTTTTCTGGATTAGAGTTCAAGCAAAAGGGCCGCGCATCGCACGGCCCTTTGTTTTTGTATGCCCTCTCACCCCTTCAGGGCCGCGCGGAGCTCCAGACGACCTTGCCTGATTTATTCACCACAACGAAGGCCCCTTTATCGGTGACCTTTATATCCGTGCCTGCGCGCCCTGCCGTGGCGGCTTTCCAGAACGTCTTTCCTTTGTAGCGTAGTTCCAGATCCCCGTTGGGGGCAAGGCGCAGTACGTTTGCAGGCGTGTTCCACGTCTGAGACGTCCATAAGACGTCCGCGCCCCTCTTAAGAACGAGATTGCCATCGTTTTGTAAGGTGAGCGCCACCTGCTTATTGGGTGATAACCGCGTCTCTAACTGCCTGATCTCGACCAGGCCCTCGACCTCAGCGACCTTTACTGTGACGGTGCCTGTCAGGCTCGCACCTCCTGGACCTATGGCGCGGTAAGTAAAATAGGTCGTGCCTGCATAGTCGGCCTTCGGGGTAAAAATCAGGGTTTGTCCCTCAACACTTGCCACCCCATTGGGCGACTGCCCCGAAATAACGAGCTCAGAAAACGCACCGACGGGTGATACCGTGACGCGACCCGGCGTGTTGTTAGGCGTTTCAATGCGTGCCGGTAAGACACGCGGAGGTTCGCGACGTGTTTCAGTGGCAGACGTTGCCTCCGACTTTGTCTCCACCGGGGCCAAAGGCGCAGATTGGGCGCCTAACGCCTGAGCGGACGCAACCAGGAGCCATACTGGCAGGGTAAGGCTAAACCCTTTTGCCCCTCTGAGGCTGCATTTCAATGGCATCATTTTCAGCTCCGAAGGATGGGCGAGACCTGGCCGATAGCCGCTCGAAGGTCGGCCTCTTTTTCTGCCAGGTCCAGGGTTAAGGCGCGAAGATCTTCAAGCAGGGCTTCATCTGCTTTCTTGAAGGCAAAGCAGGTTTTGCCCTGGCGTTTTTTCTCAAGGCTTGCCGGCACAAGCGCGTTCAATTCCGGCAGGCTATAGAGCGGCAGGAGATGGTAGGCGACATAGGATTTTTTGATGGCGATCCAGCCAAACCAGGCGGGCTCTCCCGTTCGCGCTTCGATCCAACGCGTCTTAACGGTAAGACAGCCGTCTGACGCAGTCTCAACCGCCATATTTGGCGCCGCGTTGAGCATCAGCGTTTTCAGCGTTTCGAATAGGACGGGAAAGTCCCGCAGCATGGTGACGCCTCATCTACCTCACTAAGCCGCCCATCCGGAAAGTCAGGGTTTGAGACATCCCGGATGTAGCCGCTACAGACCTGAAGAGACCTTACGCCCGAGCTGAGGCCGGTGCAATGACGGTGCAAAATTCATCTTGTTTGGCGAGATCGCGCGCGTCTCTCATAAACAGGCCCTGATACCCGCCATAGGCCTGAGGATCATTACCCAGAGCCTCAGAATTGGCTTCAAACCACGCCCTTGGTTTCTTGCCCGTGGGCACCGGATTGGGGAGCGCATCCAGAAAGCGCCTATTGTTATCAAGACGCGCATTCAGCGCCTTATCTGCGGTTTCAGCGCCAGAAGGCCATAGAGTTGCCATAGGCTTCGCCGCCCCGTCGTCTTCTCTCCAGAAAAAGGTCTGACAACGGCCGGGTGAGGGCTACCGCCGTGAGCTTATGGTAACCCGTCTGTCTGGACGTGACCCATTTTAAAGATCTTCCTCACGAGATCCCTGAAAAAGACAGGGTTGAAGAGGTGTGGGGTCGACAGCCTTAGACGAGAGAGCGGAATTTGAGCGTGCCGGTAACCGCTTTCAGCTCATCGAGAGCCTCGCGCGAATACCCGCGGTCCACATCGACGATCACATAGCCCAGCTGCTCATTGGTTTTAAGATGCTGCGCCAGAATGTTCAGATTGTACTTGGCGATGATGTTGTTGATCGCCGCCATGACGCCCGGGACGTTCTGATGGATGTGCAAGAAGCGGTGACGCCCTTCGACCTCGGACAGTTGCACGTTGGGCATGTTGACCGAGAAGGTGGTGTCGCCACGGCTGATGAAGTTCAAAAGACGCTCTGAGGCGAACTCACCTATGGCTTCCTGCGCCTCTTCGGTCGACCCGCCGATGTGCGGCGTCAGGATGACGTTGGGCAGGCCCATAAGCGGGCTTTCAAACGGATCATCATTGGTGCGCGGTTCTTCGGGGAAGACATCGACGGCGGCGCCGTAGATCTTCTTTGTACGGACGGCTTCGGCCAGGGCCTCGATATCGACAATGTGCCCGCGCGACAGGTTGATGAACAGCGCGCCGTCTTTCATCTTCGCAAACTGCGCCTTGCCAAAGATGTTCTTGTTTTCAGCGCGCCCATCGACGTGCAGCGACAAGACATCGGCTTCAGCCAGAACCGCATCCATGGTCCGGTAGCGTTTGGCGTTGCCCATGGTCAGCTTTTCGGCAACATCATAATAAATGACGCGCATTCCAAAGGCTTCGGCCAAGACCGAGAGCTGCGAGCCAATGGCGCCATAGCCGATAATGCCCAGCGTCTTATTGCGGACTTCGTGCGCACCGGTGGCGGACTTGTCCCACTTACCGGTGTGCATCTGGATCGATTTGTCGTAGATGTTCCGTGTCAGGATAACCGTCAGACCCATGACCATTTCCACCACCGAACGGGTGTTGGAATAGGGGGCGTTGAACACCGCCACGCCTTTTTCCGACGCCGCCTTGAGGTCGATCTGATTGGTACCGATACAAAAGGCCCCGATGGCCATCAGCTTGTCGGCGGCGTCGAGCACCTTGCGTGTCACCGTCGTTTTAGAACGGATGCCCAGAACGTGTACGCCCTGGATCGCGTCGATCAGGACGTCTTCATCAAGCGCCCCTTTCAGCGTCGAGACGTCATAGCCTTCGTCGCGGAAGTGCTGGATAGCGACCGGGTGGACGTTTTCCAGCAGCAGCATCTTCATGCGCGAACGCGGGAAGGAGTAACGGCCTTCATAGCCTTCGTTATGCAGTACCTCGTCAAACGAAGCGACGACCTGCGTCGCTTCGCTGGCGGTCGTGGCGGCCACGACCTTTTCGCGGCTGACGTTTTCGGTGAAGGCATAGAAGCGATCGGCTGCGCCGCCCTGATAGACCTCGTAATCGGTCCAGCCGTCGCCGACCATCACAATGGCCCCGTTGAGGTCGGCCCAGCTTCTGAGCGCCACGATCTTGCCGCCGTCCTTCGACAGCGGGTTGTCCAGATCGACGCCAGTGGCCACACCGTCATCACCGAAGATTAAGCGATTGGCCAGCACGTGCTCCGGCTTGATGCCGTAGTCAGCCACGACAGGGTCGATAAATTCGTGGAAGCCGCCGGAGATGATGCGGATCTTGCCGGGGTTTTCCTCAAACACCTTGCGATTGCGTGCGATGGAGGCCGACACCTGTGCTTTCAGCGCCTCGGCCAGCGCCTCAATATCGGCGCGTGACGGCTTCAGGATCGCGATACGGCGTTGCAGCGCCTCACCAAAGCCAATCTCCCCCGACATAGCCAGGTCCGTCAGATCCTTGATCGACTTGAGGTCCGTCAGGCGCGCGGGATCGCTCGAAAACAGCTGCTCAGCCAGCACATCGAGCGCTTCGACCCTGGTGAAGGTCGAATCGAAATCGAGAACGAGTGTCGCGAGGTTTACGCTTGCGGGAGCCATGTGCATGATCATGTCCGTTTGAGCGCATCCCGAAAACGTGGGCACCGGTTTTCGGATCAGATGCGCGATAGTGTAAGGGTAAAGACGGGTCGCTAAAGCCACCAAAATTTATGCGCGGGATTAGGCCAAAAGCCCCCGCAAGACAACCGCCTTTGTCAGTATTTCCTGCGTCTTCGGCTTTTTTTGACCGGGCGGATCGGCTAAGGTGTCAGTATTGCCGCAGTAATGCCTTGAAACCGGTCAAGGTTGAAACTATCTCCGCCGCCTATGTCCCTTTTTGTGTGATTTTCGATGACCTCCTATCCTTTGCCGTCGCAGGACTATGCCGCTCGATTTGTGCTGGACACGCTTCCCGTGCATGGGCGTCTGGTGCGCCTTGACGAAACGCTGAACGCGATTCTTGACGCCCACGCCTATCCGGACGCCATTGCGACGCTTTTAGGTGAGGCCTGTGTACTGGCGGTTATGGTCGGTTCGGCGCTGAAGTTCGAGGGGCGACTGATCATGCAGGCCCAGGGACAGGGCGTGGTGCGCTATGTCGTGGCCGACTACGACACACGCGGCTCACTGCGTGGGTTTTGCCGGTTTGATCCGGAGGAGCTGAAAGCGCTTGAGGCCGAAAATGCCGGCAAGTTTCAGTCCCTGGGCGCGCAGCAACTTTTGGGGCAGGGCACCTTCATCATGACGCTGGAGCCCGACGGCATGGGTGACCGCTATCAGGGCGTGACGCCGATTGAGGGCGATTCCCTCTCCTTGTGCGCCGAGCACTATTTTGCGCAGTCCGAACAGATTCCGACGCAGATCAAGCTGGCTGTGTCACGCGAAACGACGCCCAACGGTGAGCGATGGCGCGCCGCCGGTGCGATGATTCAGGCACTGGCTGGTGACGACAGCCGCGGCGATACGCGCGAGGCGTTTGAGCACGTGCGCGCCCTGTTTGCGACGTTGGGCGAAGAGGAACTCACCGATTTCGAGCTGGAGGCGGAGCGCCTTCTCTATCGCCTGTTCCACGAAGACGGTGTGCGTCTGTCACCGCCCAAACCGATCGCCAAGCTGTGCCGGTGTTCGCAAAACCGCGTCGAGGAACTTGTGCGCTCCTTCTCGGCGGATGAACAGTCCGACATGCTGGAGCCGGACGGTCAGGTGCATATCACCTGCGAATACTGCTCAAAGACCTTCTTCGTCGCGCCCTAGTAAGCAAGTCAGTAGAAAAATCCCAAAGGGAAGTCCCGAGGGATTTTTCACCGTCCAGACCGCAAAAAAGTGGCCGGCCTTAGCCAGGCAAGGTTTCAGTGAGCCTTATATCCCTTCGCCGTCCTCATAGACGCTGAGGTGGATGCCGCATTCGGTCTTGTCCTGACCGGCCCAGCGGCCGGAGCGGGCGTCCTGACCGTCTTCCACGGGCTTGGTGCAGGTGAAGCAGCCAATCGACGGATAGCCTTGCGCCACCAGCGGGTGTTCGGGCAGGTTATGGACGCGGATGTAGTCAGCCACGTCCTGAGCCGTCCAGTTGGCCAGCGGATTGATCTTGAAGTTACGACCGTCAAATTCGACGACCGACAGATTGGCGCGCGTCGCCGCCTGATGGCGCTTGCGGCCCGAAATCCACGCCGCGTAGTCCTTCGTGACCGCCGCCAAAGGCTTCGTCTTGCGGAAGTCGCAGCAGGCGTCGGGGTCTGACTGGAACAGGGTGTTTTTGGGATCGAGCGCGCGGATGTCTTCCAGCGCCGGGCGCAGATTGGTGAGGTTGGTCAGCCCCAGCAAGTCCACCAGCTCATCGCGATATTGCAGCGTCTGAAAGAAATGGCGGTCGGTGTCTAGGAAGATCACCGGGGTGGTGCGGTCGATCTTCGCCACCAGATGCAAAAGTGCCACCGCATCGGCCCCGAAGGACGAGGTGAGGGCGATCTTGCCGGCGAATTCCTGCCCGATAGCATCGCGCAGGATCGACTCGGCGTTCCAGCCTTCGTACTTGGCCGACAGTTGCCGCGCGCGCTCGTGTTCAGGTGTATCGGCCACCAGATTATTGATCAGGACAGTCATAACGGACTCCGGACCTTACGCGGGATGGCGCAGGGCCCATACGGGTTTCAGACCGTCGGCGGCGGACTGATAGGCATTTTTGTACAAAGTGCGTGCGTACGTGATCGCGCCCGCCGGGTCGGCGTCCTTCAACAGGAAGGTGTCGAAACCGCAGCGCATCATCCAGAACAGCTGATCGCGCAGCACGTCCCCGACGGCGCGGATCTCGCCGTCAAAGCCTAAGTCCTGACGCAGGATGCGCGCGGTCGAATAGCCGCGCCCGTCGCGGTAGCCGGGAAAAGCCACTTCGATCAGCGCGATCTTGGACAGGAACGGCGCCAGTAAACGCACATCGTCACCTGGCGCGATGCGCACGCCGTAGCGGCCGTTCAGCCCATCCAGTTCATTGACGGCGCGCACAAAGCTCAATACCGCCTGATCGACACCGATGGCCTCGTCGTCGGCCACCAGGGTCCAGCCATTGGCGCGCACTTCGCCCTGATCACTGACCAGTTGCGGCGCGTGGGAAGAATTAAGCAGGCTCATGCAGGGCTCCGGCAAAGGCGTCGCGGCCAAGGCGGCCTACGGTGTCGATAAAGCGCTCGGTCTCATCCGTGCGCAGGTCGAGATAGAGTTTGATCAGGCGTTCCAGCGCGGCGGGTACGGCCTCGGCGCTTAAGCCCTTGCCTGTAATGACACCCAGCGCCGCACTCTCATCGGCGCGGCCACCCAAGAGGATTTGATAGAATTCCTCCCCCTGCTTATCGACGCCCAGAATGCCGATATGGCCGACATGGTGGTGACCACAGGCGTTGATGCAGCCGGAAATCTTGATCTGAAGATCGCCGATCTTGTCCGTCAGTTCGGCGTCGGCAAAGCGCTGCGAAATATCCTGCGCCAGCGGAATGGAACGCGCGTTGGCCAGCGAGCAGTAGTCGAGGCCGGGGCAGGCGATCATGTCAGTGATCTTGCCCACATTGGCAGAAGACAGTCCGTTCTGATCCAGCAGGCGATAAAGGTCATAAAGATCGGCTTTAGCGACGTGCGGCAGGATAACGTTCTGCTCATGGCTGACGCGCAATTCGCCGTAGCCGAAGCGATCGGCGGCATCGGCCATGACGTCCATCTGCGCCGAAGAGGCATCGCCCGGCGGCAGGCCGGTGGGTTTCAGTGAGATCGTCACTGACACGTGATCGTCGCGGCGGTGGGCCAGTGTATTGTTGCGCACCCAACGGGCAAATCCGGCATCGGCTGCCTTGGCACGTTCAAGTGCTGCGGCGTCATACGCCTTATCGGTATAGGTCGGTTGCGGGAAGAAGCTCTTGATGCGCGCGATTTCAGCGTGCGGGGCGTCGATCTGCGCCTGATCGAGCGTGGCCCATTCGTCTTCAACCTGACGGGCATATTCCTGCGGCCCAAGCGCCGAGACGAGGATCTTGATACGCGCCTTGTAGATATTATCGCGGCGGCCATACCGGTTATACACACGCAACGCCGCCTCAAGATAGCTGAGCAGCTTTTCGCCGGGCAGACCTGACTTGATCAAGTGCCCCAGATGCGGCGTACGACCCATGCCGCCACCCACATAGACATCAAATCCCTTGTCGGTCAGTTGCAGCCCGATGTCATGCACGCGAATGGCCGCGCGGTCACGCGTCGCGCCGGTAATGGCGATCTTGAACTTGCGCGGCAGGAAGGTGAATTCCGGGTGGAAGGTAGACCACTGACGGATCAGTTCGGCCCACGGACGCGGATCGTCGATCTCATCCTTTGCCGCCCCGGCGAACTGATCGGTGGTGGTGTTGCGGATGCAGTTGCCCGAGGTCTGGATGGCATGCATTTCAACGGCGGCCAGGTCTTCGAGAATCTGCGGCGTGTCGGCCAGCTTGATCCAGTTGAACTGAATGTTCTGACGCGTGGTGAAGTGGCCGAAATCGCGGTCATAGGTGCGCGCAATGTGGGCGAAGGTGCGCATCTGACGCGATGACAGCACGCCGTAGGGCACGGCGATGCGCAGCATGTAGGCGTGCAGTTGCAGGTAGAGGCCGTTCATGAGACGCAGCGGCTTGAACTGATCCTCGCTGAGCTCGCCCTTCAGGCGGCGTTCGACCTGATCCTTGAATTCGGCGTTGCGGGCGGCGACCATGGCGTGGTCGAACTGGTCATACTGATACATATTAGAAAACCTCTCCGCGCTGGTGCTGACGGGCGGTGTCGAAGGCGGTCTGACCCGCGGTAGGGCCATTTGCGCGTACGTGCTCACGCACATATTCGCGCTTGACCAGGGTATTCTCATCAATGAGTGGCACAAGGTAGGGCGCGACCACATCGGTTTCGCGCGCCTTCCATTCTTCCAGCAGCGCGGCCGCCACCTCGTCCTCAAGGCGGGTGGCCAGCGCCGCGTCTTCGGTCCAGCCCGACAGGTCCGGGCCTCCGGCGTACCACAGCACCAGACCATCGGTCAGGCGATTGGCGGTCAGGAGTTTCATGCAATCCTCGCAGGTTCGGCGACGGCGGGGTGCGCGGCCGTCGGCTGATAAAGAGCGGCGACTTCGCCGATAATGAGCAGGGCCGGGCCCTTGGGCGGGTCGGCGCGCAGGGTTTCCGGTAAATCAGACAGACAGGTCAGTCTGCGAACCTCGTTGGGCCGGGTGCCGTTTTCGACCACCAGAACCGGCGTATCGGGCGCGCGCCCATGCTGGGTCAGCTTTTCAGAAATCGTCTGGGCGGTGTGGATGCCCATATAGACGACCAGCGTGTGGTGATGCGCCGCCAGCCGGTCCCAGTCGAGCGCCAGTGGATTGTGCTCGAAATCTCCGTCCTTAGCGTGCCCGGTGATAAAGCTGACGCTCTGCGCATGATCGCGGTGCGTCAGGGGCACAGCCGTTGAAGCCGCGCAGCCCAGCGCCGCCGTAATGCCCGGCGTGATGTGGACTTCAATACCCGCCGCTTTCAGCGCTTCGACTTCTTCGCCACCGCGCCCGAAGACGAACGGATCGCCCCCTTTGAGCCGCACGACGCGCTTGCCCAGACGCGCCTGTTCGACCAGCAGGCTGTGGATCTGATCCTGCGGCACCGAATGGTTGGAGCGCGCCTTGCCCACATAGAAGCGCTCGGCGTCGCGTCGCGCCAGGTCCATAATGCCATCGCCGACCAGCCGGTCATAAACGATGACATCGGCCTCGCTAAGGAGGCGCAGCGCCTTCAGCGTCAAAAGCTCCGGATCGCCCGGCCCAGCCCCTACCAGATGCACAACGCCCTGACGCGGTTGCGGGTTACGTGCGGCCGCAAGGGCGATTTCGACCGCCTGATCAATGCGGCCTTCGCGCGCCAGACGCGCGGCGTCGGAGTCCAGCACGGTTTCCCAGAAGCGGCGACGGTCATCGACCTGGGGCAGCAGGGCGCGCAGGTGCGGGCTGAGACGCACGGCAAATTCCGCCAGTTGCGCCTCCGACGGCGGCACCGCCGCCTCGATGCGGCGGCGGGTCTCCCGCGCCAGGACGGGAGCGGTGCCGCCGGTGGCCACCCCGATTGACAGGGGACCACGATCGATAATGGCTGGGACGTGGAAGTCGCCGAGATCCGGATTATCGACGACATTGAGCGGTTTATGTGCCGCGCGCACCAGTGCCGCCCCCTGTTCGGCCAGCGCGCGATCCTCAAACGCCACGATGACAAAGGTGGCGTCGCTGAGATCTTCGACCGTGGGCCAGCGGCGCTCGGGCACCACGCCCTCATAGGTCGCCTCATCGTCCGGCGTATAGACGCCTAAGACCGCCGGGGTACGCCGCAGTAGGGTCAGCTTGCGCGCAAGCCAGTCGCCCGTCCCGATCAGGACGACGCGCCGGCCTTCGAGCGGCCAGGAGAGCGGCAGTGCGAGCATAAGGAGAGTCCGCGGCGGTTCAAAAGGTGAGGGTCTGGTGCCTCTTTGCAGTGGCTTTTAGTCCCCGACCGCTTCAAAGGAAAGCGATGCTTTGTGCAGAATGGGTTTAGGGCGGCTAAAGCGCTTCTGAAGCCCCACGAACCGGATATTAACCGCACAGCGTTATCCTCACAGGGTTCCGTCTGTGAAAGATGCAGTCCTCATGTTGGCGTCACCTTCTCTGGCTACCCTGCGACCCCTGGCTCGTGAAGACCGCGAGCGCCTGTTTGACTGGCGCAATCGTGAAGAAGTACGCCGGTACATGTACACCGACACCCCGATCGCCTGTGAGCGGCATGAGGCCTGGTTTGAAGCCCTAAGCGGCAATGAGACGCGGCGCTATTTCATCATCGAATGGGACGGGCAGCCGGTCGGGCTGGCCAATTTTGTCGATATCGACCTGGTGTCCAAAAAGGCCGCCTGGGCCTTCTATCTGGCCGAAACCACGGCGCGCGGCAAAGGCTTGGGGGCGTGGGTCGAATATCAGATGATCGAGCATGCGTTTAACGTCCTCAATCTCGAAAAGCTGTGGTGCGAGGTGCTGGAAAGCAATGGCGCCGTGTGGAAGTTGCACCAGTCCTTTGGCTTTCAGACAGAGGCGCATTTTCGCCGCCACGTTATCAAATCCGATGGGCCGCACGATGTGATCGGGCTGGGGCTGCTTCGCGCCGATTGGGCGACAGTTCGCGAGGGATGCCGGGCGCGGCTGCTCAGTCATGGATACGCCGTCTAAGCCCCTGTGAAGGGCGGGCGGATGTGCCTATATTGGGCGCAGACTGTAAAAGGATATCCGCATGGCTCGTTCTGAACTGGGGTTCGATCTGACCCCACCTACGCCCGAAAAGCTGCGCCTGCTGGCTGAAAAGCTCGATCCCGAAGCGCGGCGCATCCTTCTCGATCACGGCACCGAACCGCCCTTCTGTGGCAAGTTCGATGAGTATGAGGAAGAGGGGCTCTACACCTGCGCCCTGTGCGCCCTGCCGCTGTTTTCCTCGCGCGCCAAGTTCCATTCGGGATCGGGCTGGCCCAGCTTCTATCAGGGGGTGGGTGAGGGACATATCCGCTATCTGCGCGACGTCTCGCACGGCATGGTGCGCACGGAAATCCGCTGCGGCCGTTGCGATTCGCATCTGGGGCACGTGTTCGAGGACGGTCCGCGCCCGACGGGCCTGCGTTATTGCCTCAATTCAGTGGCTATGGACTTTGTGCCGGACGGACAGGCCTTACCTGACCCGCTGGAGCGCGATGATCCCTCGGCGATTGGCTGATTTTTGAAATATTTTTGAGTGTAAGCCCGGCCCCCTGGTCGGGCTTCTTTTTTGCTCCTGAAGACCAAAATTCTTTTGTTTCACAATATTATGCGGTCATTTAATCCGTAAGCTGATTAAAAGTCGGCAGTAAAAAATCCGTGATTTTGATCAGGGTCCGGAATATTTCCTGTTGCCAAACCCCTGAATTAGCGCATTCTTTAGTGGCAGTCCCACGGGTTACGGTTGCGCCCTTGAACAAGGCATTCGCCCAAGAACAAGAAAAAATGGAGTGAATTCGTCATGATGAAATCTGTCTATGGTGCCGCCGCCGCTGCGGCCTTTCTGACCCTCGCCGTGCCGGCCTTTGCCGAATGCGACGCGCAGCAGGAGCGCATGGTGGGCAAGGCGATCGCCGACTCGGTGAAGGCCGATGCCGAAAGCGTCTCCGGCCCGGTGCGCAAGGCAGTGGTGGACCTTGATCGCTGCGAAGGTGGAAGCTCGCATTTCGATACGCAGTTCAAGGTCAAGGCCGCTCTGGCCAACGGCAAGGTGGTGTGGGTCGAAGGCCACGCGCGCGGCGTCGATGATCAGATCGACTCTATCCAGTATCGTCAGGCCAGCCCGGAACTCGTGGCGCTGGTGCGCGGCACGGCTCTGGCCAGCCGCTAAACATTCGCCCTCTCCGGTACAAAAAAAGCGCCCTCGTTTCCGAGGGCGCTTTTTCGTTTCGGGGCGTGGGGGAGGCTGCCCCCACGCCTTTTTATCCAGCGACCTTAACCTGCGAAGGTATAGGCCGTCTTGACGATGGTGTAGAATTCCTTGGCGTAGGCGCCTTGTTCGCGCGAGCCGTAGGAGGAGGCTTTGCGGCCCCCGAACGGCACGTGGTAATCGACGCCAGCGGTCGGCAGGTTGACCATGACCATACCGGCCTGAGCCTTGCGCTTGAAGGTTTCAGCGGCCTTCAGCGACGAGGTGCAGATACCGGCCGACAGACCCATTTCGGTGTCGTTGGCGACCTTGATGGCTTCGTCCAGATCCTTGACGCGGATAACCGAGGCGACGGGCCCAAAGACCTCTTCCTTGTTGATCGACATGTCCGGGGTCGTCTTGTCGATCAGGGTCGGGGCGTAATAGTAGCCGGGCGTCCCGAACGTCAGGTCTTCGCCACCAGCGACGACCACGCCGCCTTCGGCCTTGGCGGTGGCCACGGCGTCCTGCGCGATCTTGAGCTGTTCCTGAGAGGCGATCGGGCCCATCTGAACGCCGTCGGCGCGGCTGTCGCCGACCTTGATGGCCTTGGCCGCATCGGCCAGAGCCTGGACGAACTTATCGGCGATACCTTCCGTCACGATGATGCGCGACGAGGCCGTGCAGCGGTGACCGGACGAGAAGAAGGACGAGTTCAGCACTGAGTTGACGGCGATGTTCAGATCCGCGTCGTCGAGCACGATGACCGGGTTCTTGCCTCCCATTTCGCACTGGATGCGCTTGCCCTTAGCCACAGCGGCGTCGCGTACGCGCGTGCCGGTCGGGACGGAGCCCGTGAAGGTGATCGCGTCGCAGCCGTCGATCATCAGGGGGCCGGCGACCGAACCGCGCGCGAAGACGACGTTCAGCACGCCCTTGGGCAGGCCGGCGCGCGTCAGGATGTCGGCCAGTGCCCAGGCGCAGCCCGGCGTCAGTTCAGCCGGCTTGCACACCACGGTGTTCCCGAAAGCGATGGCCGGGGCCATTTTCCACGCCGGGATGGCGATAGGGAAGTTCCAAGGGCAGATCAGGCCAATGACGCCGACCGGCTCACGGGTGATTTCGACCTTGATGCCCGGACGCACAGAATCGAGCACTTCGCCGTGGGCGCGGAGGGCTTCGCCGGCAAAATACTTGAAGATGTGACCAGCGCGGGTCACTTCGCCGATACCTTCCGGCAATGTCTTGCCTTCTTCGCGCGACAACAGCGCGCCCAGCTCGGCCTTGCGGGCGAGGATTTCCGACCCGGCGGCGTCGAGGATGTCGAAACGCTGCTGCGGCGTCGAGTACTGCCAGGTTTCAAAGGCAGCCCGCGCGGCGGCGATGGCGGCCTTCACTTCCGGCTCACCGGCGGTCGAATAGACGCCGATGATGTCGTTGGTGTCCGACGGGTTGATGTTGTTGAAGGTGGTGCCGGTAACGACCCATTCGCCGTTGATCAGATTGCCGAAAGTGGTCAAGGTAGCTCTCCCTGAATGAATTAGGCGTTTGCCCGTGCGACGGAAATAGACCCGGACACGCGCTCGTACCAATGCCGAACGGGTATCCGTGAAAATATGTTAGCGCTCACACGCGGCTCTTATGCGCAAAAGCCGCGATGGGCTCAAGCGAAATCCGAAGGCCGCGGATCACTTCTGCCGCCGCCTTAGCACGGCACATCGCCCGCGTAAATGTCCGACAAGTGGCTGAGTATACGGTATCCGAATATTCCGCCTGCGATACCGTGACGATAGACCGCAGATGAAACGATAGGTAATGCCTTTTGAGGTGCGCCGGGCGCAAGGGGTGATAAGTCTCTGCCTCTACTTATGTGGCTTACCGAAGGTGTCTCATGGCTATTCCCTTTATTGATCTAGGTGCGCAGCGCGAACGCATTGGCGCGTCTATCGAAGATGGGATCAAAAAGGTGCTGGCGCACGGTGCCTACATTATGGGGCCGGAGGTAAGGACCTTTGAGGCTAATCTGGCTCAGTTCGCGAGATCCAAGCACGCCTTGTCCTGCGCCAACGGAACGGACGCCATCGAACTGGTCCTGCTGGGGCTGGGCGTGGGTAAAGGCGACGCGGTGTTTGTCCCAGCTTTCACCTTCGTCGCCACCGCCGAAGTGGTGCCCATGACCGGCGCCGAGCCGGTCTTTGTCGATATCGACCCCAAAACTTACAATATGGACCCGGTCAAGCTTGAGGCTGCCATTGCCGCCGTCAAGGCTGAAGGGCGTCTGAAACCCGCCGCAGTCATCGCGGTCGATCTGTTCGGGCAGGCCGCTGATTATCCGGCGATCTCAAAAATCACGCAAGCGTACGGCCTGTTCCTGATTGCCGATTCGGCCCAGGGCTTTGGCTGTACGATTGACGGCAAGCAACCGCTTGAATGGGCGCACGCCACCTCGACCAGTTTCTATCCGGCCAAACCGCTCGGTTGTTATGGCGATGGCGGGGCGGTGGTGCTCAATGATGATGCCCTGCTGGAGCGTCTGATCTCGTTCCGTGTCCACGGTGGCGCCACACCAACCGACGCGGCCACCATGAACTATGTGCATGAGGCCAAATACCTCAACGTCCGCATTGGCATGAATTCGCGCCTCGATACGATTCAAGCGGCGGTGCTGATCGAAAAGCTGGCCATTTTTGCCGAAGAGATCGCGCTGCGTCAGACGGTGGCCGGACGCTACAATGAGGCGCTGGACGGTTTTGTGAGCAGCGTGCCTTATGTGAAGGACGGCTACGTCTCCACCTGGGCCCAGTATACGATCGAGCATGAAAACCGCGATGGCTTGCAAGTCTTCCTGCGCGAAAAAGGAATTCCGACGGCGGTCTATTACCCCATCCCCCTGCATCAACAGCCGGGCTACAATATGTTCACGTCCGGCACGGGCGATCTGGGCGTATCCGAAGCCAAGGCAAAGACGGTGATCAGCCTGCCGTTCAGCCCTTACCTTACAGCAGAAACGCAAGCCGAAATTGTCGCGGCGGTAAAAGCGTTTAGGGCATAGAGCCGTCTCAATAGCCCGCGCTGTCTGCATATGCCTTTCACGACGTTATTACCATTTTCGCGAAAATGGTAATAACGTCGCCAGGGGCAGCTGTTACCAAACTTGGGTGATAGACATGTTTGATGAGCGTCTTAGAAGAGAGATTTTGTCTCTGCGCAAAGCCCGAGACAGCCGCGACATCTGAGATTGCCATTCCTAGGTCAGCGCCTTCAAACGCATCGCGTCTTGAAGGCGCCTTCGTAACTCGGGTGTGTCTTCTCCCAGACAGCGGTATTTCATCTCCGATCCGATCCTAAACTTATCATAAAGCCATACGCGACCGTTTCCCGGGCGAGCCTCAACGCTATCGACCAAGGCGGTCGTCGTTTCTTCCAAATGCAGCCGCAGTCAGTCCTGATATGCGACCTTGGCGTTACGGGAGGGCGATTTTAAATCCGTTGGAAACACCTGTGTGGATCAAAAAAGAGTGTGATGCGCACAATGTGGCGTCGCTTTTTTGCGCAGAGGCGTGAGGTTTGACTTGCTCGCTCGCAAGGAGGCTATGGCTATGACATCATGCAATTGCGCCCCTGCAACATCGCGAAACCTAGTTTGTGAATTTTTTTGCCGGCCAACGCAAAATTTGCTCGCTTTTCGGTAAAATTTCGCGCAAAGAGCAAAAATGTCGGAAAAACTGTGACGCGCAACGTCAAGCCTGAGGGCTGGGCGATGTGTGCAGATGCGAGTTTTCCAAACCTTTTCAGAGTGCGATCGGGGTTCAGGCGGTATGACGACGGGATCAGTGGCAGCAGCAGCGACGGCAGCACCGGCGCTTCTCAAGCATCAGGCGGTGTTGGCGCTTGATAGCGGTCACACGTCGTGGATCATCGTTTCCACCGCGCTGGTGCTGTTGATGACCCTGCCGGGTCTGGCCCTGTTCTACGGCGGCATGGTTCGCAAGAAGAACGTACTGGCGACCATGGCGCAGTCAGTGGCGGCAGCCGTCGTCGTGTCGGTTCTTTGGATCGTGGCCGGTTATTCTCTGTCGTTCGGCCTCAATGGCAATGAAGGGCTGAACCGCTTTATCGGCTCCTTCGATGCGTTCCTACTGAATGGCGTGACCATGAACACCGCGTTCGGTCTGGCGCCGCAACTGCCGGAGTTTTTGTGGATCGCCTATCAGATGACGTTTGCAATCATCACTCCGGCCCTCATCGCCGGGGCCTTTGCCGAGCGTCTGAAGTTTTCGGCCTTCCTGCTGTTTACGGCCCTTTGGACACTGCTCGTCTATGCGCCGGTGTGTCACTGGGTGTGGGGCGGCGGCTTCCTCGGCGGGATGGGCGTGCTTGATTTTGCCGGCGGGGCAGTGGTGCACGTCAACTCAGGTATTGCGGGCCTTGTCTGCGCGTTAGTTCTGGGGCCGCGTCGCGGGTTCCCTCGCGACTACATGCCGCCGCACAATCTGGCTTTCACCATGATCGGTGCATCCTTGCTGCTGGTCGGCTGGCTGGGCTTTAACGGCGGCTCGGCCTGGACGGCGGATGCGCTTGCGAGCGTGGCCGTGCTTAACACTATTGTCGCCGCCATGACGGGTGCCGTCGGCTGGACCATTGTTGAATGGTTTGAGCGCAAGCAACCGACGCTGCTCGGTATGATTTCGGGTATTGTGGCGGGCCTTGTCGCCATTACGCCTGCGGCGGGCTTTGTCGATCCTAAAGGCGCGCTGGCCATCGGTTTCATAGGCGGCATCGCCTGCTTCTTTGGCGCGACGGCCCTCAAAAAAGCCTTCAAATACGACGATAGTCTCGACGCCTTCGGTGTGCACGGTGTCGGCGGTCTGGTGGGCGCGGTGCTGACGGCGGTCTTCGCCAATCAAAGCATCAATGCACTGGCAAAAGACGCCACCGTACTCAAACAGGTACTGGGCCTCTTGGTCGTGATCGGCTGGAGCGCGGTGGTGACCTTCCTCATTCTGATGATCTGCAAATTCACCACAGGCCTGCGTGTGGATGAGGAGCAGGAAATCGAGGGTCTTGACGCGACACAGCACGGAGAGACCCAGCACGGATAGCCCGGACGCCCGCCAAAGGGACAAGGGGCTGAACCGGAACCGGTCAAGGACAGCCCCGCCCATACCGAGCGGCAAGGACTTACAAAACCGGAACGGAAACGCCCCTCAGGATTTGCCGGGATTGCCCCGGCAGACACTGGGGGGTTCGCATGTCAGGACCTTCGGTTTACGCCCCGGAAACGGGATGATAAAACCGGAAAAAGGGCATGCGAAATAGTCTGATTTGTAACTACCCCGGCAAAAATCCCACGACCTTGCTTTTTGGTCGCGATTTTGGCGGGAAACGTCGGAAAACATCATTTTCCGCTTTAACTCAGCGGGCTTTTGCGCTTTAGGGCGTTTTAGCACGCTGTAACAAGCTAAACATTCCTTCCTGAGACGGAAGGTTTTTGCACCGAGTTGTGAGGTTGGGCCTATGACCTACGAGACGAACCGCTTCGTCGTTGAATACAAGAAGACGCCATCGAAGGCCGAAGCGAAGACCCGCATCACAAATTTCAATGAGATCTATGCCGATTTCAAACCGGAGCAGGCCAATGCCCAGGCGTCGCGCTGCGCGCAGTGCGGTGTGCCCTTCTGTCAGTCTGGCTGCCCGCTACAGAACAACATCCCTGACTGGCTGCGCATGACCGCCGAAGGGCGCTTTGAGGAGGCCTTCCGCCTGTCCTCAGCGACCTCGACTCTTCCGGAAATCTGCGGCCGCATCTGCCCGCAGGACCGTCTGTGCGAAGGCTCCTGTGTGCTGGAGCAGTCAGGCTGGGAAAACGTCACCATCGGTGCGGTCGAGCGCTATGTAAACGACATGGCCTTTGAAGAGGGCTGGATAGAGCCCATCGTGCCTGCAGTGGAGCGTTCACAAAGCGTTGGCATCATCGGGGCGGGACCGGCGGGGATCGCAGCGGCCGACCGTCTGCGCACGCTGGGCTACAAGGTCACGATCTATGACCGTTACGACCGTCCGGGTGGGCTTTTGACCTATGGTATTCCGTCGTTCAAGCTGGAAAAGGACGTCGTTCTGCGCCGCACCCAGCGCCTCGCTGATTCCGGCGTCGAATTCGTCCTCAACTGCGATATCGGTAATGACGTGTCGTTCGAGGAGCTGCGCGACAAGCATGACGCCCTCCTGATCGCCACCGGCGTCTATAAGGTGCGCCGCCTGAGCGTGCCGGGTTGCGGCTCCAAGGGCGTGGTCGCGGCGCTCGACTACCTGACAGCTTCCAATCGCAAGGGCTTTGGCGATGCCGTCGAAGCCTATGACAACGGCACGCTGAACGCCGAAGGAAAGACCGTCGTGGTCATCGGCGGCGGCGACACGGCCATGGACTGTGTGCGCACAGCCACCCGTCAGGGGGCGAAGGCTGTGACCTGCGTCTATCGTCGCGACCGCGCCAATATGCCGGGCTCGGACCGCGAAGTGGCCAATGCCGAGGAAGAGGGCGTCAAGTTCGAATGGCTGTCGGCTCCCAAGGCTGTGCTGGGCGATGCCGCGCACGTGTCGGGCCTGCGCATCCAGCGTATGCGTCTGACGACGCCGGACGCGCAAGGCCGTCAGGGCATCGAGGACATCCCCGGCGCCGAAAATGACCTGCCCGCCGACATCATCATTGAGGCCCTGGGCTTTGAGCCGGAAAACATCCCGGTTCTGTTCAACCAGCCGGGCCTCGAAGTCACTAAGTGGGGCACGATCAAGGTGCAGGCCGGTGAGTTCCAGACCTTTGTGCCGGGCGTCTTTGCCGCTGGTGACATCGTGCGCGGGGCGTCGCTGGTCGTGTGGGCCGTCCGCGAAGGACAGGACGCCGCCGCCGACATCCACCACTATATTCAGTCAAACGTTTCCGCTTCTTTGGAGGCCGCTCAATGATCTCTTCCGGCTCCTCGTCTTACGAACTCTATCACCGCAACCGTAACGCCCTGATCGAGGCCGACGCCTATGATCCGCGCACGGAATTTGATGCCTGTGGCGTGGGCGTTGTGTGCGCAATCGACGGCAAACCGCGCCGCGACGTGGTCGAACTGGCGGTCAAGGCGCTGAAGGCCCTGTTCCACCGCGGCGCAGTCGATGCCGACGGCAAATCAGGTGACGGCGCGGGTATCATGATCAATGTCCCGCAGGACTTTTTCCGCGAGCAGGTGCGCAATATCGGCCATGAGCCGCGCCCCGGCCCGGTGCTGGTGGGGCAGGTCTTCCTGCCGCGCAACGACCTCGGCGCCCAGGAAGCGGCGCGGACCATCGTCGAATCCGAAATCCTGCGCTCAGGCTTCTATCTCTATGGCTGGCGTCAGGCCCCAGTCGATGTGTCGCAACTGGGCACGCGCGCCAATTCCACGCGCCCGGAGATCGAGCAGATCATGCTGGCCGCGCCCGACGGCCTTGAGGAAGAGGCGCTGGAACGCGCCATGTTCCTGTGCCGCCGCCGCATCGAAAAGCGTGTCGAAGAGGCCAATCTTGACTGCTATCTGTGTTCTTTCTCGTCGAAGACCCTGATCTATAAGGGCATGTTCCGCGCCGAGCTGGTCGATGATTTCTATCTCGACCTGAAAGACCCGCGTTTCGTGTCGTCTGTGGCGGTCTTCCACCAGCGCTTTTCGACCAACACCTTCCCCGAGTGGCGTCTGGCCCAGCCTTTCCGCATGCTGGCGCACAACGGTGAAATCAACACCCTGCGCGGCAATGTCAACTGGATGAAGTCGCACGAAATCCGCATGGCGGCGGCGACCTTTGGCGACAATGATCGCGATGTGAAGCCGGTCATCCAGCCGCGCGGATCGGACTCCGCGGCGCTCGACAATGTGTTTGAGCTTCTGGTGCGTGCCGGGCGGTCGGCCCCGATGGCCAAAGCCCTGCTGATCCCCGAAGCCTGGTCCAAGCAGGCCGTGACCATGCCGGAATCACACCGCGCGCTCTATGCCTACTGCAACGCTGTCATGGAGCCGTGGGACGGCCCCGCCGCCGTTTGCGCCACCGATGGCCGCTGGGTTATTGCCGGTAAGGACCGCAATGGTCTGCGTCCTTTACGCGTTACCCAGACTAAGGACGGCCTTTTGATCGTTGGTTCGGAAGCGGGCATGACGGGCGTGGCTGAAGACCGCGTGGCGCACCGCATGACCATCGCGCCCGGCCGCATGATCGCCGTGGACCTCGAAGCGGGTAAGCTGTTCAGCGAAGACGAAATCCTTGACGCGCTGGCCTCCAAGCACAGCTATACCAAGTGGCTGGAGAATATGGTCGATGTCGATTCGATCATCGAGCCGGGGCCGGAACCTCGCGCCTATTTCGGTGAGGAACTGGACCGCCGTCAGATCGCTGCCGGGCACACCCTCGAAGACCTCGACACCGTGCTCGATGCGATGGTGAAGGACGGCAAGGAAGCCATCGGCTCCATGGGCGACGATACGCCTCTGGCTGTTCTGTCGGAAAAGTGGCGGCCCCTGTCGCACTACTTCCGTCAGAACTTCGCACAGGTGACCAACCCGCCGATCGACCCGCTGCGCGAAGAAGCAGGCATGTCGCTCAAGACGCGCTTCAAGAACCTCGGTAACATCCTTGCCGAAGACGCGACGCAGGCCAATGTGCTGGTCATGGACTCGCCGTTCATGACGACGGGCATGTATGAGCGTCTCTTGGCCACCAGCAATGTGGGGCAGGTGGCAGAGCTCGATTGTTCCTTCCCGCTGCCCGCCGAAGGTGCCGCTCCCGGGGCTGGCCTGCGCGCCGTGCTCGACAGCTTGCGCGATGACGCCGTGACTGCCGTGAAAAACGGGGCCGCCATGATCGTCCTGACCGATCAGAAGTCGGGTCCTGAGCGCATGGGGGTGCCGATGATCCTCGCCGCCGCGGGCGTCCATGCCCGTCTGGTCCAGGAAGGTCTGCGCTCCTTCGTCTCGATCATCGTGCGCTCGGCGGAAGCGATGGACAGCCACGCCTTCGCCGTTCTGGTCGGCGTGGGCGCGACCGCCATCAACCCCTATCTGGCGCTGGAGCTGATGCAGGAGCGTCTGGACAAGGGTCGTTACGGCGCCCAGACCTCGTACAAGTGCTTCATGAACTACAAGAAGTCCATCGAGGCGGGTCTGATGAAGATCCTCGCTAAGAAGGGTATCTCGATCATCTCCTCCTATCGTGGCGGTTATGAATTCGAAGCGCTGGGCCTGTCGCGGGCGCTGGTCGGTGAGTTCTTCCCCGGCGTGACTTCGCGCATCTCCGGTATCGGTCTGGCCGGTATCGAAACCAAGCTGAAGGCGCTGCACGCCGAAGCCTGGGCCTCGAAGCGCGCCCTGATCCCCATTGGCGGCTTCTACAAGATGCGCGCCGCGGGTGAGACCCACTACTATCAGCCGAAGCTGATCCACCTGCTTCAGGACGCGACGACGCGCGGCGACTACAAGGTCTTTAAGACCTATTCGGGTCTGGTGTCGAAGATGTCGAAGGACGCCCCGACCGCCCCGCGCGACCTGCTCGACTGGGCGCCGAAGTCGAAGCCCATCGACATCGAGGAAGTGGAATCGGTCAACGAAATCCGCAAGCGCTTTGTGACGCCCGGCATGTCGCTGGGCGCGCTCAGCCCCGAAGCGCACGAGACGCTGAACATCGCCATGAACCGCATTGGCGCGCGTTCGGTCTCCGGCGAAGGTGGCGAAGACCCTGAACGCTATGTCCGCCGCCCGAACGGCGACAACCCCAACTCGGCCATCAAACAAATCGCCTCTGGCCGTTTCGGCGTCACCGCGGAATATCTCAACCAGTGCCGCGAGGTCGAAATCAAGGTCGCTCAAGGGGCCAAGCCCGGTGAGGGCGGTCAGCTTCCGGGCTTCAAGGTCACGGAATTCATCGCCCGTATGCGCCATTCGACGCCGGGCGTGGGCCTGATCTCGCCGCCGCCCCACCACGACATCTATTCGATCGAAGACCTGGCGCAGCTCATCTATGACATCAAGCAGATCAATCCGAACTGCCGCGTCACAGTGAAGCTGGTGTCGCAGTCTGGCATCGGTACGGTCGCCGCCGGGGTCGCCAAAGCCAAAGCGGATGCTATCCTCGTGTCGGGTCAGGTCGGTGGCACGGGCGCGTCGCCGCTTACCTCGATCAAGTTTGCCGGCCTGCCGTTCGAGCTGGGCCTCAGCGAAGCGCATCAGGTCCTGACCATGAACAATCTGCGCGGTCAGGTGCGTCTGCGCTCCGATGGGGGGATGCGCACGGGTCGCGACATCGTGGTCGCTGCCATGCTGGGGGCTGAAGAGTTCGGCATTGGCACGGCGTCTCTGGTGGCCATTGGCTGCCTGATGGTGCGTCAGTGTCAGTCCAACACCTGCCCGGTCGGTGTCTGCGTGCAGGATGAGCGACTGCGCGCTAAGTTCACCGGCACGCCGGAAAAGGTCATCAACCTGTTCAGCTTCATTGCCGAAGAAGTGCGCGAAATCCTGGCCTCGCTGGGCCTGCGCTCGCTCGATGAAGCTGTCGGCCGCACCGATCTTTTGCGTCAGGTATCGCGTGGCGGGGCACACCTTGATGACCTCGACCTCAACCCGTTGCTGGTGCGCGTCGAAAAAGACCCGACGGCGCCGGTCACCTTGCCGCATGAGATCAATGCGGTGGCCGACACCCTGGACGCCCAGATTGTAAAGGACGCCGTGCCGCTGGTCGAACGCGGTGAGAAGATGTCGCTGACCTATGATGTGCGCAACACCATGCGCGCGGTGGGTACGCGCACTTCGCACCTGCTGGTCAAGAACTTCGGCGACACGCTCGCCGACGGCCACCTGACGCTGCAACTGCGCGGCTCGGCGGGTCAATCTCTGGGGGCCTTTGCCGTCAAGGGGCTGTTTATCGACCTCGTCGGTGAGTCCAATGACTATGTGGGCAAGGGGCTGTCGGGTGCGACCATCGTTGTGCGTCCAAAACAGTGGCAGCCGAACCAGATGCTGGCCGGTAATACGAACCTCTATGGGGCCACCTCGGGCAAGCTGTTCGTGGCGGGCCGCGTCGGTGAACGCTTCGCTGTGCGCAACTCCGGCGCGGTAACCGTGGTCGAAGGGGCCGGGGCCCACGCCTGTGAGTATATGACGGGCGGCAAGGTGGTCATCCTCGGTTCGACCGGTGCCAATTTCGGCGCGGGCATGACCGGCGGTGTCGCCTATGTCTGGGACACCGAAGGGGCGTTCGCCAAGTACATCAACCCGGAAGGCATTACCCTGCGCGAAGTGCCCGAAAGCGATCAGGCCGACCTCAAGGCTCTGATTGCTGAGCACTTTGAAAAGACGCAGTCCCCGCGCGCCGAGACCATCCTCGACGACTGGGACAATGCGCTGAAGGCCTTCGTTCAGGTCATGCCGAACGAAATACTGGCCATTCAGGCGAAGCGGGCTGCGAATGTAGCCTGATTGGTCTCACGGCAGGTTAACTAAAAAGAGCCACTCCGACAGGGGTGGCTTTTTGCTATCGTGACGGTCAAGGATCTGGAGAGTGAGATGGATGGGTGGGAAGAGTCCGCGCAGGCATGGATCGCTTCGCAGGGTGATGAAGGCGACAAGGGGCGACGCTTCGTCCTCGACAGGCGATGCTGGCGCGGCTGGATGGCCTGACGGGTCACTTGCTGGATGTCGGTTGCGGCGAAGGGCGCTTTTGTCGCGTCGCGCAGGGTCTGGGATTTTCGGTAACCGGACTTGACCCCACGCCGTCTCTGATTGCGCAGGCGCTGGCTCGCGATCCGACTGGCACCTATGTAAAGGCCGCAGCGGAGGTCATGCCGTTCGAATCGGAAACTTTTGATGTGGTGGTCAGCTATCTGTCGCTGATCGATATTCCCGATTACCGCGCGGCGATTGCGGAAATGGTGCGAGTATTGAAACCCGGTGGCGTGTTGTTGGTGGCCAATCTGACGCCGATGAATACGGCAGGTGCGGGGCTACGCTGGCAAACCGATCTGTTCGGGAAAATGAAATTCTATGCCCTTGATCACTATATGGACGAGCGCGTGGCATGGGAGGAATGGGCGGGCATTCGGATTCAGAACTGGCACCGTCCGTTGTCAGATTATATGAAAGCGTTTCTGGTCGAGGGACTGAAACTGATCCATTTCGACGAGCCTCTGCCGCATGAAGGGCCACCCGACTGGATCGCCAAGTTCAAACGCCTGCCGTGGTTTCTCGTCATGGAATGGAGGAAATAAAAAAGCCGCCCCTTTGCAGAGGCAGCTTTCCTTGACTTCCAACAACGTATGCAGGGGCTGAGCCCCTGCGACTTACTTCACCTTCGAAATGGCTGCCGTAGTGGACGGGTCGTGCGCCTTTATGGACGTGCCCGTGATGTCTTCCAGCACGGCATTGGCGAGCGTCTTGCCCAGTTCCACGCCCCACTGATCGAAACTGTTGAGGCCCATGACGATCCCTTCGGCGAAGGTCTTGTGCTCATAAAGCGCCAGCAGTGCCCCAAGCGTTTCCGGCGTCAGGGCTTCGAGCAGGACGAGGGTCGAGGGCTTGTTGCCGGGGCAGACCTTTTGCGGGGCGATGATGGCGGTCTTTTCGGCGTCGAAACCGGCAGCGTGGCACTCGGCCTCGGCGGTCTGGAGGCTCTTGCCCACCATAAAGGCTTCACCCTGCGCGATGACGTTCGACAGCAGTTTCTGCTGCATGTCGAGCGGCGCTTCGGGGTTCGACTTTACGGCAATCAGCTCCAGCGGCACGATGTCTTCTGACTGGTGCAGCATCTGGAAGAAGGCGTGCTGGGCATTGGTGCCTTCGTCACCGAAGACAACCGGGCAGGTCTTGGTAGGCAAAAGCTGGCCGTAGCCATCTGTTCGCTTGCCGTTCGATTCCATCTCAAGCTGTTGCAGGAAGGCAGCGAGACGGCGCAGGCGATGCGCATACGGAATAACGGCGCGCGATGGACGATCAAGCCCTATGCGGTTGAATACCTGAGCAGCGGCCAAGAGCAGCGGTGCGTTCTTTTCAAAGGGCGCGGTAAGGAAGTGCTGATCCATCTCATAGGCACCGGCCAGCAAACGTTCGTACACGTCATAACCGGCGGCGATGATCACCGACAGCGACACGGCAGACCATAAGGAATAGCGACCGCCGACCCAGTCTTTAAAACCGAACACACGGTCTTCGGGGATGCCATAGGCCGACGTCTTGGCCGGTGCCGCCGACACGGCAGCGAGGTGCTTTGACGCGGCCTCTTCGCCCAGACCGGCAATCAGCCACTCACGCGCGGCGAGGAAGTTGGCCAGAGTCTCCTGAGTGGTGAAGGTCTTCGATACGGCGATGACCAGGGTTTCAGCCGGATCGAGATCGGCCGTGTTGAGCGCCAGCTCTGAGCCGTCGACATTCGCAACAAAGCGGATGTCGATTTGCGGCTTCAGCGGTGTCAGGGCCTGCCACACCAGACGCGGGCCAAGGTCCGAACCACCGATGCCAATGTGCAGGATGGTCTTGAAAGGCTTGCCCGTCGCGCCGACGATCTGACCACTACGGATGCCGTCCGCATAGGCTTTCATGGCGTCGCGCGCCGTCTTCACATCAGCGGTGATCTCAGCGCCGCGCAGGCGCGCATTTTCGCCGTCGGAATCGCGCAGCGCCACGTGCAGCACGGCGCGGTTTTCGGAGACGTTAATCGCCTGTCCGGTCCACATACGCTCACGCGCGGCGGGCAGGTCGGCGGCTTCAAACAGCTTCAGAGCCGCCTGAAAGCCAGCATCAGACCACGACTGCTTCGACACATCGACATAGAGCCCGGCCACCGACAGAGACTGCGTGCCCAGACGGTCGGCTTCGTAT
The DNA here is from genome assembly GCF_000175215.2 of Asticcacaulis excentricus CB 48. Lineage (NCBI taxonomy): Bacteria > Pseudomonadati > Pseudomonadota > Alphaproteobacteria > Caulobacterales > Caulobacteraceae > Asticcacaulis > Asticcacaulis excentricus. Next base: position 2,252,918 of record NC_014816.1, on the reverse strand, counting down.
TCAAAATGCGCCACGATAGGGGTTTTGGCATCGATGGCGGCCTGGGTTTTGAGGGCGGTAAAGGCTTCGGAAAGGCTCATTTCGGGCTCCGTAGGTCCAGGCCGCGCCGCAGTATCAGGCGCAGGTCCCAGCTAAATTGAGATAATAAATCCGTTGAACGCAAAAGGCGGGTACTTTGTAATTGGTGGCGGTCCCGCATCACCGCGCCCAAGCCCAAAACGGCTTCCCTCAGGGCGCGACCGACGACCGGGCCGCGTCCCTTCAATACATCCTTCAGCGCCCCTGACAAGCTAAACAAGAGGTGCGGCACCAGCATCAGCCAAAGGATGGGCGAAGGCGTGTTCTTGACGAACAGCCACAGACGGTTGCGATAGCCGTGGTACAGGGCAAAGTCCGAACGTGCCCCGAGCGTGGCCGAGCCGACATGATCGACGCGCGCCTGTGGGATCAGCAGTGTGCGCTCACGCCGCAACCGCGCGCGATAACCGAGATCAGCGTCTTCGCAATACATGAAAAAGCGCTCATAGAAGCCCCCCAGTCCCTCAAACAGCGAACGTTTGATCACAAAGGCCGCGCCGCATGGCGAAAACACCTCGCTCACCGGAATATGCGCCGGGCGCGCGGCGCGATAGCCCATGCGGAAGGGGAAGCCGAAGAAGCTCATGCCGTCGCCCGCCCCGTCCAGAACACTCTGATCCTGCGGGTCCAGTTGCAGCGAGGTAAAAATGTGCGTGTGGGGATAATCGAAGATCGCTTGCGTCATTTCGCCAAGCCAGTGGGCATGCACAAAGACGTCCGGATTGATAAAACCAAGCCACTCCCCGCGAGCGTGGTGGACGGCGGCATTGTTGCCCGCCGCAAAACCGAGATTGCCGCCGTTCTTTATAAGGCGCACTTGCGGAAACTTCGATACCACAACCTCAGGCGCGCCATCGCTGGAGGCATTGTCGACCAGCAGGATTTCAAAATCATCCGTAGTCTGAGCAAGCAGCGCCTCAATGCAACGCTCAAGATAAGCGCCGCTCTGATAAGACAGGACGATTAAGGAAAACCTAGGCGACATGGCGGCTCCATTCGCTCCATACGTCCGGATCGTCCTCCTGCGGCAGGTGTTGCGACCGCAGAGCCCCGAAATCTTCGGCGCTCAGACCGCGTGACAGGGCCCAGACAGCCGAGCCGCGCACCACCGGGCTGTCGTGGCTGAGGTTGCGTGTTAAAGCGGCGATCTTGTCCGGGTCTACCAGATCGTCAAAACTATTGCCCATTGCGTAGTGCACATTGCGCAAGAAGGTGGCCAGACCGATGCGCTTAATGGGCGACTTGCTGAACAAGGCGCGGAACGCCGCGTCGTCCAGTTGCGCGAGTTCAACCAGAGACAGGGCATTGAAGCCCTCGCGCGCCTTTAATTTAGCCTCGGACGCCGCCACCGCGAACTTGTTCCACGGACAAGCGGCCAGGCAGTCGTCGCAGCCGTAGACGCGGTTGCCCATAGCCGTACGGAAGCGGTCGGGCCAATGGCCGCGGAATTCGATGGTCAGGTAGGACAGACATTCGCGGGCGTCCAGCTGGTACGGCCCGACAAAGGCGTCGGTGGGGCACGCATCGAGACACGCCCGGCATGAGCCGCAATGGTCGCGCTCGATTAGGCTCTGCGGCAATTCCATATCGGTCAGTATGCTGCCCAGAAACAGCCACGAGCCAAATTCGCGCGAGACGAGGTTGGTGTGCTTGCCCTGCCAGCCAAGCCCCGCCAGTTGGGCGAGTGGCTTTTCCATCAGGGGCGCGGTATCAACAAAAACCTTCAGTTCGCAGCCATAGGCGGCCACGATGTCGGTGGCCAGTTGCTTGAGTTTTTTCTTGATGACGTCGTGATAGTCGTCGCCGCGCGCATAGACGCTGATGTTGGCGAGGTCGCGCTCGGAAAGCCCGAGAAGCGGGTCGCTGTCAGGGCCGTAATTGAAGCCTAATACGATCGCGCTTTTAGCGCCGTTCCACATGTTTTGCGGATGCAGACGCCGCTCCAGCGTCTCTTCCATCCACTTCATCTCACCGTGGTAGCCCGCGCCGATGAAGGCCTTCAGGCGCTGCGCGGCGTCCCATTCCTGCGGCAGGTTGGTAAAGCCGACGCTGGAAAATCCAAGCGCCATAGCCCGCGTCGTGATGTCTGCCTTAAACCCCGTCACCTTGTGCGCGGCGGGGCTGTCGGGTCGCATGTCCATCAAAAGTCCAGTTCCCGGTAGTGCGCCGACGGCGCCACGCCCGGCAGGGTGTCGGCCAGCAGCGGCCGGAAGGCTGGGCGCGACTTGACCACCATGTACCAGGTCTTAAGGTGCTTATAGCGGTCCCAGTTCATCTCATCGACGTAATCGATCACGCTGAGGTGGGAGGCTAAGGCGAAATCGGCATAGGACATATGCCGCCCGGACAGCCAGTTGCGCGCCTCAAGCAGGCTTTCGAAGTACAACAGGTGGTCGCGAAGTGCGTCGCGCCCGGCGCGCAGGGCCGAGAGGTTGGGGGCTCCCATTCCCATCAGCCGCTTTTCCATCTTTTCATGCAGCAAAAGGGCGTTGACCTCGTAATCAAACTTACGCTCAAACCAGCCGACCAGACGCCTTGCCTCACCGCGCTCCTGCGGGTCGGTAGGCCACAGGCGCACTTCCGCGGCGCTTTCATCGAGATGTTCCAGGATCGCGCGGTTCTCACAAAGCGTGATATTGCGCCCGTGGTCGTAGCTTTCGACCAGCACAGGCAGCAGGCCTGACACATTCAGCCGCAAAAACTCATCCGTCGGCTCCCAGTATTTCACCGGGGCCTCCTCAAAAGCCAGCTTCTTTTCGCCAAGCGCCAGCCTAACCAGCCGCGAATGAGGGTCGAAGGCGAAATGATAAAGTGTGCGCAGGGGTGTGTTCATGTCAAATCTGATGCACCCGGTCGTGCGCTTCGGCAAAGATGCCGCCATGCGGCTCCGACGCGCCGTCCGGGTCTGGATGGATCAGGATGTCGGCATTGGGAAAGGCCGACAATATGCGTTTTTCAGCGCTTACGATTATTTCATGGGCTCTGACAAGTGTCAGGTCGGGCCGGAGCGCCATGTGCATCTGAATAAGCACATGCGGGCCAGAAATGCGGGTGCGCAGACGGTGGACGTTGAGCACTTCGGGGTCGTCAGACGCCAGTTCATGAATGCGCGCCTGGTCTGCGTCCGACAGGGCCCGATCCATCAGGCTGTCGGCGGCATCTTTCAGCACGTGCAAAGCGCCCCATAGCAGCCATAGTGCAATGGCCCCCCCGGCAATGGCATCGATGTGCGGCACCCCGAGCGCGCCGGCACCGACGCCGACCAGTGCAATGCTGTTCCCCGCAATGTCCGTCAGATAGTGGGCGCGATCGGCCGATACCGCCACGGACTGCGAGGCCTTCAAAGCGGCGTTCTGCGCCATGATCAAAAGCCCGGTCAGGAGCAGCGAAACGATCATCACCGCCACCGACAAAAGCCCGCCGCTGACGGGCTCCGGGGCGCGCAGGTGGTCCCAGGCGTCGCGCAGGATCAGAGCCGCCGACGAAAAGACCAGTGCCGCCTGAAACAGGGCCGAAAAGGCCTCGGCCTTGCCATGACCAAATGGATGCTCCTTGTCCGGTGGAGTGCGGGCAAAGCGTACCGCGAAGAAGGTAATCAGCGAGGCCAGCAGGTCCAACCCGGAATCGGTCAGCGAGGCGAGTACAGCCACCGAGCCCGACGCCATAAGCGCCAGTGTCTTCAGCCCGATCAGGGTCAGAGCCACAAACACCGACAAGGCCGATACGCGCAGGATCATCTCCTGAGGCGTCAGGCCCTGGAAACTGAACGGGTTAATAAGGCGCGTGAAGGGCAGAGCCATGGCGGAAGCCTTAAAAGTCGGGGAAACGGCATCTGTATACGCCTGAATCTACCACGCTACAAAAACTTTAAGCCCCTGTTAAACATGGCTGGATTTTAAACCAAGCTGTGTTTAAAGTTCCTGACAATCAATCTTGATTATCAGCCCCATTTTGAGGGTTTTGCCCATGTCGCGCCAGTGGATCAGCCGCGCCGAAGCCTTGCAGCGACTGGATGTCAAACCGCAGACCCTCTACGCCTATGTCAGCCGTCAGCGTATTGCCGCGCGTACCGACCCAGACAATCCGCGCCGCTCCCTCTATGCTCTCGACGATATCGAGCGTCTGACGCAGCGCGGGCCGCGCCCGGCCGAAGATGCGCCGCCCATCCTGCCCGCGCTCAGTGGCAAATCTGCCTTACGCGGTGAGGCGATCATCGATTCCGATATCTTTATCGCCATCGACAACCGCCCTTTTTACCGTACGCGTGACAGTCTCGCGCTCAGTGAGACCGAGAATTTCGAAACCGTCGCTGCCCTGTTGTGGAAGGACGAAGCGGCCAACCCCTTTGGCCCGTTAAAACCACGCCCGGATGTTAATTTCACCGGCGGACCGCGAGCGCGCGTCTGGGGGATGCTGTCGCGGCGTCTCGACGAAGACGCCCTCTCGGAACAAAACAGCGAACGCCACCTGCGCCTTGAGGCGGCAGGTATCTTGAATGAATTGTTCGACGCGGTGACCAATGGTGGGCCGCGCCTTTACTTCCATCAGCGTCTGGCTCGCGCCTGGAAGGTCAATGATCCGCGCGACGTCGATCTGATCCGCCGGGCACTGGTTCTGTGCGCCGACAATGGGCTCGATGCGGCCACCTTGTCTGCCCGCGCCGCCGCCGTAACGCAAGGCCCCCTGTCGTCGCCGGTGATGGCGGGCTTTGCCGCCCTGTCGGGCCCGGCCATGGGCGGGCGGGTGTCGCGCGCCGAAGCCTATGTCACGCAGGTGCGTCGGCAGGGCAATCCGCGCGTGGTCGCCGAGACCTTACTGCGTCAGGGCGTTGAATTGCCGGGCTTTGAAGCCAATCAGTCATCTTGCGATGCCATGCGTGCTGAAGCCCTCATGGCGGCCGCCCCGCACATCGGCGAAGACCTCAAAACCATCCGCTCCGTCGGTGAGGAGCTGACCGGGCGGCCCTTGGGCTTTACTCTGGCGCTTGCCCTGATCGGGCGCCATCTCGATTTGCCAAAGGATGCGCCGTTTACCCTGATGGGGCTTGGGCGCTCTGCCGGCTGGCTCGCGCACGCAATCGAACAGGCCGAAACGGGTAGCGCGCCCAATGTCCGGCTGCGCTATGTCGGTGAACATCCTTTGGCTGCAAACGCCTGACGTTAGGTGCTGCGTTTTTTTTAAAGTGTTATTTCGGAGTGATATTATGGATTATTTGATTGCCTTGCTTCTGGGCTTCGTCGAAGGGCTGACTGAGTACATTCCCGTTTCCTCGACCGGCCACCTGCTTCTTCTGTCGCATTTTCTGGGCTTTGAGTCCCCAAGCAACACGTTCGCCGTGCTGATCCAGCTGGGCGCCGTGCTGGCACTGCTCAGCCTCTATTTCAACAAGCTGTGGAACGTGCTGATCACCCTTCCGACCTCGGCGGAATCGCGCGGTTTTGCCATCTCTATTCTGGTGGCCTTCTTTCCGGCGCTGGTAATTGGTGTGCTGGCCCACGACTATATCAAGAGCGTACTGTTCGAAAGCCCGCGCCTGATTTGCATCAGTCTGATTGTCGGTGGCATCGTCCTGTGGCTGGTCGATAAGTACGCCCCGACACCGGACAAGAGCGATGCCTTCCGGATCGATTTCAAGACGTCGCTGATCATAGGTGTGTTTCAGTGCCTGGCCATGATCCCCGGAATGTCACGCTCAGGCTCGACCCTGATCGGGGCGATGCTATGCCGCGTTGAAAAGAAGGCGGCCGCGGAATTCTCTTTCTTCCTCGCCATGCCGACCATGCTGGGGGCGTTCACCTATGACGTTTATAAGACCCATAACCAGATGAATTTCAACGACATGGGGCTGGTGGCCGTAGGCTTTATCGCGGCCTTTGTGACGGCGCTGATTGTCGTCAAGGCGGTGTTGAACTTCGTGGCGAAGAATGGTTACGGCATCTTTGCCCTCTGGCGCATTGTGGTCGGCGGGGTCGGGTTGGTCCTGCTGTCGCTAGGCCACTGAGGCCCAAATTTCGTTTTACAGACTCTTATTCTTTTGCGTCCACTCTGTGCCAAATGCCACTATCCATACCCGCGCGGGTAGCGGCTAGAAACAGGCGAGGGCGCTTACCGTGCTGGAAATCGACATCGACCCCGACCGCAAGCTAATGACCTTTCGGGTCCTTGGTGAAATTGACAGTGCGCGTCTCACGGACCTGATCATTGAGGGGTATCAGGCCAATCGTTCCGCCTGGACCTACCGCCGTATCTTCGATTACCGCCGTGCGACGGGTCTTTATGACTATGGTGAGGTTGAACGGCTCTTGGCATGGTGGCACGGCGAAACGGCCGGGATGGACATCTGCAACAAGGTGGCCGTCATTACCAACGAAGTGCTGTTTGAGGTGCGCGCCCGCGTGTTTGACGAGGCTTATACGCACGGGCAGATCCAGACCTTCGACCGCACATCCAAGGCGCTGGAGTGGCTGGACAGCGTCGCACCCGCTCAGTCACGGCCATAAAAAACCTCCGGGTCCGTTCAGGCCCGGAGGGTTTTTATCAGAATGTCCAACCGCATCAGCCCGCGTATTCGGCGAACTGACCGTTCTTGCGGAACCGCCACAGATAGGACGGCACCACCGACTCCACGGCCGTCGGCACGATCCCCAGTTCACGCAGGCCCGGCAGCTTGCCCGACGCCACATTGTCCTTTTGCAGCAGCAGCACCTGATCAGACGTCAGCAGCGGCTTAATCAACAAAGAACTGACATCCCCAACCAGACCGATCAGGCTGGCCGCCGCAAACGGCATCCAGACGAGGGCGCGCGGCGACTGAATCTCTTCGCTGACATATTTGATGAGGTCGTTGAACGTAAAGGTTTCCGGCCCGCCCAGCTCAAAGGTCTGACCCGCAAAGGCCGGATTGCCCAGCGTATCGGCAATGGCGCGCGCCACGTCACCGACATAGACCGGCTGGAACTTCGTCTTGCCGCCACCGATGGAGGGCATGACCGGGAAGGTCTTGATCTGCTCGGCTAGACCCGTGAAGAAGCCGTCCTGCGGCCCGAAGATCACCGACGGACGAACGATGACGGCCGAAGGGATGGCGGCGCGCACGGCTTCTTCAGCCTTGCCCTTGGTCGAGGCGTATTTAGAGGAGGATTTAGGATCGGCCCCCAGCGCCGACATCTGCACGAAATCGCTGACGCCCCGCTTGGCGGCCCCTTCGGCGATAGCTTTCGAGGCCGCGCGGTGCACAGCGTCAAACGAGGCGCCCGGCGTCTGATACAGAATGCCGACCAGATTGACGACCGCCGACGCACCGCTTAGCGCGGCCTGCACGTCCGACTCTTTGCGCACGTCGCAGCGCACGACCTGAATCTGTCCCACAGTCCCCAGCGGCTTGAGATCGTAGGCGTAGGTCGGCTTGCGCACGGCGACGCGCACGCGCCATCCCTTTTGCGCCAGCGCGCGAACGACCTGCTTGCCGACAAAGCCCGACCCGCCGAAAACGGTGACCAGTCTGGAGGACAGTTGAGACATGATGGAAACCTCGGATGCGCAGATGCCTCTGGGTCGGCACCCCTTTATAAACCTCAATTAGCGCATGGGCTTGTGCGTCGCAATCCCTGACGGGCTTGGCTTCTGCCATTTTCCGCCCAGTCATCTGTGGAAATGTAAAAAACTTTCAAAAAGGCCATTGACCTGCCCGGGCCTTCTCTGTATTCCACCGGCCTCCGGTCGTAAGAACGGGACGCAGCCTGATTTTAAGTGCCCAGGTGGCGGAATTGGTAGACGCGCTGGTTTCAGGTACCAGTGGCTTAACGGTCGTGGAGGTTCGAGTCCTCTCTTGGGCACCAATCAGCTTCAAAACCCGCCGCAAGGCGGGTTTTTTGCGTTTAGATCCAATGTTTTGCGGATATGCCGCCTGAAACGGGGCCTTAAGGCGTTGGCGCAACCGCAGGAAAAAGCGTGCAAAATTTCCGACGGCAACAGCCTTTATTTGTCGGTTCAACAGTCAGGAAATCGCCTCTGGCAGATGCGTTAGGTCCGGTGACCATCAATACCTACATGTTCTTGTTGTCGAGCATTGCTCAAAAATCGAATTAACTTAGAAGGTTTAAATAGCCGCAAGGCATTCGGAAAGTGCCGTCAGCAATGCCCTATGTTTTTCAGGGTTCGTATCGCGCAGATGGATGATGTTTGACAGTTTCCACTGCACGGACGCCATGTCGCGAAGTGCGGGCAGCTCAATCAAGTCCCAGTCAGGTTTGCCCCGTTTGAAACTCAGCAAGAATGCTTTATCGCGCTCGGTGAGCGCCGCCTTTATTGCAGCGACCATACGCAGGCGAGTCGCTTCATAATCCTCATAGGAAAACGGCGCAAACGACATTCCCACGAATTGGTTTTCAAACGCTTCGCGCTGATTTTGGAATGTCGGAAATAGTACCTCGTTGATTGGGCGCTTTCCGCTTAAGACCGCGACTATCAAGCCCAGCATAATCTCGCGTGTCAGACCTTCATCGTTGAGTAGATAATAAACATCGAACAGGTCACGCGGGTGTTGACGGTCAAATGCCGCGCACAGTTTTCCGCCATAGAGTTCTGCCTTTGAAACTACAGGCATTTCGACAAAAGTCTCAAATTGTTCCTGAACGCCATCGCTACAAATCATGAGGCGCGGCGGAAAAACATGACCGCGAAGCGTCGTGTTGACCTCGATTTTTATCTGAGCGCGTACATGCTGGATATGCAGCTTGGCGTTATTGCCTTCTTTTTGCGGCACTGGCGTAACCTTGATGCGACCATCCATGCCCTCAATGCGCGTTTTGAGTCTCGTAAGCGCCGCCTCAATATTTGGAAGTGCAACATCGCGCTCTTCAAACGGCAGATAGGTCAGGTCAATATCAACCGACAATCGTGGCAGGTCGCGCTCGAACAGATTGATGGCTGTGCCGCCCTTAAGTGCGAATGATGCTTCCTCTGCGACGAGGGGTAGAACGCGTAGCAAAAGACGAACCTGATCCTCGTACACCTCAGTCATGGTTCACCAATTCCTTCGGCAGATTCAGGGCGTATTTGCTGACATACAATCCATCTTTGGCAAGGCTACGGTCACCTTTGCCAAGGTCGATAGTGTCAAGATTTAGATGTTTTATGACGGGCAGCGAGGCTTTGGCCGCCATGTACAAAAACAGGCGTTTGACCTTTATCGAGTTACAGACTTCGAGCAATTCCTGCATGAGTTTGGGACGCAGGTTCAGAAGTCCCTGCAAGAGTTCGTAGCTCTCGATCAAATCAAAACGCTTGGGGCTTAGATGGAGACATTCCAAAATCGCTCGTTCAGGCGCGGATATGGTGACATCAAGACTGCCATAGGCATGGCGCGTGAGGCCGACATTTTCGGGCAGCAGGCTAGACTTCACATGGTGGATTGGGACTTTCCAATCATAGCCCGTAAACCAGCTGGGCAATCTCGTGTCGGGGGGGGAGAATAAATAAACAGGCTCTTGCCCTATCCGGAGGTAGTGGGAGAACCCCTGCGCCGATAGCGCGGTCAATGCGCCAATATGAACGGTCAAATCAAGCTGGGTTTGCAGGCTGCGTACCGCGCCGAACCATTCAACCTTTTCATTGGGGCGTTTGAACGCGCCCGTACCCAAAGGCTCTATCCAATGGCTGCGCACATAACGCTGAGCCAATTGAGCAGAGACTTTTTGCTCATGCAGCCACGCTGATGTGGCGACTGTCTGGGGAGGCCAGACATCCAAAAGGTTCTTTAATTTTCCAGTATTTTCTATACCCATGATATATCTATATCGGCTTTTTTAAAGAAAATCAATAATAGGCGAGTTCAAACTTTAAAAGTTCTGCATTCTATATACCCTAGATATATAATAATTAGTTTTTTTAAAGAAATGCGAATCATCCCAGATCCAAACCTTGTCGTGTCCACGACCTGAACCCGATCCCGACCACGGCTAGCGCCGCGTTCAGCCTCGTTCACAACCAGATCTACTCCGTCATCCCATAGACGACGCTCATTCATCACATTGACCAGGACGCCCGCCGAGACTTGTTGGAGACACTCCAGTGACTGCCGTCGCACGCATCAAAGCGCTTCCCGGATAGGGCGCCGGTACAGGTGGCGCAGGCAGGTTACGAATGCGTGGCTCCAGCAGCGCTCCGGTCGGGCTAATCAAATCTGTTGCAACGGCGACTTTTTCCCCGATATCGGGGCGACCTTGCCTCGGAGATGAGCTTCTGGTGATAAACTTCATTTAGTCTGCATCTTGTGGCGTAAGGTGTTTAGTGAGGTGCCGCCTGAACCGGGGCCTTAAGGCGTTGGCGCAACTTTTTCACTCGGACCAGTTGGCGATGCTGATCGTGGGCATGGATTTGCGGCGGCACGCTCATGTCCCAATAGGCCCACTTTGCGCACGCGTGCGCAAAGTGGCTGGACAAGCATGTGTGTCATGTCCCAATCATCTTAGAAATGCTGGGCTATGGAGGCCGGAATGAAGATTGGCATCTTTTGTTTCCTGGCTGCGTGTGTTGCTGGACCGGCCAATGCACAGACCATCTGCGACGCGGTTAAAACGGCGTCGCAACACAGCGCTACCGGCTTCAAAGCTCTCCGCGGCGCCCATGATAAAAGCGGGTTGTGGTATAATAGCAATTTCAGCGTTCCAGGTTTTGATGAGTGCACAATTGAAGCCTTTGAAGATGACGCAGAACTGTCATGTTCCCGCAACTTCACGACCTTTTCGGCGGCTAAGGCTCATGCTGACGCTATCGAGGGTCTTGTCCGTTCCTGCCTGGCGCTGGAAACGACGAACGAGAAGACCTGGGATCTGCGTCCTAGGAGAAAGACAAGCGGTCGCACTTTTGCACAGCGGGTTACTGGCTATCCGGAAATAACTGTAACGCGTTCGGAGGTTTCCAACAATGCTGGCCGAGTGGACCTGATTTTTGCGCCCCCGCTCTGATCGGAGCAAGGTTTATGCGTCCGATCGCCTCATACAGCACCTATGGCGCGCCAAGGTAACACTCAAGCAGGCCCGTATTCAACAGGAATATGAATAATGAAGGCATGCTCTTAACAATCGAAATTTTCGGTAGTAATTAGATGGCAATATGAATTTTTTGCTACGCATATTAAAAAAAGTATTTTGTTGTAACCCTATTTTTATTTGCAATGACGTTTACTGAAAAGTTTGATGAAATCTATTCAGACATAACAGTTTTTTATTTTTATTCCTGTTTATCTGTTATTTTATTTTTTGTGTACAAGTATTACATCAATAAAAAGCGTTAAATTTCTTGCATTTCACTCTGATGCTGTGGGCGTGCCGGATCGTATGACGCTCTCGAAAAAAGACTCCGCAGATTGCTCTGCGGAGCCAAGTTACCGGAGAGAAATTTCCCTTAGAAGGACAGGGAAATACCCGCAAAGACGTAGCGGCCTAATGCGTCATAGACCTGCGGGTAGGTGTTGCCGTTCGTCCCGTCCGAATTGGGCAGGATGGGCGGGTCTTTGTCGAAGACGTTGTTAACTCCAATGCGCAGCGTCGTATTCGACTTCAGCGCATAGCTGGCATAGAGGTCGATGTAGTTATAGGCATCGATGCTTGAGGCGTAGGTTCCGCTCGTATCCGGGCCGTAGAAGTTGTCAACCTTGCCGAAATAACGCCAGGTCACCGTAGCGTCCCAGTCCCACGGCGACTGCCACGTCGCCTTGGCACGATGGCGGTATTTCGGATTTGACCAGCCACACGAGCTGTCGAAGTAACCGGCGCAATCATAGGGGTCCGACGTGTCGGTGGCCTGGGTGATCAGTTCCTCCAGCACCGTGCCCATATAGCTGAGTTGCAGGCGGCCTAGCGGCAGCTTACGGCTATAATTGGCTTCGATATCAAAGCCGGACGTCTTGTAGGAGCCCGTATTGTAGAGCGTGTCTTCGATATAGCCCTCTTCACTGAGCCACAGAGAGCCCGTACCTGAGGCACGGTGAACCTTGGAGCAATAGAAGCTGTTGCCCGTCGTGGCGCACTGATCGAGGATATATTGGGCACCGATGCTGCTGATCTTGTCTTCGATCTTGATGTTGAAATAATCAACCGTCAGATTGAACCCCTTCAGGAAGTCGGGGGTATAGACAAAGCCGAAGGTGTAGGTGTCACCTGTTTCCGGCTTGAGATCAACATTCCCGCCGCCCAGTCGGTTATACTGGCCCGCCGTGCTCGATAGAACGTTGTTATACTGAGCCGCCGTCACGCCGGTGAGCGCGCATTGCGCCGCCGTGTAGGTCGGCGTTTCGGTCGAGGGATCATCAACGCCGCACCCATCATTCCCATCAAACAGACCGACGGAGTTGGCGCTGTAGAGTTCCGTAACGCTCGGCGCGCGCACCGCTCGGTTATAGCCACCGCGGAAGCGGAGCCCTTCCACCGGGGCGTAAGAGACCATCGCCTTGTAGCTATCGTTCTTACCAAAAGACGAGTAGTCCGAAATGCGGTAGCCCAGTTCCAGCGACAGATCCTTGATCAGGGTCTTGTCCTGAGCGACCGGAACGAGCAGTTCCGTGAACACTTCCTTAACATCATAGGAACCCGATACAGGCGTGGTCTTGCCGCCTGAGCCGGCCAGAAGGCCGTTGCGAAGATTATCGTCGGCATCAAAATCGAGCCACTGACGACGGTATTCCAGACCTAAAGACGTTTTAAGCCCTTCCCCCGCCCAGGGCAGCTTCACTCCATAGGCTCCCAGATCGCCAGAGGTATTCAGCGAGACTATCTGTTCGCCCGTTCCGCCCCACTGCACGCCCTGCGCCGAGATGTATTTCAGTGCCGCCGAGGACACGCCGCCGATCGACCAGATGTTGTAGGGAACGCAGTTCTTGTCTGTGCCATCGAGATAGGACTGACAGACGGCATTGCCGGTTGACGGGTCGGTGACAACGAGGAGCGCCTTTTGTGCGCGTTCCAGGCTGACTTCGTTTTTGGTGACCTGCTTATAGTTGGTCGAGCCGTATTGCATGTTCAGGCTGAAATCCCAGACCTCATTGATCTGGCCGGTCAGTTCACCGCGCAGACGGTAAGAGGTGTGGTTCATTTCATACTGACGCCCGCCCGCTTCGACATTGCGGCGACCGATAGCCACCGTCGTTGTGTCGCCATTGGCGATCATCGAGCTGCTGCAATAAAAGGCCGTCTTCTGCTCGGTGGTCATCAGCGGGTTATTACAGTTGATGCTCATCTCCGACAGGAAGATACCCGACGGGGCAATCTGGCCCGTCGAAGTGTCGTCCGTCAGCATGACTTCGGACTTGAAATGCAGGGTGTCGGAGAAGTCGTAGGTGATGAAGCCCCCCAGCGAATATTTTTCATCGGGGCGCTGGTAGTAGTTCAGCGGGCCGTAATTATAGGCCCCGGTCGCGGCACTATAGCTTGCCAGACGGCTGGCCGACGTGTCGATCGTGTAGCTCTTGGCATAGTCCGAAGTGAAGAAACGGCCAGGATAGCTGGTTGAGGACCCGCCGCAGGTCGAAAAGGACGACAGCGTACAGGCCGAATAGTCGCGTTCTGACTGCAACAGGGCCTGAACCGTGCGGTAGGAGGCATAAACCGTGGCATTGCCCTTGCCGCTCTCGCTATTGACGCCGGCCACCAGGGTAACGTCGGTCGCCTTGCCGTCCACCACATTGCTTTCCGGCAAAGCGAAGCCACGATTGGACACGACCGAGGCGTAATCGCTGTCATTATGGTGCTGATAGAAGCTCGTATTGAGGTCGAGGCGCACCCCTTCAAACTTCTTCTTCATCACGAAGTTCACGACGCCGGCCATGGCGTCGGACCCGTAAACGGCAGACGCGCCGCCGGTCAGAATATCAACGCGCTCGATCAGGGCCGCGGGAATCTGGTTCAGGTCGGCGGCGGGCTGGACGGGGCTTCCAGGCGCCATACGGCTGCCGTTCAGCAGCACCAGTGTGCGTGACGTCCCCAGACCGCGAAGGTTCACCGTTGCGGTACCCGACGCGCCGTTCGACTGCATCGCGCCGTCGGCCGCGAAGACGGAAGGCAGGGTATTGACCATATCTTCGACGCGGGTCGCACCCGACGCCTTGATGTCGGCCGCACTGATCGTGGTGATCGGACTGGAGGATTGCAGGTTCGGCTTTTTGATGCGCGAGCCAGTGACGACAACCTCCACGGCAGCCTCTTCGCCTGCTGTTTGCGCCATTGCTGTGGACGCGATGCTCATGCCCGACAGTCCGCTAACCGTCGTGGACAAAAGCAAAACCGCCTTTATGTCATTCTTTCGCAAAATAGTTCTCCAATTTTTATGCATGTTTTTCGGCTTACGACCGGAATTCGTAGCCTTAATATTAATGACGCATAAAATTCATTGGATCGTCAACTTTGGAACTAATTATACGTGATTGCATTTTAAGATAAGTGTCTATAAAATCACACGTATTATTCATTGCAAATTGTTTCAGTATTTATTTATTTCAAAAGTGTATTTAAGTTTATTTATTGCAACAAATCTTCCGACCTGCTGATTTTGGTATATTATATAATGTCTTCCGTGGAGGGGCCATTCCTGCCCCACCGATTAAACGGGCCTTGAAAATGCCGAAAAGCCTCGGATTTAGCTCGAGACGCCCGGCCCTAATTCATTCAAAAAATACCCAAAGTTGTGGTCGCCGCAGGTTCAGCAAAGAATAATTTTTCAACTGCAATTTGTGTCATTTGAAACCATATGCCGGGAACGGTGCTGTAACGCCCAAATCCAATCCAGCTGCGCACATAAATCCAATAAACATTCGTCTTCAGGCAAAGGAACTCCGGTAGACGAAGGGTGGGCGTAGTGGCGTCCTGAGTGCCCTTTTTGGCGTGACGCCGGGTTAAATCTCCACCCCAGTCGCGCCGGACAATCGTCCGTCCGTGTGAAGGATGCGGCAAGACCGCATCTGCCGACGGCAATGGAGCTATGAGGCCTGCACTTCAGTGATGGCATCATGGCGCTTACTCTTTGGAGGAGACGCGCCCTGATGCCTGGCAGCCAAAACCTGCCGGCTGTCCAAGCCAATCCTCCTGAACACCAGCAGACGCGCAGGCCCATGAAACCCCGACACCATCTTTACCCTGACGATGAACTGACAATCGAAATGGAGGCACTGGCTAGAAATTGCAGCGCGCCAAAGGCAGCCCGAAGGGGGGGCGCGAGATGACGGCGACAATTACTCAAAACACGCAGAAGCTCGCCTACCGCATTGACGAGGCCGTCAAGGCTAGCGGCCTTGGGCGGTCATTCCTGTACGAGCGCATGGCTGACGGATCGCTCAAGTCTATCAAGATCGGCGGGCGTAGGCTGATATTGAGGGACGATCTTTTGCGTTTTCTTTGCGGAGACGTCGCCATCTAAGGTGAGGACGAGGCCTGCATCGTGAAACCAATGTTTGGGCCAAAGCCGAAGCCAGTAAGCCAGACAGGTGTCATTTCGCTTGACCAACCTGATCTCCTTTGGACGCGATAGACCCTATTCGACAACACCCGTTGCCCACGCCCTCACTCTGATACCAGAGAATAGCTTGTGCTACGGCCACCTGATGCATCCCTGACGAGGATGTGGCGTTTGATCAGGTCTTCGATGTCGCGGCTTGCCGTGTCCTGAGAGCACTTGGCGATCAGCGCCCACTTTGAGGATGTCAGCTTGCCTTCGAATCCATCGAGGAGGCGGGTCAGCATCAGGCGTTGGCGGCCATTGAGCGCGTTCACCTGATGCGTCTCCCAGAACCGGGCTTTCGTAACAACCGACGCCAGCGTGGCTTCGGCCCCCGCGAACGCGCGATCGAGGCAAGCCAGAAACCACCCGATCCAGTCGCTTATATCAAGGTCGCCCTTTTGCGTACTTTCCAGCCGGTCGTAGTAGGCGCCGCGTTCGGCTTGGATTTGTGCTGACATGCTGTAGAACCGCTGTGCGCTCCTTTCGGACCGGGCTAAGGCCATATCCGCTACGGCGCGGGCGATCCGTCCATTTCCGTCTTCAAACGGGTGGATAGTGATGAACCACAAATGGGCAATAGCGGCGCGAAGAACCGGATCGAGGTCCGCGCCCCCTTCGAACCATTTCAGGAAGGCCTTCATCTCCTCATCCAGCCTTTGTGCATCCGGGGCTTCGAAGTGGATTCGCTCACGTCCAATCGGGCCAGAAACGACCTGCATCGGGCCCGATGTGCCGTCACGCCATGCCCCGACAACGATCTTCGTCATGCCGCTTCGACCCGTCGGAAACAGGGCCGCATGCCACGCGAATAGTCGTTCGGCGGTCAGCGGGGTGGCATAATGCTGTGTGGCATCCAGCATCATTTCAACGACGCCTTCGACGTTACGGTCAACCGGAGCTAAAGCGCCTATATCCATTCCGAGACGTCTGGCAATCGAAGATCGAACCTGTTCTTTGTCGAGACGTTCACCCTCAATTTCGCTCGACTTCAGGACGTCCTCGGTGAGCGTCGTGAGAACCGCTTCTTCGCGCAGATTGAAGCGCAGTCCTTCCATGCGGCCTACGAGCCTGCCCTGGTTATGGCGCACGGACGCGAGTTGACCCGCGAGCATCTCAGGGTTCCAGCGAAAGGCTGGCCAGCTATCCTGTTTGTGAATATAGTCCATTTCTCCGCGCTCCTTGCGGAGATTGTGTGGGATATTCTCCGCACAAGCAAGGATTATTCTCCGCAAATTGTGCGGACAAATCTCTCCATGAGCGTCAAGTAGTGGCTCCCTTTTCTTTTTGCTTAACGACCCGATCGGGATGTTTTTCTCTGAATCCGGCTTTAGAAATTGAAATAATCCCGAACGGGATGATTTGTTGATTTTTCACGCAAAAATCATCCCGAAAGGATGGCTGCGGCGATGATAATCACACCGCGATGGATGAGCACTGACCGGGCATTGTTGCGGGCCAGTGAACTCAGACCGAGCAGCGGTAGGATCAGGACCGCGATCGGCAACTTTGACAGACTGAAAATAGCCACCTCATCGCTGTAACAAGTGTCAAAGAAAGTGCACTGCGTGGCGCTTATGTCACATCAATCGGTCTCCCACCTCAAGCGCTGCCTTTTTTGTTGCGCCGTGCAACGCGCGGCGATAAGAACGCGCATCGTTGCTTAGGTAACGATCTTATGGTGGTGTAGAAAGCGGTTCCTTCGGTAATCTGTGGGTCGTCGGTTCGAGTCCGGCCGAAGCATGCTTCGTAGCTCAGTGGGTAGAGCAATAGACTTTCGCTTTCGTCTGTTCCCTGTAAGTCTATGCAAGTGGTGTAGATGACGCGTTCATCGCAGCCTGTCACGCTGCGGCAGACCTTGTTTCTGCCGCTGATGCGTCATCGCTATTTCCCTTGCCGCCGGTGGCGCAGCGATCGTCTACATCGCCTTGAAATGGTGCGGTCGCAGTCTTTCCCCGGCAAATCGAGTTCAGCTTTCCGTGGCGCAGGCTCCGGCTTCTTCGCTAGCCACCACAGGGACAAGGCGGCCCCGGATGTCAGTGCAAACTGGCAAGCCGGAACAGCCCGGACGAGGCAAGGTCCGGCGGAAGCGCCTCCCAACCGGAACCGACCATTCCCGGAAGGCTGGATTCAAAAATTGAATTTTCTTGTTGCATAGCGCAACAAGTTGCATTAGTAACCGCGTCATCGTCCAGACAGGCCCGATAAGGGAACCATCCGGACGATAAATTCAGGTGGCGTAGAGCAACGTCTTCTTCGATCTGGTGAAGGCCGCAAGGCCGGGGTTCAACTCCCCAATCCCGACGCCGGTTTTCCGGCTGAGGGGCTGACGTTCTCGCCTGTTCCCCTGAATGCCCATCGATAGCAGCCGCGGGCGTTCTACCGTGGTTACGCGTCTTTATATCGCAGCGAACCTGTCGCCCCAACCCCAGTGCCATCCCGCGCAGCGCCCGTCAGACATCCGGTCTGATGATCCATGCTCTGCGCCCAACGTTAAACGATGCAGAGAAGGTGCGGTCATGAGACTGAACATTTTCCAAAAGCGCCCCCGCATCACGCATGAAGGGGCTCCCGCCGCGATTTTATCGGCAGAGCAGAGGCTGCGCCGGTCGGTGTTGTCTTGCCTGTTGTGGGAAGGCGAGTTCTACGAAGACGGAGAAAGCATAGCCGAGCGTATCTATACGCTGGCGCTTGAGGTCGAACCGCAAATCGTTGCCGCTATGGCCATTGAGGCCCGCGAACAGATGAAGCTGCGTCACGCGCCGTTGATTCTGCTCTGCGCATTGATCAAGACGGGCGGTCCGTTGGTAGCTCCTGCGATTGAGCGGGTGATTCAACGGGCCGACGAGTTGTCAGAACTGGTCGCTATCTACTGGCGGGACGGCAAAAAGCCGCTGTCGAAACAAATGAAGCTCGGGCTTTCCCGCGCCTTCACGAAGTTCGACGCCTATGCACTGGCGAAGTACGACCGTGCGGGGCCGGTGCGTCTGAGAGACGTTTTGTTCCTTATACACGCCAAGCCGAAGGACGAGATTCAGGCTGACCTTTGGAAGCATCTGGCTGCCGGGACTTTGTCGTCTCCCGATACGTGGGAGGTGGCACTGTCAGGTGGTGCGGATAAGGCTGAGACCTTCACGCGCCTTCTAACCGAACGAAAGCTCGGGTATCTCGCCCTGTTGCGTAACCTTCGCAACATGGATCAGGCGGGCGTTGATGAGGAGCTCGTCAAGGCGGCCATTCTTGCGCGAAAGGGCGCTGAGCGCGTTCTGCCGTTCCGCTATGTAGCGGCGGCGCGGGCGGCCCCCCGGTTCGAGCCCTGGCTCGATCAGGCGCTGAGTGAGACGATCCTTGAGCAACCTGTGTTTGCGGGCCGGACGATCGTGCTGGTGGACGTTTCAGGTTCGATGGGTGGCCGTCTGTCGGCGAAGTCGGACCTCACCCGGATGGATGCGGCGGCAACGCTGGCGGCCATCATTCCGGGCGAGGTGCGGGTCTTCACCTTCTCGAATAGCGTGGTCGAAGTTCCGCCCCGGCGCGGTATGGCCGGCGTCGATGCGATCCTTCGATCGCAGTCTTACGCTGGGACGGAACTGGGTAAGGCGGTGACGACAATCAACGGCATTAAGCACGACCGGCTGATCGTCATCACCGACGAACAAAGCGCCGACCGCGTTCCACAACCCGTGGCAAAGCAGGCCTACATGATCAATGTGGCTTCCTACCGCAACGGTGTCGGATATGGCGGCACGTGGACACACATCGACGGGTTCTCCGAAAATGTGTTGAGCTATATTCGCGAGCAAGAACAGCTCGTGAAAGGAGCTTAAGTCCATGACAGCGGAGGAACTGAGGATCGCGGCAATTCTGCTCTTTGGGGAGCGCGGCTGGCAGTCGCGTCTATCTGAGGCGCTCAATGTCGATCGATCGTCGGTTTCCCGCTGGTTTGCCGGCCTCCCGGTCCCTGGCCCGGTCGCTGCGGCGGTACGGGCCTGGCTTAAACTTTACGAACTGACCGGCGAGAGACCCTACGAAATCGCCGGTCTCATCGATCCAAAAAAATAGGGGGCAAGGCCCCCGGAGAGGGGGTTATCCCTATGCGAGTATTCCAAGGGGCCCGTGGAGGCCTCATTAAGGCGTGGATTGACGGCGTGGCCGTTGAAGATCAGGCGCGCACGCAGCTCGATAACATCGCCGCCATGCCATTCATCCACAAACACGTGGCCATTATGCCTGACGTTCACTGGGGCATGGGCGCGACCATCGGCTCGGTCATTCCCACCAAGGGCGCGATCATTCCGGCAGCGGTCGGGGTTGATCTGGGCTGCGGCATGATGGCGGTTCGAACCACACTTAAAGCGTCTGATTTGCCCGACAACCTGTCGGGTCTGCGTTCAGCGATTGAGGCGCGCATTCCGCACGGGCGCACCGACAACGGCGGTGTGAACGATCGGGGCGCGTGGGGTGAAGCGCCAGCTTCGGCCAATGCGGAATTCTCAAAGCTTTCAGACGAGCTTAAAATGATCGTCGAGAAGCACCCGAAGATGTCTCAAGCCGCGCATCGGGCACAGAACCACCTCGGAACCTTGGGTACAGGCAACCACTTTGTGGAGGTCTGTATTGATGAAAACGAGGCTGTCTGGATCATGCTGCACTCCGGCTCACGAGGCATCGGCAACCGAATCGGATCGTACTTCATTGAGCGCGCCAAGCACGAGATGAAGCGCTGGTTCATCAACCTGCCTGACGAGGATCTTGCTTATCTGGCGGAGGGCTCGGAACTGTTTGGCGACTACATGGGTGCCGTCTCCTGGGCCCAGCGCTTTGCCCGGACCAACCGCGAACTGATGATGACGGCAGCTCTGGAGGCGCTTTCGGTCTCTGTGCCCAAGCGTTTCACCTGCGACTGTGAAGCCGTGAACTGTCATCACAACTATGTGGCACACGAGCGACACTTCGGGTCGGACGTATTGGTGACCCGTAAGGGCGCCGTGCGTATTACGCCGGAAACACTTGGCATTATACCGGGCTCGATGGGGGCGCGATCCTTTATCGTGCGTGGCATAGCTGGTGAGGCGATGGCCCAATCCCTGTGTTCGTGTTCGCACGGTGCCGGGCGGGCCATGTCCCGCGCGGAAGCCAAGCGGCGGTTCACATTGGAGGACCATGCCCGTGCCACAGCGGGAGTGGAATGCCGTAAGGACGCCGACGTGATCGACGAAACGCCTGCGGCCTACAAGGACATCGACGCGGTCATGCAGGCCCAGGCCGACCACGTCGAAATCGTCCATACCCTGAAGCAGGTCGTTTGCGTGAAGGGCTGAAAGCGAGCGCGGCCTCTTGTGCAGAGGCTGCGCTCCAATCAAATCTTAACTTCGGCTTCCGGGAGCGGCGTTAGATGCGCGAGAAAACGTTCGGTTGCGTCGTTAACCATCCGAACTGCATCTACATTGGGCGTTCAGGGGTGGGGCATTGACCGTCACTCAATTTCGGTTCCGCGCGCAAACGTCCAGCCGTTGGCGAACCACTCGAAGGTTTGATCTCGATAATAAAAAAGGACATATGCACCAAGGCATTTCCTGTCCCATAATCCTTGTTTTGGATTCCCGGTGGTTCGTATCTCGCTGGATTAGCTACTGTGGCCAGTCTTCGACTCTTGAAGCCAAGCCGGGAGATCGCGACGGGCATTTAGAACGCGCCAGACGTCTAGATAGCCGGGGGCTTGGACGTAGAATATTAAAAATGGATATCGCGCAAGAACGCATGATCGCAAATTCGGCAGACCAAGATCATAGGCGCAGTGAGGTGATCCTAAAGACGGGTATACACTCGTGAATTCTAGGCGGCCGTAGGTGCCGCAAATTGCGGTTTATTTTGAAGGGAACAGACTAGATCTGGCCCATTCGAAAGGCAATCTGCCAATCTGGTGCGATGAATATCGCTCAACGCTTCGTTAAATCCTACCCGTCTTATCCGTCACTAAACTCAGGCCTATTTTCCTCATCGGAGCCGCCGGTAGCCGTCAACTGACGCCCGCGGATCAGATCCATGGCGCTTACCGCTCGGAATATGACGGTGGACGCAGGTCTTGTCAGGAGGAAGATATGTCTAATAAACACACGGCGGATCGGCAGATCCCCAGTAATCTGGCCGTTCAAAGGCGTTCGATTTTAAAGGCCACAGGTGCGGCGTTGGCCGCCGGGGTGGCGGTATCCGCAGGATCATCCCAAACTCAGGCCCAAACCTCATCGGATAGCTGGGATAAGGTGTTCCCAAAGAGCGCTAAAGTCGCCCATCAGAAGGTCAGATTTAAAAACCGCTATGGCATTACGCTTGCTGGTGATCTCTACACACCTTCGGATTTAAAGGGCAAAACCGCAGCACTGGCCGTCTGCGGGCCGTTTGGCGCGGTCAAGGAGCAGTCATCTGGCCTTTACGCCCAGACCATGGCTGAACGCGGCTTCATAACCCTGGCTTTTGACGGTAGCTATACGGGCGAAAGCGGCGGCGAACCTCGCAACGTCGCCTCGCCGGATATCAACAGCGAGGATGTCAGTGCCGCGATTGACTATTTGGGGCTTGTGCCTGCCGTTGACCGCAACCGCATCGGGGTAATCGGTATTTGCGGGTGGGGGGGCATGGCCCTCAATGCCGTAGCCGTCGATAAGCGGGTCAAGGCGGTCGTCGCCAGCACCATGTACGATATGACCCGCGTCATGTCGAAGGGGTATAATGACAGCGTCACCCTTGAACAGCGAACGAGCAATCTCAAGGCTCTGAGCAATCAGCGCTGGGTCGATGCCGAAAAAGGTGCGCCGGTCTATGGTCCGCCGATGAACGAACTGAAGGGTGGGGAGCCACAGTTCCTCGTGGACTATCACGATTATTACAAGACACCGCGTGGTTTCCACCCTCGTTCAGTAAACTCCAATGGGTCATGGACGATCACCAATCCGCTGTCATTCATGAATATGCCCATCCTGAGCTACATCAAGGAGATATCGCCTCGTCCCATCCTGTTTATTCATGGTGAAAAGGCGCACTCCCGCTACTTCGCAGAGACGGCCTATGCGGCAGCCTCAGAGCCCAAGGAACTTATGATCATTAAGGGCGCCACCCACGTCGACCTTTACGATCAGACGGCGATTATACCCTTTGATAAGATGGAAGCCTTCTTCCGCCAGAACCTCGCCTGAACTATCACCGGCGTCCGCAACCCAACCGGGAGGTGGACGCCGTTTCAGGAAGCGATGCCGGCGCTCGGATACGGTCCTACTGTCTGTGGCAGTTCGGCAGCCAGAGTATCGATGACCGCTCTCAGCCGCAGGGGCAGATGCGTGGCTTTGGGCCATACCGCATAAGTGTCTATCGGGGTGGACGCGAAGGGCTCCAGCAGCGAAATGAGGTCCCCGCGCGCGATCTGGGTTTTGACGAGCCAGTAGGGTAGCCAAGCGATCCCAAACCCAAGAACAGCCGCATCAGTGATACTTTCCTGACTGTCAAAACGCAGGCGCCCTTTCACCTCAGCCTGAACTGTTGAGCCCATACCGTCGTTTAATAACCACGGAAATATCTGGCCGTTTCTGATGTAAAGCAAAGCTTCGTGACCGGTTAGTGATGGGATGTCCGTCGGGCGACCAAAAGCTTTAAGATAGGCCGGGGAGGCGCAGACGACCTTCGGCTGGCTTAAGAGTTTGCGCGCCATCAGACCCGCTGAATCACCGAGCTTGCCGTTGCGAACTGCCAGGTCGTATCCGTCCCCAATGATATCGACCACTTTATCACTGAAGCTCAGATCAAGCTCAAGAGACGGGTGTTTTGCCGCAAAGTCGAGCAGGACTTGTTGGACACAATGGCGGCCGAACAGGGCGGGCAGCGAAATTTTCAATCGCCCGCTCACCTCGCGTCGCCCGGACTCCAGCATCTGCTCCGCTGTCTTCAGCTCGGTGATAGCCCGCACACAGCGCTCGTAGAAGATATGTCCCTCGTCAGTGAGGTTTTGGGTGCGAGTGGTTCGCTGGAACAACCGCACTCCAAGGCGCGACTCTAGGCGGGCAATTGTCTTGCCCACGGCTGAGCGCGTTAGTGCCAGCCTTTCGGCAGCCCGCGCGAAGCCGCCGGCGTCCACGACCTCTACGAAGACCGCTACCCCATCCAGATTGTCTCTCATGTCTCATTCCGTTGTATCCAAAATGGATACATTGATGTGATTAATTGTCCGAAACGAATACCAATATTCTACAGTAACATGCCCTGTATCGCTTTGAACAGGTTAATCAGGCCTGAGGACAACAAAAGACAACCTCCCCTCATCGGTGATGGGGAGAGGTCGCAACAGGATCAAGCCAATGCAGGTCGCGATTTTATTTGATAGCGGTTTTGGACATACAGCCAAACAGGCCGAGGCCGCGGCTGCCGGGGTCGAGAGTGTCAAAGGCGTAAAGGCCAGGCTCTTTGCCATTGCCGACGGGGACATCGACTGGGAGGCCCTGGAGGCGTCAGACGCCATCATTTTCGGCTCGCCTACCTACAATGGCTCGGTAAGTGCCCGCTTCAAGGCGGTTATGGAGCAGTCCACGCGGACGGCGTGGTTGCCGCAAAAGTGGCGCAACAAGGTGGCCGCAGGCTTCACCAATTCTGGAGCCATGCACGGAGACAAGCTCAACTCTCTGATCACGATGGCGCTGTTTGCGGCGCAGCACGGCATGATCTGGGTCGGTCTCGATCTGTTTCCGGGCAAGGGGCCGGAGGAGAGAAACCGCGTTGGTGGATGGCTGGGAGCTATGGCCCAGTCGAATGACGAGTCTCCTGAACTGTCGCCGATCAAAAGCGATCTTGAAACCGCCGCCTATCTCGGCGCGCGTGTCGCGGAAATTACCCGCCAACTTCTCACCAGCGCACACTGACGCACTCTGAATAGCCCCGTTAGATGGCAGATTATCTCATGACCAATCCAAATCCCGAAGATACGGCCCCCCTTTTCAACATGCTTCGCGGCGCCGCCCCCGTCCTGGTCCCCTTTACACAGGATAGGATCGTCGATGAACTCTGGCACCGACCCGGCCTGTCCGCACGCGATCGGGCCATCGCAACGGTCGTAACGCTAATGGCGCGTAACGCTCAGAACGCCTATCCCTATTACTTCAACAAAGCCCTTGATAGCGGTGTGACGTCGGCGGAGTTTTCCGAGTTGGTCACGCACACGGCCTTTTACGCCGGCTGGCCAAATGCTTTTGCCGCGGCGGGGGTGCTGAAGGGCATTTTTGATGAACGCGGCGTTGCCGTTGAAGACCTGCCAACGGTGGAAGAGGCACGCCTGCCGACCGAGGTCGCTGTGCCAGATGACGCCTTGCGCGCGGCCTATATTGCGGCCCATATAGCACCCGCCTCAGAGGCTTTGCAGCATTTCACCAATGACCTTTTGTACGCCAATCTGTGGCACCGTCCGGCTCTGGAACCCAGAGATCGCGCACTGGCGACCGTGGCCCTATTGGCGGCATTGGGGCAGTCGGCGTTTTTCCCGGTCTATCTGACCCGCGCCCTGACGCAGGGCGTGACGCGCACCGAAGTGGGTGAGATGCTGGCGCATACCGCCTTCTATGGGGGCTGGGGTTACGCCATTCAGGCGGCCGAGGCGGCGAAATCTGTATTTGATGCGCAAGATGCCGGCGCTTGATCATCGCACCTCCCTTTTGTCTGTTTCAGGAGTATCGGATATGACCACCCCTAAAATTGCGCTCGGCACATGGTCCTGGGGGGCTGGATTCGCGGGCGGGGATCAGGTTTTCGGAAACCACCTCGATCCGCAAGGCCTCCGCGTGGTGTTTAACGCTGCCATGGCCGCGGGCCTGACGCTTTGGGACACGGCGGCCGTTTACGGCATGGGTTCCTCAGAAACCCTGCTAGGGGAGTGCCTGCGTGCGTACCCTCGCCACCAGTACCTCCTGTCTACTAAGTTTACACCCCAGTTGGCGGGGGGCGGCGACAATCCCGTCGCCGACATGCTGGATCAAAGCCTTGCGCGACTTGGGACGGATTATGTGGACTATTACTGGATCCATAACCCGACGGCGGTGAACACCTGGACCGAGTATTTCGTGCCGCTTTTGAAAAGAGGCAAGGTGAAACATCTCGGTGTCTCTAATCATAATCTGCAAGACATTCAGCGGGTTAATGAAACGCTGGCGAAACATGGTGTCCGCCTGTCGGCGGTACAAAACCATTACAGTCTTCTCTACCGTTCTTCGGAGAAGGCAGGGATTTTGGATTATTGCCAGAATAATGACATTGCGTTCTTCGCCTACATGGTGCTGGAACAGGGGGCCCTGACGGGGCGATACACGGCAGCGACCCCGATGCCTGCCGGCAGTGGCCGCGGCGACAGGTACAATCCCATCCTACCGCAGTTGGAACCTCTGATTTCGGCTCTGCATCAAATAGGGCAGGGGCACGCTGCGTCAGTGGCACAGGTCGCCATCGCCTGGGCTATCGCTAAACACACCCTTCCTATCATCGGCGTCACCAGAGCTTCGCACGTAGAGGACGCCGCCAAAGCCTCAAAGCTTCAACTCACACCTGAGGAGATGGCTCGACTGGAGATATTGGCCGCCAGTGCCAATCTCGATACCCGAGGCGAGTGGGAACAGTCTATGAACTGATCCGGGTCGGTGAGCTTGGTTCAATACCGTTGCGCAGAGATAAGAGAGCCGACATAGTCTCGTCATGCCTGTAAACCGCTCTGACCTTGCCGACTTTAGTCACTTTCTGGCGATCGCCCGGCACCGCAACTTCCGGCGAGCCGGTCTTGAGCAGGGCGTCAGCGCCTCGGCGCTCAGCCATGCGTTGAAAGGGCTTGAGGCCAGGCTCGGCGTGAGACTGCTCAACCGCACAAACCGCAGTGTTACCCTGACCGCAGCCGGCGAAGAGCTATATAATGCTCTCAACGGTCCCTTCGCGGAGATCAGCGGTGCCGTTGATTCCCTCAATCGCTTCCGGGCAGCCCCTGCCGGGCGTATCCGGCTGAATGTCCTTGAACATGCCGCGTCCCTGCTACTGGCGCCCGTCTTGCCTGTTTTTGTCGATCTCTACCCAGATGTCGAGGTCGATGTCTCGGTTTCCAATCACATGCTCGACGTTATTGGTGAGGGCTTCGACGCGGGCATCCGCTACGGGGGCACTGTCCCGGAAGACATGATCGCCCGGCGTCTGTCGGCAGACATAGGCTGGCGCATTGTTGGATCACCCGAGTACCTAAACACGTACGGTGTGCCGCAACATCCGCAGGATCTGAAAGCCCACCGGTGCCTTCGGGTAAGACTGGGTGATGATACCCTTTACCGCTGGGAGTTCGAGCAGGCCGGTGAGGCGATCTCCCTCGACGTTCCGGGGGCGGTAACGATAGATGACACTCAGTTTGCCATTGCGCTGGCCCTTGGCGGAACTGCACTCGCCTATCTTCCTGAACCTTGCGTAAGGCCATTCATCGAAGACGGACGTCTCAAGACCGTTCTTCACGATTGGTCTCCCACTGGCGAGGGTTTCCACATCTACTATTCCGGACGCCGCCATCTTCCCAATGGTTTGCGTTTGCTGATTGACCTTATCCGTGAGGTGAAGCCTCTCGGACTGTAGTCGTGCGCGGTGAGCCGTGTTCATCGCCTCATGAAATGACCTATGGGTTATGGACCAGGGCTCTGATGGCTATTCTTCTTAGGCGGTGCATTCCTTGCCGCTCTGAGGAGGAAGCATGTTTGATCTGACGCCATCCGATGCCGAGACGCGTGATAACCCCTCCGACAAGGCGCACTGGAGTGGCGTTTGGGCGATGACTCTGTGTGTCGGCACGTTGATTGCGTCCGAGTTCATGCCTGTCAGCCTGCTTAGTCCATTAGCCCGCGACCTACATCTGACTGAAGGGGCGGCAGGGCAGGCCATTGCGATT
Source organism: Asticcacaulis excentricus CB 48 (assembly GCF_000175215.2). Classification (NCBI taxonomy): domain Bacteria; kingdom Pseudomonadati; phylum Pseudomonadota; class Alphaproteobacteria; order Caulobacterales; family Caulobacteraceae; genus Asticcacaulis; species Asticcacaulis excentricus. Next base: position 2,225,416 of record NC_014816.1, on the reverse strand, counting down.
TCCGGCCTGTTTGCGGTCATCACCAGCCTCTCTATTTCAACGCTGACGCGCGGCGTGGACCGCAAGTCTGTCTTGCTGGCCTTGACGCTTCTGATGGCGGTGGCAGGCCTTCTCGTTACACTGGCTCCCAACTATACAGTTTTGATGGCCGGTCGTGCGTGTCTTGGCATAGTGATTGGCGGCTTCTGGTCGATGTCGGCAGCGACGGTTATGCGACTGGTGCCACAAAAGGACGTCCCGAAAGCCTTGTCACTCCTGAATGGGGGCAATGCGCTCGCAACAACCATTGCCGCGCCACTTGGGAGCTTTCTGGGGCAGTATGTCGGCTGGCGTGGCGCGTTCTTTTTGGTCGTGCCCTGTGCCGCCGTTACCATCATCTGGCAGGGGTTGCGTTTGCCGCGTTTGCCCGAACAAAACGCCAAAAAGTCGAAATCCGCGATTGGCATTCTTTCCCTGCCGCAGGCCAAAAACGGCATGATCGCTGTCGCCTTTCTCTTCATGGGGCAATTCACCCTGTTCACCTACGTGCGTCCGTTTCTCGAGACCGTGACGCGGGCCAGTGTTCCCGCTCTATCGACCATCCTATTGCTGATGGGGCTGGCTGGGCTGGCGGGCAATGCCTTGTTTGCATCACGTCTCACCGGAAAAGTGCGGTCTACGCTTGTGGTCGCACCGACCGCTATGGCGGTTCTCGCTCTGGGTCTGGTGTGTTTCGGCATGGCGCCGCTCTGGGCAGCCCTAATGCTCATTATCTGGGGGCTAATCAGCACTATCCTGCCGGTCGCGTGGTGGTCGTGGCTGAGCCAGGCCTTTCCCAAAGACGCCGAACCCGCTGGAGGTCTGATGGTTGCCGTCATTCAACTTGCCATCACCCTGGGGGCATCCGTCGGGGGGGTGATTTATGACCATCTCGGATATGGCTGGACCTTTACGGTTGCCGCCGCCTTCCTTCTCCTCTCGCCGGTTGTCTTCCTTTTGCGTGTTCAACGCGCGCCTGTGCGCGCCTGATACGGACCCTTTTCATGACCTCAGAACATAGCAAATCATCCGGCGCTGTCCAGGTCATACGCAGAGCCGGTTCACAGCCGTCACAGCCGGGCCCGGCGGACTACTTTACCGGGCAGGTGCGCATTGATCCTTTGTTCCCGGCTCAGTCGGGTTCAAATGTCTCTGCGGCCCTTGTTACCTTTGAACCCGGCGCCCGGACGGCCTGGCACACCCATCCCATGGGGCAGAATCTGGTGATCCTTACAGGGGCTGGCTGGACGCAATGCGAAGGTGGCCCTCGTGTCGAAATCTATGCCGGAGACGTCGTATCCTGTCCCTGCGGGAAAAGGCACTGGCACGGGGCAACAGCGACCACAGCCATGAGCCACGTCGCTATTCAGGAGGCGTGCGATGGCACGCCCGTCACGTGGATGGAAAAGGTAACGGACGCCGAATACCTCGCATTACCTTCAGAAGACTGAGATAACTGATGAAGAGAAAAGAAGACATCAAACGACGCACCCTTTTAACCGCGCTGGCCGGGGCGACTTCATTTGCTTCGTCATCCCTGGCGACCGATAGGCGGCGGCCTGACAAAATCGTATTCGCCTTTAATGGGCAAATGATCTCCGTAACCCTGATAGATAATCCGACGTCTCGGGCACTGATGAAATTATTGCCGCTCAGCCTCACGATCGAAGATTATGCACACAACGAAAAGATCATAAGATTGCCGCAGAGGCTGCCAACAACGGGCAATGTGCCCTTTGCGCAAGAGGCTCCGGGTGACCTTTGTTATTTTGCACCGTGGGGAAATCTGGCGTTTTTCTATGCGGCCTATGAGTACTCATCAGGCCTCACCCGCATTGGAAAAATAGACGGCAATATCGCACCTCTTTTAAACAAGGGCACCTACAAACTCACGATACGCTGAAAGGGTGCGATCATGCCTTTGAAATTGACAGGCTCGCCGGAAATCGACGCCATTTAAAACTGGAATTTTCCAATTTATACCCTGGTTTCAGGACCCAAATGCATTCAAATCAAGCCGCCATGAGACTCTGGGTAACCTCAAGGACCGGCGGTGAGAAGGCAAGTAAGCCAATGGCGAGTTGGAGCGCCGTAAACACAAGGATCAAAACCAGATAGGCTGGATGAACCCGCCTTCTTTGTTGGATGTCATGGATCATGCCAAAGGCAACATACAAGACCATGCAGCCGAACACTGCCCAGGAGGCCAGGGGCCCGAGCAGTGGCATGGGCAGGGCCCGTCCAAAGGCCGGCGATATAACGAGTATGGTAGCGCCTAGCATCAGGCGCTTATGCCAGTCCGGGGAACTGCGCAATAGGATTGCCGCGGTAACAAGACCCAAAAAGACAAGCACCCCCAAACCATCAATGAGCAGGAACACGCTGGGTGGAAAGAATGGCGGTACAGCACCACGCTGAAGGCAGGCGATTGTCGTGAAAATCCCATAGCCTGTCATTAAGACCGCTAAACCGGCGCCGATAACTCCGAGCTTACGGTGAAGGGGCACTTTATCTGCCGCGACAAGCGCATTCTGCAGCAGGTAAAGCACAATCCAGCTTACAAAAATTGCCGCGTGTAAGTGCACATGAGCCGGAAAGATGCTGGTGTTGAAATTGTAACGCGCTGCGTTCAGGCCAAACCCTATGAAAACCGTGAGCGCCAGCAGAACAGCCATGCCGAGAAAAAACCGGCGGTCATTTGACGCCGGCACTTTCGGAAGCGTTATAGAGGCAGACGACATGAGGAGGCTCCTGTTGTGTTCATGACAGGTATGCGTCGAAAGGATGAACCGAAACAGGACCTGAACCTGATGAAAACCTGATTTTCTCGAGTGCAAAAGCCTGTTAGGCTTGCCGCCTTCTCCGTGAAAGCCATCCTCCTCCCTTATGTCCCGCCCGCTCGCCCAACTGACCGATCTGAACATTGGCCGGCTGCGGGTGAAACCGGCCGCTTGTGAGGTCACCCGCGAGACGAAGGTTTGGGTCATTGAGCCGCAGGTCATGCGCGTCTTGGCTTTACTTGGCTTGCATCATGGGCAGGTCGTTTCACGCGACGATTTGGTAAAGGCCTGCTGGGACGGCAGAGCCGTGAGCGAAGATGCCATTAACCGCGTCCTATCCCGTCTTCGCCAACTGGGCCGCGATAGTGGCGATTTCCATATTCGGACTGTGCGAAAAGTGGGATATCGCCTCGAGATCCTGGAACCTGAGACGGCGCCGGAAGAGACGATAACGGCTGCCCCCCCCACGCCCGCGGGACATCGCTCATCCATAAATAAGCTATGGCTACTCGGTGCAGGGGCCGCTGCGGCGTTGGTTCTTGCCATCATGCTCTGGTGGAGCACGACGCAGAGACCGCTTGTTCAGAAAGGCTTTAGTCTTGCCATTGCTGATATTCGCGCGGATGGACCCGCCGCGCTGCCGCCCGAAAGACTAAGGTCTCAGCTTACCCATACCTTGTCGCAAATGCGCGGCCTGAAACTGGTCGCGAAGACCAAAGGATCAGAAGGCGCCGACTACATACTGTCGGGTTATGTTAGCGGCACGCAAGCCTCGCCGAACATCGAACTTACGCTTAGCGAAACGCGTTCACACACCCAGATCTGGAGCGCCCGTTTCGATCAGGCCTTGATGAGCGAACCCACCGCACCTGAGCGTGCGGTTGCGGCCACTGCGAGGTATATGGCAGTCGTTCTTGGGCAGCGCGTGGTGGGCCCAAGGTCAACTGGAGACCCGCCTCCGGTCGAAGTGGCGACGCAGATAAATGAGGGGAAGCGCGCTCTCTCTCAGGCGCACGACGCCCGGCACAACCGTAACTGGCCGCGCTTTGATCAATTGATGGCCGAAGTGGATTCCCACGCAACGCGTGCGCTGGCGATAGAGCCGCAATCAGCCGGCGCGCTGATGCTAAAGTATGAAGTGGATGCCTTACCGCTCTATCCGCGTCCTGGTGAAAATCGGTCAGAGTTTGCCGAACGCCAGCAACGAGCCTTGAGCTTTGTGACCCGCGCAGTCACCTCTGATCCGGACAATCCTGAGGTGCTGGCCGCTGCGGGCCGCGATATGATGGAGCGCCAGAGATGGGACGATAGCGAACGGCTGCTGATACGGTCCGTGGCTATCGATCCCAATTCACGCGATGGCAACCTTTGGTACACCTATTATCTCGGTTTGATGAACCGTTGCGGTGAAGGCCTTAAATTCGCGCGTCTGTCGGCGGCGTTGGCACCTGACGATGTTTGGCGGCAACTGGCCGTTCCACGACTGATGCACTGTGCGGGTCGAAAGACGGACGCGGCAAAGATCTATGCTCGTCTTATCGATCACGACCGTGGCAATGTCTTCGTCCTGCGTGAATATTACCTCATGTTGCTAGCTCAGGAAGATGCACGGCCTCTGCGTCAATTGACGCGCCATGTGCGGCACGACCTTTGGCACAACAAACCACCCGAAGCCGTCGCCGGTTTCTTGCGGCGCATGGATTATGCGGCAGATGCCCTCGAAGGTAGGCCCTCGGAGTTTCACAAGATACTTGATGGCGAGCGCGCCTTCCTCGACAACCCAAAACTGGCCTCCGATGGATTTGGCAAAAGCGTTGGCGACAGGCTTTTTGTTCTGGGGGTTGAATACGGGCATACAGGTCAGCCGGATAAAGCCATCATCTGCCTTGACCGGGCGGTAGAGCAGTCTTCCCTTTACCTTCCTTGGGCTCTGCCCTACGGCGCTTCCCCAATGCCTCAATCACTCACCCTGCGGGCGGAATATCAGGCCATATGGCGCCGTTCACCGCAGATCGTCGAGTTGATCAGATATCGCAAGGGTGAGAGACACTGGGGCCGGTAAGCGGCGACACCTGATGGCCCAAAACAAGTCGCTCAGTCTGGATACAGATAGAGTTGTAGACGTTTTGCGCATCCTAAATCGGGCTTTAGGACGGTCGACAATGTTTGTTATCTGGATATCTTGATCCCGCCCCAAGTGTCCGCCGTGGAGGCGATTTGACACTTTGTCCTCGCGGCGGTGTTCGTCAGAAATCATCGGATTGTGCGGGCCAAAGATGCTCATATTTGCCGCTATCGGATCAACCGCCGCCTAAACCCGTAGCAACCCCTTGCGTATCTGATCCAGCCCCGCGGCCTCCATCAGGGCCTGCACATTTCCGCCGCCAAAGCCCGTGTGGCCTTTGCGCTGGATGATCTCAAAAAAGAGCTGACCGACGCCCGTTTCGCAGAACGCCTGTAGCAAAATACCTTCGCGGCGGGCATTGCCGTCGATCAGTACGCCGTTCTGGCGCAGCCGCGCGACATCCTCTTCATGGTGCGGGACCCGCGCGGCGATCAGGTCGTAATAGGGCTCGGGCACGGCCTGAAAACGCACGCCGCGGGCGCAGAGGGCTTCGACCGTCGCGTGAATATCGAAGGTTTCCAGCGCAATGTGCTGCACCCCTTCGCCACCGTGTGCCTCCAGAAAGGCCTCGGTGGCGCTGTAGGCCGAGCGGCTCTCGTTCAGCGGGATCCGGATGGGGCCCTGCGGGCAGATCAGGGCCTGTGTCTCCATGCCCGTGGCGTGGGCGTCGAGGTCGAGATAGCGCTGCGATTCAAAGCCCAGCACCCGCACGTAAAAATCGGCCCAGGTCTGCATCTGTCCCTTGCGCAGGGCGTAATTCAGGTGGTCGACGCCGATCAGGCCGGCGCCGTGGACCTGCACCACGGGCGGCCTGTGTAAGGCGCGCCAGCCGTCGAACACGTGCGCGCTCAGGTGCGTGTCGTCGATCAGGTAGATCAGAGTGCCACCTACGCCCTTCAGAGCCGGGACGTCTTCGGCGAACGGAGTTGTGAGGCCTTCGACCGCTTCGCCCCCATTTTGCAGGACCAGTCGTCTGGCGCGTTGAGCATCGCGAACGCGCAGGCCCATGCCGCATACGCGCGGCCCGTGTTGCGCCGCAAAGGCGGCGGCGTAGCCAGACGGTTCGGCATTGAGCACAAATCGGATGGCGCCCTGAACATACAGCCCGACGTTTTGCCAGCCGTGCCGCGCGGTTTCGACAAACCCGAGGCGCTCGAAGGTACCGGCCTGCTCCTCCGCCTTAGGGGTGGCGAATTCCACAAAGGCGATCCCTTCCAGTCCTAGAGGGTTTTCGCAGCTGAAAGCCATTGGTTCGTGATTTCTCGAATTGTCTTACAATTACATCAAACGAGAAATAGCCACCTGAGTCCAGTTAACCTTGCGTAATGAAGTCCTGTTATCTCGGGGCCTCGCCGGCGGAGTCGCGCACGATCAGGCTGTGAGCCGTCATGTAAGTCGCCGCTGTGCCGCTGCTAAAATTGGCATCCCAGTTATCGAGCGCCTGCACGACGCGGCGCGACATGTCGAGATAGGGCTGAGCGATGGTGGTCAGTGCGGGCCACACGGCGGCGGCGATCGGGGCGTCGTCAAAGCCTATGACCGACAAGTCGCCGGGGATGCTCAAACCGCGTTTGTGGGCCGCCACGCTAACCGCCGCCGCCGTTTCGTCATTGGCGGCGAAGATCGCTGTCGGCGGCTGGGGCAGGGACAACAGCGCTTCGGCGGCTTCGACCCCTTTGCGGAACTGAAAATCTCCAGCGACCATTAGCTCCGGCTCCGGGCGCGACAGGCCCGCGGCGTCGTAGGCTTCAAAGAGGCCCTGACGGCGCAGGATGGCTGCCGAATGGTCCGGGTGGCCGCTAATGTGGCCGATGCGTCGATGACCCAGAGCAAACAGATGCTCAATCACCTCACGCGCGGCAGCGCGGTCGTCCATAACTACCGAGGGAAAATGCGGATCGAAGACCGATGGGGCGATCAGCACGGCGCGCGCTTCTCGTTGGCGCAGATGCGCCTTTAGCGGTGCAAAATCACAAAGCGGCGGCAACAGGATGAGGTCGCGCACCCGCCCTTCGTCGAGGAAGCGATCCAGCCGTTCGGCCCAGCCGGGCTGCATGTCGAACAATTCGACGCTGATGTGCTTCCCAGCCTCCATACAGGCGGTCAAAAGCGCGTGGTGAAAGCGGCTGAGATAGCCCGAAACCGGGTCTTCGAGCAGCAGTCCAAGCGAGCTGGCCCCGCCTAGGCGCAACTGCCGCGCTGAGGCATTGGGGGTGTACTCAAGCGCCTTCATGGCCGCCTGCACCTGAGCGCGCGTTTCAGGCCTGACCCGGTCGGGCTCATTGAGCACCCGCGACACAGTCTTTGCCGAAACGCCGGCCATGCGGGACACATCATAAATCGTCGTCATGGTCTAAGGCTAACAGCAAGCGGAGAGTGGGGGAAGGGCGATAGGCACAGAAACGAAAAAGGCCCGCCTCCGGGGGAAGCGGGCCGCGTAAAATTTAAAGGTCGCCCCTTAGAGGTAGCGGCGTAGCGACCGCGACAGTTCGGTGCCGGTGTCCTTCTTCTTCTTTTGCTGCGGCTGGTAGGCGACGCGCGAATGTTCGACGCAGTAGGGAATGCCGTCGGCGGCGCGGCGGCCGCAGAAGGTGAATTCGTCAGATGACGGATCACCGATCGGCCACTTGCACATCTTGGAGCCGAGTGTCAGGACCGTAGCGGTACCCGGACCTTCAATCACCGGCACGGCAGGCACCTGTACCGCGGGGCGCGTGGCAGGTTCGACCGACACACGGCGCGGGGCGGGTTGCGGCGCGGGCTGTGCCTGGGCGGCGGGACGCGGCGGCTTGGCGGGCTTATAAAGCGGACGGGCCGGTTGCGAGGGCGCCGCACGACCCGACAGGCCGAGACGGTGTACTTTACCGATAACGGCATTGCGCGTTACGCCGCCAAGGGTCTTGGCGATCTGACTGGCGGAGTGGCCTTCCTGCCATAGCTTTTTCAGCGTTTCGACCCGTTCGTCTGTCCAGCTCATGGTCAAGCCTCCGTCCCCTAAATGACGGGCGCGCCCGTCAAGCCTCAGTACTAGATATGGATTCGCCGATTACGATAAAACCGGCCTCCATACCGCTAATCGTAAACAAAAAGTTAAAAACCGCAATATCTAGTGTTTCGCCTGTTGGGGGATGTCCACAGCAATCTATATTTAGTGTTTCGTTGTGGAAAAGTACGCCTTTCCACAAATGTGATCCACAGATTTCAGAGTGCTGGCTATTTATCCCCTGCGCACATTGAGTCGCATGGCCGCCCTGTGGAGCAAATGGCGACGGGGTAGGGTTCGTGTTGACAGAGACGGGCACGCTGAGGCATTAGAGCGGGACGTCGAAAGGCCTTACGGCTTCCAAAAAGTTCTGCACACTTTTTGGGAAAGGATTTTTGGCGCTGGCCTTGCCGCCTCAGACGCGGGTGTAGCTCAATGGTAGAGCAGCAGCTTCCCAAGCTGAATACGAGGGTTCGATTCCCTTCACCCGCTCCATATATTTGGATTCTTTTAAGTTTCTGAAAAATAAAGATTATTTTTCACGATTTTGGCCTGTGTAGGTTCTGTGTAGAAAAATTTAGAGATTCGACCGACACGGATTTCCAGGTTCTCCGACGGTTTTTGCGCGTTGATCGGGCCTCTCACTTCATACAGCCGTCTGACTATCGCCCTGCAAATGATGACACCCTAGCTGTGCCGCAGCGTAGCATGCGAGCGATAACGGCATCGGCAGGTAGTTCAGCCCTTAGCAACAGCGATAGACATATCGGAAACGATGAACCAGCGGCCATGGACAGCCTTCGCGGTTAGCGGCGTGAGGGTGTGCGCTCCCAGCATGCCAAATCAGGCGATTGCGTGGTTCAAATATCTTGCTGGTCTAGGACCTGACAAACTGCAGCAACGGCTCCATGTCGTGGTTGTCCGCTGCACGCAAGGCGGCGATGTAGAGCCGACGCGTGTCGCTCGCGTTGACGAGATTGACACGCCCCCAGGTGAAGCGCTCACGGCCAAGCGCATGCAACAGAAGATCGGTGGCGAGGCGCGCGTGACGACCGTTGCCGTTGGGAAACGGGTGGATGAACACCAAACGATGATGAAAGCGCGCGGCGATTTCATCCGGCGGGAAGGTGTTGTATTCGACCCAGTACCGGACATCGCCGACGAGCTGCGCCAGCTCCATTTCGATGCGGTACGGTTCGACGCCGATGTTGCGCTCGGTCTGCCGGATTTTCCCGGCCCAGCGCCAGACCTTACCCAGCATGCGCTTGTGGAGTGATTTGAGGAACATCTCATCGAGCACGTTGCGAATACGTTTGAAGGCCCATTGCTCCGCGTCGAAGATGTTTGCTTGTTCCGCCTCGTTCAGTTCGGAACGCTGGGTGATGTAGGATGGAATTAAATCGTCCCGCTCTTCGCGCGTGAGTGGCGTTGCCGCATCATCCTGCTCGAACAGCGGGTCACTCATTCAACCTCCCAAATCGTGTTGTCGCCTTTGGCGATCATTTCTGCGGCAAGGCGCTGAATTTGCTCTTGATGCATCCGGCTCGGAAGCGACTGCGCTTCAAGCGCCATGGTGTGGCTGGTGGGCTTGAGCTTCCGCGCTGCCGCGTTCAGTGCGTGTTCCTGCACCATCTGCTCCAGAGGCTGGCGGGGCACGAAGGCATAGACCAGCTCACAGTCAAGCGCTCTTGCCGCGCGCTCTAACGATTCAAGCGTGATGGATTTGTTTTCTTCGGCCTTTTCCATCGCGACGACGCGCGGCTGCGACACACCGAGGCGCTGCGCCATCTGGCGCGTGGTCATGCCCAACACTTCACGGATGGCGCGCGCCCAGCTACCGGGCACCTTGAAAGCGTCAACGTCCACCGCTTGTAAGCGGCGGTCGAGTGCACTCCGGCCAAGGATGCGCATGTCAGGATGCATGTTTGGTCCATACTGCTATAATGCAAAGATTATCAAATCATACATCTTCGATAATCCAAAAGCTATTAAAAACAATAAATTTGATAGTCTTTAAGTTATCAAAAGAAAGGTTTGTTTAGCCTAAAAGTTGTCGGTAGGCGCTAATTCACGAGGAAGGCGTTGGGTTTCCTAGGGGTGCGCTGAAGGCCCTAGGTAAACGAGCAACTCCATTGTGGCCATTGAAGCGCCGTGTCTACAGGTGCGGCTAGGTGCACGCAATGATCGCCAAGACGCACTTTCGTATGGCCAGACGGCATGCCGCCGGTCTCTCCTCCGTGGCAGTGTAAGGGTAAAGCTGTGGGCACCTGCGCAGGGCGGCCTCCAGGGGGTTGCGGCATTTACAAATGCGCGGTTAAGTGGTATTTCTGTCATTGCCACCCTGGGGCTCTATTCTCCGCGTAGGCTGCGTATCTGTAAACCTCCGTAAAAGCTTTGCTTTGTTAGAAAACGAAGGCCCTTGCCGGCCTGAACCGAGATCGACCCATGTCATCATCGCTGTCAGACGCCTCCGATATTCATTCACAGATTACGCGTCAGATTGTTCTGGCTATTGAGGCTGGTGCGGGTAACGAAGACTTCCATCTGCCCTGGCATCGCAGCGGGTCGTCGGTGCTTGCGCCTCAAAACGTGGAGAGCGGGCTTTCCTACCGTGGCATCAATCTCATTGCCTTGTGGGTCGCGGCCGACCGCCGGGGCTTCACTAAAGGTCGCTGGGGAACCTATCGCCAATGGCAAAAGCAAAGGGCTCAGGTGCGTAAAGGGGAGAAAGCCACACAGATTGTTTTCTTTAAAATGCTTGCACGAGACGAGGGCTCTGAAGGTGATGAGCGAGAGGTTTTGCGCAGCCGGAGTGCTTTTGTTGCGCGCTCGGCCTTTGTTTTCAACGAAGCTCAGGTTGACGGCCTTTTGACACCGGATAAGCACCAGACGCCGCAAAGTCTTGCGCGCCGGGAAGATCTTGACCGTTTTATCGAGGCCACCGGCGCGCGGGTACATATCGGCGGCGAAGACGCCTTCTTCTCCCCTGCCGCCGATTTTATTGCGATGCCAGATCAGGACCGCTTCTTTGGGACTGACACCCAGACCGTGTCGCAGGCCTGGTACGCCACCCTCTTGCACGAGCTCACCCACTGGAGCGGTCATCAGACGCGTCTCGCCCGGCAGTTTGGGCGCCAGTTTGGAGACCACGCCTATGCTATGGAAGAACTTGTGGCCGAGCTCGGGGCCGCTTTTTTATGCGCCGATTTCGGTCTTTCAACCACGCCCAGACCCGACCATGTCCGCTATATAGGCCAGTGGCTATCTGTTTTGAAATCCGACAACCGAGCCATCTTTTCCGCGTCAGGTGCCGCGCAGAGGGCCGTCTCATTCCTCAAAGACTTTTCAACGCCTGCTCAGCCTGGCGCTTAAAGGCTCGCTCACCCTCGGCGGACCAGGTGGTCATAAACGTGCGTGACCTCTTTAAACGTGACCCGCGGGCCGTGACCAGCAAAGGGTGCCGGTAAAAAATCCTTCTCTAATAGCCCGGCCTCAATAGGGTCCTCAATCTTATCGGTATTCCACCCGATTAAAAGGTGACCTCCAGGCTTCAGAATGGCGGCAAGCGCGTCAATCGCCCTGACCTGCTGATCGCGCGCATTCACGCCATAGCCCAGAACGCCATTACAGATCACGCCGTCAAACACGAGATCAGGAAACAACATTTGCGCTTCACAGATATCGCCGGTGCGATGGCGTTGACGGTGTCCAAAGCGTGCTGAGCGCGGATCAATGTCCGTCGTCCAGGCGCGCGCGCCCTGTTGCTCCAGCTGGCGGTAATAGCCCCGGTTATATCCTCGGCATCCAATGAAAAGAAGATCGCCCTTGAGGGCTGCAAATGCCGGCAGGTAGGCTTGCGTCATGAGGCGCCGGTCAGGCAGATCATGTATCTCTGAGCTTCTGGATTTAAAGAGGCTGGCCAGAATGCCCATGGCGATCTCCCAAGTTTTCTTAAGACTATGCGGGCAATTGAGCGCTGAAAAGCCCTTTCTTCACTCGGGTCTGTTGTTTACCCGTTGAGGCTATCAAACAGCACCTGCGCTGTAGCAAGGTCCTGAGCCGCCTCACCCACGCTCTTGAAAACACTCAGTCCTTCATCGACCTTAAACATAGGGTCGCAAAGATCGCGCAACTGTCCTGCGACCTGATCCCCACTCAGCCCTTCAAGATCACCTGCGGTCCCAAGGGCCGCTTCTGTATCAATGTAAACCCTGGCGCGGCGCAGCGTGTCTTTATCGGCTTCGCGCATGTCAGGCGTAAACCCGCCAATCAAAGAGATATGCTGGTCGCTAAGGTAACGCCCCTCAATCCACGGCGTCTGACTTAGGGTCGCGCAGGCAATGAGGTCACTGTATCGGATCTGTTGTGCAATATCTTCACACACTATTGCGTCGAACCCGGCATCAATCAGGCGCAGGACAAGCGTTTCGGCATTGTCTCGCGTGGGGCTGAAGACCGACACGCTTTTGAGGTTACGGACCGCGCGGAAGGCGAAAGGTATCTCTGAGGCAATCCGACCCGACCCGATCAGGAGTAAGCGGGCCGCGTCAGGTTTTGCCAGCCGGTTCATGGCAACGGCGGCAACGGCGGCTGTGCGCCGGGCAGTCAGTTCTTCGCCGTCAATCAACGCGAGGTGTCGGTGGGTTTCACCATCAAAGATGAGATAAGAAGCCGCCACGCAGGGTAGGCGCCGCATCGCGTTTTCAGGGGTCACATGCACGATCTTTACCCCACCGAGGTTTGATGACCACGCCGGCATCAGTAACAAAGAAGCGGCGTGCCCCAGATCGAAGACCGGACGTTGCGGTGTCATTGCCCCCGCTAACAACCGCTCGGGTAGCGCACGCACCAACCGCTCATAGGGTAGGGCTGTTCTGAGTTCGTCGGCGTTAATCAGGCGCATGGGGTTTCCTTATCTGTAAGTCGCCGTCTCTTTTAGCAGCCAGTCACGGAAGGCCTTGAGCGGCGGGTGATTGCTGCGCTCAGCGGGCCAGACGAGGTGGTAGGCTTCGCCGGTGCTTAACGGGGCCTCCAGCGCCGGCACCAGCGAGCCGGAGGCAAACTCTTCTTCGGCCAGAAACTGGGGCAATAGCGCGACACCAAGACCAGAGCGCGCCACCTGAGCTAGGGTTGCGAACTGATCGAACAACATACCGTGGACGTGGTCGGAGGGAGCGCTGTGTGCCTCAAGCCAGTTTTCCCAAGCGTCGGGGCGCGAGGTCAGGTGCAGTAAAGGCGCCTGACGCAGATCGGCGGGTTCGGCAAAGCCATATTGCGCCTTAAGCTCCGGGGCGCAGGCCGGGATCACCACTTCCGGGCGCAAAAGCGCACTTTCCGCGCCGGGCCAGCCGGGGCGGCCGAAATGGATGGCGGCATCGAGCCCTTCGCTACGGAAATCGAAGACACCGATGCGTGTGATCAGATTGACCTGGATGCCCGAATTGTTGCGCAAAAAATCAGGTAGGCGCGGGGCCAGCCAGCGCGTGCCGAAGGTTGGCAGGATGGCCAGTTTGAGCGTCCCGCCGTGAGGATTGGCCCGGAGGGATAAGGACGCCGATGAGATGATTTTCAACGCTTCGCGCACTTCACGCGCATAGGCCTCACCGCCCGCAGTCAGGCGTACCGTCTGGCGTTCACGGTGGAACAGTTCGACCTCCAACTGCGCCTCCAGCGCAGCGATCTGACGGCTTACAGCGCTTTGGGTCAGGTTCAATTCGCGAGCAGCAGCGGTGACCGAACCTAGCCGCGCCGTGGCTTCGAACGCGGCCAGAAGCGATAGAGAGGGGAGAAAGCGGCGAGGTGAAAGCATATTCTATTTCGGAATGAGTTCTTGTCAAAATGACCCTTGTTGAGGCCCCTAAGGCACGGTACAACCGGTTTATCCATTACGCAAGAGAATGAACTTTGGCCCCTGCGCTTGAGCCCCTTACCCACGGATTATGGGCTGCCACGGCCCCCGCCGCGCCGGCGACCGTGGCGCTGAGCGGTGATCTGCGTGCCGATGTTGCCGTGGTGGGGGCGGGCTATACCGGCCTGTCAGCGGCTCTGACCCTCGCCGAAGCCGGTGCGAAAGTGGTAGTGATCGAGGCACGTGAGATTGGCTTTGGCGGGGCCGGGCGCAATGTCGGGCTGGTCAATGCCGGCATGTGGGTGATGCCCGATGAACTGCCCAAGGTGCTGGGGCCGGTGCATGGCGAGCGACTGTTGCAGGTGCTCGGTAATGGCCCGGCGGAGGTATTCGCGCGCGTCGATAAACACGCCATTCCTTGCGAATTGCGCCGCGAAGGGACGCTGCATTGCGCCGTGGGTGAGGCGGGGGTGCGCGAACTGCGTGACCGGGCACAGCAGTGGCAGGGACGCGGAGCCGATGTGCAGTTGCTGGATGCGGCCGAAACGCGGCGGATGGTCGGCACGGACGCCTATCCGATGGCGCTCCTCGATCGACGCGCCGGAGTGATTCAACCCCTTGCCTATGTGCGTGGTCTCGCCACGGCGGCGGTGGCGGCTGGCGTCGACATCCGCTGTGAAAGCCCTGTGGAACAGATCGCGGCGGCCAATGATCAGTGGCGAGTGACGACGACCGGCGGCTCGGTGACCGCGCCCAGAGTGATCATGGCGACCGATGCCTACACCAAGGGGCCGTGGGAGATCATCCGTAAGGAGCAGGTATATCTGCCCTATTTCAACTGCGCCACGACGCCCTTGCCAGAAAATATTTTGCGCCACATTTTGCCGGAAGGGCACGGGGCCTGGGACACGGCCGAGGTTCTATCCTCCTTTAGAATGGATGCCGCCGGAAGGCTCGTCTTCGGCAGCGTCGGGGCTTTGCGCGGGCCGGCTCAGGGCGTGCATAGCGGCTGGGGGCAACGCGCTATGACGCGGTTGTTTCCGGCGCTCAGAGGCATCGGTTTCGAACACGAATGGTACGGCTATATCGGCATGACCGAGGACAACCTGCCGCGCTTCCATCGCTTCGCAGATGGGGTGGTCGGCGTGTCGGGCTATAATGGCCGTGGTATCGCGCCGGGCACAGTTATGGGGCGGATTCTGGCCGAGCACGTGCTGGGGAAGTTATCTGAAGACGATTTGCCGCTGCCGGTGACAACGCCTCAAGAGGCGAAGCACCGGACGGCCAAAGAGGTTTATTACGAGGCGGGTGCGGCGGTGCTACACGCCGTGGAACACAGGTTTTGAACATCCGCCCCGGAGTTATGGGCGGATGAAAAGGGAAGACAGATGAGCGCGGATACACGTATTTTGCTTGAATCTCTGGGCGTGACCGGAGGCCACACAGGCGGGACACTAAAGGTCCATTCGCCCAATACCGGCGAGCTGATCGGGGAAGTGGTCGAAACCCCGGTTGATCAGGCGAAAGCACACATCGACACCGCGCACGAAGCGTTTCTCAAATGGCGCCTGATCCCGGCGCCCAAGCGCGGCGAACTGGTGCGCCTGTTCGGCGAAGAGCTACGTGCGCACAAGGACGCGCTGGGCAAGCTGGTGTCGATTGAGGCCGGTAAGGTCACGTCCGAAGGCCTCGGCGAAGTGCAGGAAATGATCGATATCTGCGACTTCGCAGTCGGCCTGTCGCGGCAACTGTACGGCCTGACTATCGCCACCGAGCGCGCCGAACACCGTATGATGGAGACCTGGCACCCGCTTGGCGTGGTCGGTATCATTTCTGCCTTCAACTTCCCGGTTGCCGTCTGGGCGTGGAACGCCTGTCTGGCGTTGGTGTGCGGCGACGCCATTGTGTGGAAGCCGTCGGAAAAGACGCCTCTGACGGCGCTGGCCACCCATGCCCTGTTTGACCGCGCCGTCGCCGCCTATAAGGCCGCGGGTCATGCCATGCCCGAAGGCCTGTCGGCGCTTATCATCGGCGGTAAAGAGGTCGGTGAAGCGCTGGTCGAGCACGAGAAGGTGCCGCTGGTCTCGGCAACCGGCTCAACGGCCATGGGCCGCGCCGTCGGCCCAAAGCTGGCCGCTCGCTTTGCGCGCGCCCTGCTGGAGCTGGGGGGCAATAATGCCGCCATTATCGCGCCGTCGGCGGACCTCGATCTGGCTCTTCGCGGCGTGGCCTTTGCGGCCATGGGCACGGCGGGGCAGCGCTGCACCACCCTGCGTCGCCTGTTCGTGCACGAAAGCCTTTACGACACCTTCGTGCCCCGGCTGAAGCAGGCCTATGCTTCGGTGAAGGTCGGGCATCCGTTGGAAGAGGGCACGCTGATTGGGCCGCTGATCGACGCGCATGCCTTTGCTCTGTTTGAGAGGGCTCTCGACGAGGCGCGCAGCGTCGGCGGAAAGGTCACCGGCGGGGCGCGGGTCGATGTGAACGGCAAGGACAGCTACTATGTCCGTCCCGCCATTGTCGAAATGGACGCTCATGCGGGGCCGGTGTTGCGTGAAACCTTCGCGCCAATTCTTTACATCATGAAGTATGGAAATATAGAAGACGCGATCGCCATGCAAAACGCCGTCGGCGCGGGACTGTCGTCTTCGATCTTCACCAATGACATCCGCGAAGCCGAGCTGTTTGTCTCCGCCGCCGGCTCGGATTGCGGCATCGCCAATGTCAATATCGGGCCGTCCGGCGCTGAAATCGGCGGTGCCTTCGGCGGTGAAAAAGAAACCGGTGGCGGGCGCGAATCGGGCTCGGATTCCTGGAAGGCCTATATGCGGCGCGCCACCAACACTATTAACTATGGCCGCAGCTTGCCTCTGGCCCAGGGGGTGACGTTCGATGTCTAAGTTTGACTGGTCCGATCCATTCCTTCTCGATGCGCAACTGTCCGACGAGGAACGCCTGATCCGCGACGCAGCGCACGACTATGCGCAATCGCAGCTTTTGCCACGTGTGCTGAGAGCCTATGCCGACGAGCAGACCGACCCGGCCATTTTCCGCGAAATGGGTGAGCGCGGTCTGCTTGGCGCCACCTTGCCGGAGCCGTATGGCGGGGCGGGTGCCTCCTACGTCGCCTATGGTCTGATCGCGCGGGAAGTGGAGCGCGTAGACTCTGGCTATCGCTCTATGATGAGCGTTCAATCCTCTCTGGTCATGTATCCCATCTACGCCTATGGCTCAGAGGCACAACGTCAAAAATATCTGCCGAAGCTCGCTTCTGGCGAATGGATCGGCTGCTTCGGTCTGACTGAGCCCGATGCCGGTTCCGATCCGGCCTCGATGCGCACTACCGCGCGCAGGGCCGCAGACGGTTATGTCCTCAACGGCACCAAGATGTGGATCTCCAATTCGCCGATTGCCGATGTGTTCGTTGTGTGGGCAAAGCTCGATGGCATTATCCGTGGCTTCGTGCTGGATAAGGGGATGAGCGGGCTCAGCGCCCCCAAAATCCACGGCAAGCTGTCCTTACGTGCCTCCATCACCGGCGAGATCGTGATGGATAATGTCCTGGTGGGTGAAGACGCCCTTCTGCCGAATGTCGAGGGGTTGAAAGGGCCTTTCGGCTGCCTTAACCGTGCGCGCTACGGCATCAGCTGGGGCGTGATGGGGGCGGCCGAAGACTGCTGGCATCGCGCACGGCAGTATGGCCTCGACCGGCAGCAGTTCGGGCGGCCTCTGGCGCAGACCCAACTGTTCCAGAAGAAGCTGGCCGACATGCAGACCGAGATCACGCTCGGCCTTCAGGCCTCCTTGCGAGTCGGGCAATTGTTCGATGCCGGGCAGGTGCAACCGGAAATGATCAGCCTGATTAAACGCAATAACTGTGGCAAGGCGCTCGATATCGCACGGATGGCGCGCGATATGCACGGTGGTAACGGAATACACGAAGAGTACCACGTCATGCGTCATGCGCAGAACCTTGAGACGGTGAATACCTATGAGGGCACCCACGATGTGCACGCCCTGATCCTTGGACGGGCGCAGACAGGTTTGCAGGCGTTTTTTTGATCCGATGAAGACCTCCCACCGCCCCATCCACACAAACCTCAAGCGAGATGCTTTGATAGTGGCCCGCGCTCTCAAAACCCACGCACCGAAGTGTGCCGCGTGAGTCTGGCCGCCAAACCCCTTGCCGGGCTGAAAGTCCTCGAACTGGCGCGTATTCTGGCCGGGCCCTGGGCCGGTCAGGTGCTGGCCGATCTGGGCGCTACTGTGGTCAAGGTCGAACGCCCCGGCACCGGGGATGATACGCGCGGCTGGGGCCCGCCCTTTATCGGCGAGGCTGCGGCCTATTTTCACGCCTGCAATCGCGGCAAAGCCTCGCTGGCCATCGACATGGCCAAGCCTGAGGGGCAGGCCGCTATCCTTGATCTGGCGCGAGACTGCGACGTGCTGATCGAGAATTTCAAGGTCGGGGGCTTGCGACAATACGGCCTTGATTACGAAAGCCTCCAAGCCGTCAATCCGCGCCTGGTCTATGTGTCGATCACCGGCTTCGGGCAGGACGGGCCTTATGCACAGCGTGCCGGCTACGACTACATTCTGCAGGGCATGTCGGGGCTGATGGATATTACCGGCGACCCCGACGGCGAGCCGCAAAAAGTGGGCGTGGCCGTCGTTGACCTTTTCACTGGCGTTTATACGTCAACCGCTGTTCTGGCGGCCTTGCGGCAGCGCGACGCAACGGGGAGGGGGTGTCATATCGACATGGCACTGTTTGATGTGGCCACTTCCATGCTGGCCAATCAGGGTATGAACTATCTGGCATCGGGCGTGTCCCCGACGCGGCTCGGCAATGCCCACCCCAATATCGCGCCCTATCAGGTCTTTGCGGTGAAGGACGGTCACGTCATCGTGGCAGTGGGCAATGACCACCAGTTTCTGCGTCTGTGTGAGGTGCTGGAGGCGGATTATGTTGCGCAAAACCCCGCCTATGCGACCAATGCCGGACGGGTGGCGGCGCGGCATCAACTGGTGGCCGAACTGGACCCGTTTATGCGCAGTCTAACTCGTAGCGGGTTGCTGACAGCGCTGGAAGGCGCGGGCGTCCCGGCGGGTCCGATAAACCGCATCGAAGACGTCTTTAACGACCCTCAGATCGTTCATCGCGGGATGCGTATTGAAATCGACGGCGTGCCGGGCGTCGCTTCGCCCATCGTGATTGACGGGGTACGGATGACGGCGCAAACGGCTTCGCCGAAACTTGAGGACAAAGTATGAGAACCGGCGGACAGATCTTGGTCGATCAACTGAAGCGCAATGGCGTGGAGCGTCTGACCTGCGTGCCGGGGGAGTCTTATCTGGCGGCACTGGATGCGATGTATGACGCCGATATCGACGTGTTGATCTGCCGTCATGAAGGCGGGGCGGCGATGATGGCAGAAGCCTATGGCAAGCTGACGGGGAGGCCTGGCATCTGCTTTGTGACGCGCGGGCCGGGAGCGACCAACGCCGCGCATGGCGTTCATATTGCGCAGCATGACTCAACACCGATGATCCTCTTTGTGGGGCAGGTCGAACGCGCCTTTTTGGGGCGCGGCGCGTTTCAGGAACTGGATTACGTGGCGGCCTTTGGCGGCATCGCCAAATGGGTGGTTGAAATTTCCGACCCCAAACGCATCCCGGAGATCGTCGCCCGCGCCTTTCGCGTGGCCATGCAGGGTCGCCCCGGTCCGGTGGTGGTTTCTCTGCCCGAAGACATTCTGACCGAGGTGGTCGAGGTCGCCGATGCGCCGCCGGTTGCAGCCGTTGCGGCCGCGCCGACACGCGCGGATATGGCGGCGTTTGTGCAAGCGGTAGAGGCGGCCGAGCGCCCGATGATGATCCTAGGCGGATCGCGCTGGACCGCTGAAGGCTGCATCGCGGTGGCCGAATTTGCCGCGCGCTACGACATCCCCGTGGCGACCGAGTTTCGCCGAACGTCGCTGTTTGCGGCGCATCACCCCTGCTATGCGGGTGATCTGGGCTTCGGGCAGAATCCGGCCCTGTCGCAGCGGGTGAAGGACGCCGATCTTCTGATCCTTTTGGGCGCACGCATGGCCGAGGTGCCATCGAATGGCTACACGCTGATCGGCCAGCAAACCCTGGTGCATGTTTTTCCGGAGGCCGAGGAAATCGGGCGGGTCTATCAACCCGCTCTGGGGATCGTCAGCACGCCGGATCAGTTTGCGAAGACGCTGTCGGGGATCAGCGAAGCCCCGCCGGTTCAGATCATAAGAGGTGCGGCGGCGCATCAGGACTGGCTGAAATGGACCACTACGCCTTCGCCTATCCCTGGCGATTTTCAATATGGCGAGGTTATGGTGTGGCTGCGTGAACACCTGCCACCAGAGACCATCATCACCAACGGGGCAGGCAATTACGCCATCTGGGTGCATCGCTACTGGCGGCATGAGCGGCCCTTCACGCAGGTGGCGCCGACCTCGGGCAGCGTTGGCTATTCGGTTCCGGCGGGCATCATGGCCAAGCGGCAGTGCCCCGATGCGCCGGTAGTGACCTTTGCCGGCGACGGCTGTTTCCTGATGAACGGCAATGAGTTCGCCACAGCGGTGCAATACGGCATTCCGTTGATCATTATCGTCATCGATAATGGCATGTGGGGCACGATCCGGATGCATCAGGAGCGTGAATATCCGCACCGCCCGATCGGGACGGAGCTGAAGAACCCTGACTTTGCCGCATACGCCAAGGCCTTTGGCGGACATGGCGAAACCGTACACACTACGGCGGATTTTGCCCCGGCCTTTGAACGGGCGCGTGCGTCGGGCAAACCGGCCATCCTTCACTGCCTGATCGATCCACAGGCCATCACGCCTGCGAAAACTCTGGATCAGGTGTCGCGGGGCGAATAGGCCGCGTGACATAGGTCATTTTCGCACCGTTTAGAAAGTCCCTGACCCCTTCGCCGTCCTCGGGTCTGACATACTGCGAGGTCTATGATCATCGCAAATGAGGGACCAACCTCCGACCGGTTTTGTCGTATGATGCCGAAACCCTCAGACTACATTTTGAGGGATTGAGCGTCGCGTTGAAGCGCCGCTCTTCGCTTCTGTGAATGAGCGCCATCAGCTCGGCAAACTCTGTTTACTTTTATCTGAACATTGTCCAAACTGCAGTCCTGTTCGCCAAATTCCGGACAGTAATACCGTATTTAACGTCACGCTCGGGGGGCTAACGGGGTCGTGGAACGTCGATTTGCGATTGCCGGCACGGGAGCTTATCTTCCAAAGGAAACGCTGTCGGCGGCGCAATATGACGCGTTGGTTGGTCTTCAAGACGGACAGGTCGCCAGGCGCTTTGGCGTAAACCAAAGGCATCGCGCTTCGGCGGAGGAAACCTCAAGCTGGATGGCGGCGCAAGCCGCGCGCGTCGCCTTGAATGACGCCGGTTGGGCGCCCGAATCCTTAGACGTGATCATATCGGCGTGCGGTGTTATGGAGCAGCCCATACCGGGTACGGCCGTACTCGTACAACGCGCGCTCGGACTCGGGGCGAGCGGTATCGCCGCTTTCGATGTTAATGCCACCTGCCTATCGTTCCTGATCGCTTTCGATAGAGCGCTTGCCGGCTTTGCGCTTGGAGATTGGCGCAGGGTCTTAATCGTTAGTGCCGATATCGCGAGCGCTGCCCTCGATTATTCAGATCCGGAGGCGTCGGTCCTGTTCGGCGATGGCGCGGCCGCCATAGCGCTTGAAGCCGGCGGTGACCATCAGCGTTTGGCATACGGCTTCAACACCTATTCCGATGCCGCTGATTTTTGTCAGTTGGAAGCGGGCGGTACCCGCGTGCGGCTCGACGAAGATATTGACGCCTTCAGATCAAAAGCCCGCTTCAAGATGAAAGGACCTGCGCTTTTTACGACGACAGCTCGTCTTTTTCGGCCGTTTCTGCAAACCCTTTTTGAAGGCTCAGGCGTTTCGATCAAAGACGTGGACTGCGTTATTCCTCACCAGGCGAGCCGCGCCGCCCTTGATCATCTCATTAAATCGACCGGTCTACCACGCGAGCGTACCATTGATGTCTTTGCCGATGTTGGGAATTTGATAGCCACGAGCCTACCTTTCACCCTCGACCATGCCCGGCGCCAAGGTCGCCTGAAGCCGGGGGAGATTTCGCTGATTATCGGCAGTTCTGCCGGTGTCTCCCTGGGCGGTGCTGTGATCCGATGGTAGCCAATGTTGCAGTGGTGACAGGGGCTACGGGTGGACTTGGACAGGTCCTCACCTCAGTCCTGCTTGCGCAAGGCCGCAGCGTCATTGCCACCGGGCGCAATAAAGAGACAGGGGCTTTACTTGAACGCAAAGGTGCGCGCTTTGTCCGCGCCGATCTTGCAGAAGATGATCTTTCGGGGCTTGTCGCAGGGGCCGATACGGTCTTCCACCTGGCCGCATTGTCGTCGCCCTGGGGCAACCATAACGATTTCGTTGCGGCCAATATAACGGCCACAAAGCGTCTTCTGGCGGCGGCGCGTCAGGCGCAGTGCCGCCGCTTCATATTCACCTCCAGCCCCTCAATCTATACAAGCGCGAAGCACCAGATCGGATTGAAAGAGGACAGCGCGGTGCCCTTGAAACCTGTCAATGCCTATGCGCAAACGAAGCTCGCCGCGGAACGGGCTGTGCTCGCCTCAGCGGCCCTCGACTTCCAAACCGTTGCGCTGCGGCCGCGCGCAATCATCAGTCCTTACGATGGCGTCTTGCTACCGAGGCTCCTTCAAGCTGCCAAAAGTGGCTTTCTGCCGCTGCCTGGATGGGGCAACGCCCTTATTGAACCGACGGATGCCCGAGACGTTACCTCCGCCCTGCTTGCCGCCGAAGCCTGCGCCGGTCAGGCGAGCGGACAGGTCTTTAATATCTCAGGGGGGCATCCCGTTCCGTTAAAAAGCTTTGTCCGTTACGTTTTTCAAAAGATGAATAAGAAAGTGCGGCTATTGCCTGTGCCGTCCATCTTAGCCCTGCGGGTCGCAGGCCTGATGGAGCGGGTGGCAAAGCTTAGGGACGTAGAGGTCGAACCAAAGCTGACCCGATATTCGGCGATGGTGCTAGGTTATTCCCAGACCTTCGACCTTTCGCGTGCCGCCCATGTTCTGCACTGGGCACCTAACTACGGAGTATTTGAAGCTGTCGACTGGGCATTAGAGGAGCGCTCCTATGCGGTGGATTAAAACCGTTCCTCTTTTGACAGGCAGTTGTCGCCATCCTCAGGCTATGACGCTGATTAAGGGCACATTAAAGCCAGTCGACTTTCATGCCCTGGCGATGCTGCTCATTCATCCTGACGAAGGTCCTATTCTGTTCGATACCGGATATGATCCCGCGTTTCTGCGCGCAACGAAGGCTTTTCCGGAGCGGCTTTACCGCTATGCAACCCCGGTTGACCTGCCCGAAGGCGCCGATGCCGCCAGTCAATGCCGGGCCCTCGGCTACAAGCCAGAGGATGTAAAGCACGTCATTGTTTCCCATTTCCACGGCGATCACATAGCCGGTTTGCACGCTTTTCCAAAAGCCGCCCTTCATTGCGCGCGCGCAGGGCTGACTGACCTTCGCCGTCATGGCCGACTGGCCGCCACCCGACGCGGTCTGCTCCCGTCTTTGCTTCCCTCCGATTTCGACAGTCGCGCACGTTTCTTCGAAGAGGCTAAAGACGTGGCTCTGCCGCCCGATTATGAACCCTTTGACACTGGAAAGGATCTCCTCGGTGATGGATCGTTAATCGCGATTGAGCTGCCTGGGCACTGCCCGGGACACTGGGGTCTGGCATTGAAGGACTCAAACTACGGTTTTCACTTTCTTGTGGCCGATGCGGCCTGGTCATTGCAGGCTATCCGCGAGAACAGACCGCCGCCGGCCATTGCGACAAACTGGCTTGGAGAGACCCTCAAAGCTCGCAATACCCTCACGGCCCTTCACCGCCTTCATACCCGCAACCGCGAACTGCGTCTGACGCCCTGCCACTGCCCCGAACGGGCCTCTGAGAGCCGGATTTTCCGAACATGACGGCCAGCGCACTTGATCAATCAACCATCTGGTATTCAGCGTCGAACGAAGATGCGCAAAGCGAGATCGGCGCTCTAAAGCCTGAGGGGAAGAAAATTCTGACCCTGACCGCTAGCGGTTCCAGGGCGTTCGAACTTCTGCTGGCAGACCCGAGCGAAGTTATATCGATTGATCAAAATCCCGCTCAGACCGCCTTGGCGGAGATTTACGCCGTCGCTTACAAACACTTCGATTATGACGCCTTCTGCCGTTTGACGGGCCTTCGCCAGGATGAACACAGGAGTGCGCTTTTAGACGAAGCCCTAAGACACGTTTCTTCAGATACCGAACGCTTCTGGCGTGCGAACCGGAACCAGGCTGCGGGCGGCCTTCTTTATTGTGGTAGATGGGAAAGCTTTCTTCGTCGCTTTCGACAATGGGCCGGATCGCGACGGCGCGCACTCGCCGATGAGCTTTTGCATACGCACGATCTGACAACGCAGGCGCTGTTGTGGGAGACAAGGTGGGATAACTGGCAGTGGCGTTTGCTACTCCGGGTTATCGCGCTTCGGGGGCTCTGGCGTCACATATTGCGCGAGCCCGGGATTTCATATGTCCCCGACGATTTCGACATGACCGGCTACGCCCGTGCCCGATTCGAGCATTTGGCAAAAAATCTTCACATTCCTGAGCTTCCCTTTGCCTGGTTGGTTTTTAACGGTGCCTATCATCCAGACATCCTACCTCCCTATCTGACGCAGAAAGGTCACGCACTGATAGCGCAGCGTATCGAACGTCTGACTTTGCAAACGACAGACCTCAGGAGCTTCCTTACATCTGCGCCAACGGCATCCCTCGACGGGGCCTCCCTGTCTGATTACGCCTCTTATTGTGATGAAAACGAGCAGCGCGCGGTTTGGCGGGAACTCGCCAGGACGCTGCGATGTGGGGCTGTTGTCTGCGAGCGCAAGTTTTTCAATAAGACAGGGGCGGGTCTGCCCGGGGAATTCGGATTCACGCTCGATGAAGCGCTTGAGGACGTGCTTTTCCGTCAAGACGGCGCTTGGTTTTACAGCTTTGTCGTCGCCCGACAGGTGCAAAAGTGAGCCAAACCTCATGGCCATTGGCGCTTGCGCGATCCTGGCATCCGATTGCTTATCGGTGCGAAATCAAGAAGGCGCCTTTCGCCGTTGTTTTGATGGGGCGGCCTCTCGTCGTCTTTGAAACGGGGGGCGGTGTCGCGGTTCTGGAGGATCGCTGTCCCCATCGAAATGCCCCCTTATCGGCCGGGCGGGTCGTGGAGTCGCAGATCGAGTGTCCTTACCATGGCTGGCGTTTCGACGCCGGCGGGCGCTGTCGCTATGTTGCCGGTTCAAATCTGACGGCAAACGCTTCGGCCAGATCCTTTTCGGTTCAAGAACACGCCGGTATCGTCTGGACGTGTCTGATGGACGAAGAGGCGCCCTTCCACGGCCTGCCTGACGTCATCGGCGATCCGACATTTGACACCTTCTGGTGGCATTTGCCGCCTTCAACAGGTGCGGTGGACGATGCGATTGAAAACCTACTCGATCCTGTTCACGCCTACTTTCTCCATCCGGGGCTCGTTCGCAGAGCCACCCGGGCCTGCCCGGTTGACGTCGAACTGCACGTCGAACCTTCTGAAGCCGTCGCGCGGTACACCGAGCCTCACCAGGCAATGACCCTCCTTCAGCGGGTAACCGAGGGCAGGCGAAGCCTGTCTTGGGGGCGATACCGGCCGCCCACACAGGTTCAGATCGGATTTGAAGATAATCAGGGTCTTCAGGCCTCAATTAGCGTGGTCTTCAGTCCCGTCGATGCCAAGACCACCCGGCCATTCGCGGCGTTTTCCACCCGTCGGGGCGTGTTGCCGGCCTTCCTCAAACGCCTGGGGATCATCGCCTTTCATCGCAAAGTGTTATCTCAAGACCTTGCAATGCTGTCTCTTCAAAGCCATCAACTCTCCCGTTTCGGGGGGGCAGACTACCATCAAGGTCCTGTTGACATGTTCGGAACACTGATCTCACACGGCCTGAACGCAAAGCCCCTGCCACAGGGCATCAGAACGTTCCGGTTGTTTGGGCAGGCATAATTTCAAGCGCGCCAGTCTCTGCGAACGCGCCTGAGTTTACGCGTGTAATCAGCCACAATGCCGTGCCTGACCGTGATGTTCGCCGTCAGTCCGCGCCTTTTTAACATCGTCTCAACTTCTAAGACGGCCTTTCTTGCCGCCGTTGCCGCTATAGCGTCTGACAGCTGCAAGACAACATCCTCCGGTCCAGTCTGGATCAGGCGAAAATCGTCTATGGTCGGGTCTGAACGGACAATCGCATTGCGCAAAACGTCAGGTGAAACGAGTTGGCGTCCGCCCGAGCGGTCTGCCAGAAGAAACGCATCGTCGCATCGTCCGTCTATGCGCAAAACCGCCTGAAACGCACTCTGGCAGGGGCATCTACCGTGATCGAGTTCAAACAGATCATTCATACGATACCGAATCATCCCCTGTTCGCGGCGTGTAAAGTCGGTGACAATGGGACTAACGAGTGCGCTGTCGGTGATGGATCGCTCGAACTCAAAATGGACCACATCCTCAGCCAGATGAAGTGTGCCGAAAGGACAGCTCACGGCAAAAAGCCCTTCTGTTGCCATATAGATCTGGCGCACCCGAAAACCTGTCGCGTCTTCGATGATCCGCTTGTCAATATCGTCAAGGACTTCAGCGCTGGAAAACAGGCGAGGAGCTTTAAGCCTTCCTTGCTCAGCCAAGAAGCGTAAAACCTTAGGTGGCGCGACGAGGGTGTCCGGCGCGAAGGCCGTCAGTGCGTCCATCCAGCTTTCGGGCCCAAGCGCAAGGTCGAAGAAGCGCAGCTGAATACGGCTTCCGATACTCGCTGCGCGGTAGAGGTCAGATAAGGCCGGAAGTGCCAGAGCGACGCGGTGGCTTCGCCATAAGGCATAAGGCAAGGCCTTGGCGAGAATGGTGCCTAGCCATGTAAAGCGCTCGCGTTCAGTGATTACGTAGTAGCCCCGGTTACCTGATGTCCCGGTGCTCATGCCAATAATGCGCCCCGCCAGTCTCTCCTCACCGTGCGCCAGTGCCTCGCGCACGCTTTCAAGGCTTAACCCCCCTCGGTTTAACCTTGAAAAGTTCTCAAGTAGGACCTTCTTGTCAATGACAGGAAAGGTGCTGAAATCGGCACCAGAATAAGGAGTGTAGAAGCTGAGCTCGCGACTGGCTTGCCGGGTCAATCGATGAAGCTCACGCTCATGATAAGCCTTTAGGGATTTTCGGTTACGCAATGTGAGCGCACGCCAGCGGGCTCTCAGATAGGCCTGGCCCACCGCCACTATCGCTTCAGCCCTCATTTTTTACCTCTTGCTAAAGTGGTATAGCGCCATTAGCCCTTGTGTGAAGGCTTACGCAAACAAAGGCCGTTTCGACGTGCCCATTCGTCTCGTTTCGTGAGCTTAACGGAGGGGGAAGACATCGCAACGCTCAACTTCACTTCCACCAATGAAGACGGCGAGACCGAGCTTATGGCGCTGCGCGGCTGTCAGCGCATACTCTGCCTGACCGGAACCGGCACGCGGGTTCTGGATCTCCTCGCTGAAGACGCCAGGGAGATTGTCGCCCTCGACCTGAACGCCGCTCAAAACCATCTTCTCGAGCTCAAGATAGCGGCCATGCGCAGCCTGGATCGGGGCGCTTGTCTTGCTTTTCTGGGTATGGCGCCGTGCTCTGGTCGACTGGATACCTATAGGCGTCTGTCTTTAAATTTGACGCCACAGGCGAGGCACTTCTTTGACGGTCAAAAACGGGCTATTTCGGGCGGGGTCTGGCACTACGGCCTTTGGGAGCGACTTTTACGATGGAATGCGCGCTTTCTTAGCTGTCGCATCGGCGCCGTTTCGGCCCTGATGCGGGCGCCATCGATTGAGGACCAGTCGCGTCTCTTTGACCAGCATTTTCAATCATCGGCCGCCTGGTCAAAGCTCGAGGCAATCGGCCGAGATCTCGTCTGGCGCTTGGCAATGCGCGAACCCGCCGCCGCCTTTCTTCCTGATGCGCGTGAGGTCAGTGCCCGCATTGACGCCGATTTTCGCAAGGCCTCCCAAAGCTTTCTATTTCGGGAAAGTGATATCGCTACACTTGCCCTTAAAGGACGCCACAGCGCCCGCGGCCCATTACCCGTTCACCTGCGAGAAGACACCTACGAAAAGGTCCGCGGCCGACTTGAGCGAATTCGGCTCGTAACAGGCGGACTTGCAGACTTGCCAAATCTAAATGTCGGCCGCTTTGATGGCTTCTCCCTATCTGATTTCGGGTCTTACTGCGATCTGTCCGTCTACGGGGACAGCTGGAAGGGGATAGTGCACGTAGCCCTACCCGATGCGCGTTTTTGCGAACGCCTGTTCCTGAACGTCATGCCGCCGCAGTCTGACCGGGTTATGATCGATGAAACCCTTTCGCGTGAACTGTCTTCGCGTGACAAGTCTATCATCTACCGCGTACGGGCCGGGGTTTTGAGGGCGTGCTAGATATAGATGCCCTCAATCAATTGGCACGAGACTATGTTGCCGGCTTTAATGTATCGGGGGTGGCCCCCCTTATTCGCAATCTAGAGACCTCCGTCACCCTCTTCGATTGGGGGCAGCATCACGTGCCCATGACGATAAATGACGGCGCTGCGGGCAGAACCTTTGTCTGTTCACCAAGTGTGGCTTATGTCGACTATACGCTTGAGGAGCTTGACCATTTTCCCGACCAGCGCCTGGCGCCAGTGTTGCGCGGCATCGTCCGGGGCGTGGGCGCGGCCCTTTCACTGAGTGCGGCGGACCGGATCGTCCATGTGAACAATTGGATGTTATCGACAACCCTGCCGATCGGGCTTGACGCGGCGATTGTGCAAAATCAGACCGATCGCCTCGTTGCGACATTTCCGAACCATTTTCTTGCCATGAGGTCTTTGAACGGGCGTCACGAAGGCCCGCTTTTGCGTGCACTTGAGGCGGCAGGGTGGCAACTGCTGCCCAGCCGTCAAGTGTTTTTGATAGACGATCTTCAAGAGGCATTTTCGCAGCGCAGAGACTTAAGGCGCGACGAAGCTCTGTGGCAGAAAGGTGATTTTCTCCATGAAGGCCTTGTGGAGATGACTCCAGAGGACGCAAGACGGCTCGCTTACCTCTATCAAATGCTCTATCTGGAAAAATACTCCGCCCTAAACCCTTCCTTTTCAGAAGCTTTTTTCCGGCTCACCCACAAGATTGGGCTGATCCACTACCGGGTGCTGCGCGATAAGGCAGCCGTTATCCAGGGTTTTTGCGGGGTTTATAACTTCGGGCGTTACGCGACAGCTCCGATCTTGGGCTATAATACCGCCTTGCCTCAGAGCCTTGGGCTTTACAGACTGAGTTTTCACAGTGCGACCCGCTTTGCATTAGAACGCGGACTGCAGTTCAACCTCTCCTCCGGCGCGACCCAGTTTAAGCGAAACCGAGGGGCCAGCGCGGAAATGGAATATACGGCCTATTATTTCCGTCACCTCGAAGCGGTACGTCGAGCGCCGTTTTGGCTTCTGAAAACAGTTGCGCAGAGGGTTGGAGAGCCCCTTCTTCGTAAATACGACCTTTGAAAACGCTCCATATAGGCTTGTGCGGCATCTTTGAAGACGGGTTTTTAGGAGCTGTGAGGGCACCACTGTGTGCGCTCTTTAAGCCATCGCACCCGTTTTACACCGGTCTAGGCCCCGGATTTTCTGGCGCTCTGTAACGCCCAGACGGTGCAGATCACGCCCTATGTTTGCGGGCTTATCCGACCGCCGGTGACGGTTCGCGTTTCAGGCGGCGAAGGCAGAAGGTCGAGCGCGTGTGGCGGATGCCGGGAAATTTCAGCAGCTTCTTTCGCAAAAACTGCTCATAGCCCTCCGTCCCATCGACCGCCGCGATAAGCACATAATCGTACTCACCTGTCGTAAGATAGGCGTCGGTCACTTCGGGTAGGTTCAGCACATAGCGTGAAAAGGCTTCGATACGTTCATCGTCGTGCGATTCGATATTGATTTCGACGATGACCGTATCGGGCTTACCTACCTGTTCCGGATCCAGCAGGGCGACATAGCCTGTGATGACGCCGTTTTCCTCCATCCGTTTGATGCGCGACCAGCAAGGGGTGGGGGACAGGCCTACCTGATCGGCGATTTCCTGCGTTGTCAGCCGACAATTGCTGCGCAGCAATCGAAGGATTTTGCGGTCGGTATCGTCAAGGCCACGGCCTTCAGAACTGCGTGACATGGGCATTCCATCTGTAGAAGGCATCCCATTCTGCGGCAAAGCGCCGCAACGGAATGTCATTTTGTCTATGCCTTTAATAACACGAAATTCGAAAATTCATTCTCCTGATTTCGTGCCATCCTGCAAAAAAATTCCGTCAAACGAGAATTTGTTAGCAGGAGCGAGGATGCCAAAGGTAACGGCTGAGGTCAGTCTAAGCGACAAGTACGTCCTCGAAGAGGGCCGCGCTTTTATGAGCGGGGTTCAGGCGCTGGTGCGGCTCCCGCTGATGATCGCGCGCAGAGACCGGCGCGCCGGGCTCAGCACAGCGGGGTTTATTTCCGGCTATCGCGGCTCGCCGCTCGGCAATTACGATCAGCAATTGCAGCAGGCCAAATCGCTGCTTGATCCGCTGAACATCGTCGTGCAGCCGGCCATCAACGAAGACCTGGGGGCCACCGCCGTATGGGGCACGCAGCACGTGCCATTGTTTGAAGGCGCGCGCTATGACGGTGTGTTTGGCATCTGGTACGGCAAGGGGCCGGGCGTGGACCGCTCAGGCGACGTGCTCAAACACGCCAATATGGCCGGAACGACGCCCTTGGGCGGCGTTTTGGCCGTGGTCGGCGATGACCACGCCTGCAAGTCCTCGACCCTGCCCAACCAGTCGGAACTGGCCTTTATCGACGCCGAAATTCCGGTGCTTAGCCCAGCCACCATCGCCGAGGTTTTGGAATACGGCGTCAAGGGCCTCGCCCTGTCGCGCTTCTATGGCGGTTGGGTGGCGCTGAAGACGATTTCTGATCTGATGGATGCTTCGGCGGCCGTTGATCTCAGCGACCGTTTCGATACGCGCAACCCGGTGATCGACCTGCCGGCCGATGGTCTGCACATAAGGGCCAAGGACACCCCCGCCGAAAAAGAAGCGCGTCACCGCCACTATCGCCTGCCTGCCGCTTCGGCCTTTGCGCGGCTGAATGGCTTCGACACGGTGGTCTGGCCCCATGAGCGCCCGCGCATCGGTATCGCCACGGCGGGCAAGGCCTTTACGCAGGTGATGGAGGCGCTCGAGCTTCTCGGTATCAATGAGGCCGAAGCGCGCGACATCGGCCTTAGCGTATGGAAGGTCGGCATGGTCTGGCCGCTGGATGCGCAAGGGGCGCGCGCCTTTGCGGCAGGCCTAGAAAAGCTGCTGGTGGTCGAGGAACGGCGCGAAGTGATTGAGCCGCAGCTGCGCTCGGCGCTTTATGCCCTACCCGATGGCCGTCGCCCCCTGATCCTCGGCAAGCGCGGTCTGAGTGGTGAGCCGCTGATCTCCGATGTTCTGGAACTGGATACGCTACAGGTGGCCCTGGCGCTCTACGACCTGCTGCCGGAAGCGGCGCGTAACGCTCAACGCCACGAGCGCGCCGAAGGCTTCCGCGCCCGCTTGACGACGAAGGACGCGCTCAAGCCCGACCATATCCGCGCGCCGTTCTTTTGCGCCGGATGCCCGCACAATGGATCGACCGTCGTGCCCGAAGGATCGCGCGGTCTGGCTGGGATCGGCTGTCATTATATGGCGACCTTCATGCCGCGCCGTACAGAAATCTGCACCCATATGGGCGGCGAAGGCGTAACCTGGATGGGGCAGGCGCCCTTCACCGACGAAGGTCACGTCTTCACCAATCTGGGCGACGGCACCTACTTCCATTCGGGACTTTTGGCCATCCGCCAGGCCATCGCCGCCGGGGTCAATATCACCTACAAGATCCTTTATAACGACGTGGTGGCCATGACGGGCGGGCAGTCGGTCGATGGGCAACTTACCCCCGTCAAGGTGGCCCAACAGGTGCGCGCCGAGGGCGTGGAGCGCATTGCGTTGGTCTCTAATGATCCAGAGCGCTGGGAAGGCGAAATGCCGTCTGGGACAACCTATGCCCACCGCGATGATCTGGAAGCCGTGCAGATGGACCTGCGCACCCATAAGGGGGTATCGGTGCTGATCTATGATCAGGCCTGTGCCACCGAACTGCGCCGCCGCCGCAAACGCGGCACGGCTCCAAAGCCCGCCGCCCGTATCTTCATTAATCCGGCCGTGTGCGAAGGTTGCGGCGATTGTCAGGCTAAGTCGAACTGCGTCGCCATCAACCCACTGGAAACCGAACTGGGGCGTAAGCGCGAAATCGACCAGTCGGCGTGTAATATCGACACGTCCTGCGTCAAAGGCTTCTGCCCGTCGTTTGTCGCGGTCGAAGGGGCAGCGCTTAAAAAAGCCGCTGCGCCGGATATCACTTCGTTAATCGCCGACCTGCCTGAACTGACGCCGCCCCCTCCTACGGCGCGCCCGGTCAATATCCTGCTGGCGGGAATCGGCGGTTTGGGCGTCACCTCGCTGTCCGCCATGCTGGGGATGGCGGCGCATATCGATGGCTTCGAAGTGTCGGTAGCGGATCAGACAGGCCTCGCGCAACGCGGCGGCGGCGTCGATGCCCATGTGCGCATCGTGGCGCAAGGCCAGCGGTTGCCCGCGCCGCGCATCAGCGCCGGGGAAGCCGATGTGCTTCTGGCCGCCGATATGGTGCAGGCCACCGGAAAGACGGCCCTGCCTCTGGTTAGCCCGGAACGTACCCTGAGCTTTGTCAATTCGGCCCTGACCTCGACGGCAGCCTTCACGCTGAACCGCGATATCGTGTTTGATAAGGGCGGCCTGATGGGACGCTTACGCAAGGCGTCTAAACGCTGTGAGCCGCTGGATGCCGGGGGTGTGGCGCGGCGGCTGCTGGGCGATGCCGTCTATGGACATATGATCCTCCTGGGAGCCGCCTGGCAGGCCGGGGCCGTGCCGCTGAGCCGTCAGGCGATTGAACGCGCCATCGACCTTAATGGGGCTGAAAAAGCGAATAACCATAAGGCCTTTGCGCTGGGGCGTGCGCTTTATCTGGGCCGCATTGCGCCACCGAAAGCTGAGGCGCCGTTCGATGTCGAAGCTTTTATCACGCGGCGGATCGCCGATCTGAGCGCCTACCAGGACGCGGCATACGCGGCGCAATATGCCGCCGCGGTCGAACAGGCACGCAAGGCAGGATCGCCCGCCTTTTTGGAGGCCGTAGCGCGCAACGCGTATAAGCTGATGGCCTATAAGGACGAATACGAGGTGGCACGCCTCTACAGCGATCCGGCCTTCCGTCAGCGGCTCGAGAGTCAATTCGATAATACCGGAAAAATAGCTGTATATCTCGCTCCGCCACTGCTGGCGCGCAAGGACCCAGTTACCGGGGAACCGCGCAAGATGAAATTCGGCGGCTGGGTCTTCAGCGCCTTTGGCGTCCTGAAAGGGCTGAAAGGCTTGCGCGGCAGCCTGTTCGATCCGTTCGGTCATACAGAGGAACGGCGCATGGAACGGCGTCTGCGCGATGACTATTTGCGCCTGATCCCGGAACTCGTGGCGAAGCTCTCCCCGCATACGCTGGAGCTGGTTGTGGCACTGGCCCGCCTTCCCGAAGACATCCGCGGTTTTGGCCACGTTAAGGCCGCCTCGGTCGAAGCGGCACAGACACGCAAGGCCGCGCTTCTGACGCAAATCGACGCGGTTAAAACCGTCTCTACGCCTCTCTCACAAAAGGAACCCGCCCATGTTTGATACGCCTTCATATGACGCGCATGAAAAGGTCGTCGATGTCAACGATCCCGAAACCGGCCTGCGCGCCATCATCGCGGTCCATTCGACGGCGCGGGGGCCGGCAGCGGGTGGTTGCCGTCTTTGGACCTATGACGATGCGGCGGCGGCGCGCACCGACGCACTGCGCCTATCGCGCGGCATGAGCTATAAGAACGCTATGGCTGAGTTGCCGTTTGGCGGCGGCAAGGCGGTTATCATGGGCCCTGTCGCACCGGAAAACCGCGAGCAGATTTTCACGGCTTTCGGTCGCGCGGTCGAAGCGCTGGGTGGGCAGTATATCACTGCCGAAGACGTCGGTGTCGGCGTGTCAGACATGATGGTCGTTGCGCGTCAGACGAAGTATGTGTCCGGCCTGGCCACAGAGGGTTCGGTGGGTGGTGACCCGTCGCCGTTTACGGCGCGCGGCGTGGCTATTGGCATAGAAGCGGCGGTACAGGCGCGTCTGGGGCGCGACAGCTTGGAAGGCGTGCGTATCGCGGTTCAAGGGCTAGGCCATGTCGGCGGCTACCTGTGTCAGGAACTGCACGCGCGCGGTGCAAAGCTGATCGTGGCGGACATTCACACCACGCGCGTGGTTGAAATGGTCGACCGCTTCGGCGCGGAAATGGGCAATGTCGCAGACATCCTGCTGAGCGACGCCGATGTGATTGCGCCTTGCGCGCTGGGGTCTATCATCACCCCTGACGTAGCCGAACGCATGACCGCCGCCGTAGTTGCCGGGGCCGCCAACAACCAGTTGTCGGTGCCGGAAGTCGGCGCGGTTCTGGCCCGTCGCGGCATTCTCTACGCGCCGGACTACGTGATCAATGCCGGCGGCATTATTGCCGTGTCGGCGGAATATAATGGTGGCGTTGATCGCGCCGGCATCGACGCGCAGATCGAAGCCATCGGCCCGCGTCTGGCCGATATCTTTGCCCGTGCCCAGGGTGAAAAGCGCCTTACCGGCGACGTAGCTGACACGCTGGCCAAAGCGAAAATGGTGAGGGCGTAACGTCAAAAGCGCTTCCCCTAAAATCGGGGGAGGCGGTTTTATACAGTTCCCAATCCGCTGATTCCGTGGTTATCTGACAAAAAATGCTGCACCCAATGAGGTGCAGCAAAATGCACAGGAAAACGCGAAAGGAAGGCCTATGGACGCGCTCGGTGTTGAGGAAAAACCCGTTCTGGCTCAGGTGGAAAACGGGGTCGGACGGCTGACGCTTAACCGGCCGCAGGCTCTCAATGCCCTGACCACCGCCATGTGCCGCGACATGGCGCACACGCTTAGCCAGTGGGCTGCCGATGACCGTGTTCGCTACGTCGTTCTGGACCATAGCGGGCGTGCCTTTTGCGCCGGTGGCGATGTCCGTGCAGCGGCACGCTCAGGCCGCGCAGACGGCGAAGCGGCGCGCGAATTCTTCCGCACCGAATACCGTCTCAATACGCTGATCAAACGTTTCCCCAAGCCCTTTGTCGCCCTGATTGACGGTGTGACCATGGGCGGTGGCGTCGGCATCAGCGTGCACGGCTCGCATCGCGTCTCGACCGAAAACACCCTGTTTGCCATGCCCGAAACCGGCATTGGGCTGTTCCCGGATGTCGGTGGTGGCTGGTTCCTGCCCCGCATGGTGGGGGAAACCGGCACCTGGCTGGCCCTGACGGGTGAGCGGCTCAAAGGGACTGATGTGCGCGCGGCGCAGATCAGCACCCACCATGTGGCGGCCGCTGACCTGCCCGCTTTGAAGGCGGAGCTTCTGGCCGGAGGGGATATCGACAACATCCTGCACCGCTATGACCGGCCCGTGGGTGAACCGTCCTACACAGAGCACCTGGAAGTCATCAACCGCATCTTCGGCAAGGCGACGCTCGCCGATATCGCCATTGCGCTGAAGCTGGAGGACTCCGACTGGGCGCAGCATCAGGGCGAGGTGCTGGCCACTCGCTCGCCGTTTTCGATGAGTGTGACGCTGCGCCATCTGCGCGAAGGCCGCCGTCTGGAGACCTTTGAGCAGGTGATGGAGATGGAGTTCCGCATCGCCTCGCGCCTCTGCCAGAGCCACGACTTCCTTGAGGGCGTGCGCGCGGTCTTAGAGGACAAGGACCACTCACCGCACTGGCTGCCGCAATCCATCGGTTGCGTCAGCGCCCGAAGCGTCGAAGCCCTGTTTGCGCCCCTGTCGCGCGAGCTTTATGACTAACCCCGCTTAAGCCCGTTTCTTACCGGAAAGTTTACATTTGAGGCCACAAGATGTCCGCCTGAAGCTAAGTCGGGGATGGCTATGCGGGCAGTGGTTTTATCCGTTGTGGCGTCGGCGCTGTTTGCGGGCGCAGGTGTGGCGGACGAGAAGATTCAGCGGCTGGATGCCACCGCTGAAGCGGCGGTTGACGCCTTGCTGAGTTCGCCGTCGCCACAGGCCGGGACCACCGGCATGACCTATCGCCGCGTCAATACGGTGGTTAAGGCTCCTGACCTCAGTGCCGCGCTGGTGCCAGACGCACCGCATTACGACATCAGTGAAGAGATGCAGGATCAGGCGGCCATCCTGCTCGAACGGGTCAATCATGTGCGCGCCGAAAACGGCTGCGGCCCCTTGCGTCTCAGCGATCAGCTCATGCAGGCGGCTCAGCGTCAAAGCGTTTCCATGTCCGAGAAAAACTACGTCTATCACTACACGGACGACGGTATAAAGTTAAAGGACCGGGTGCATGCCACCGGCTATGTCTATACGCTTTTGGGTGAGAATGTCGCGGCCGGTCAGAAGACGGCTGATCGGGTGTTTGAGGAATGGATGACCAGCCCAGGCCACCGCGCCAATATCCTCAATTGCGGCTATGAGGAGATGGGGGTCGGCTATGTCCACGACACGCAGGACCAGCCGGTGGGTCAGGCGCACGTTCCCTATTATTTCTACTGGACGCAGGTCTTTGGTCGCCACATGAAGGTGGCCGGAAACTGATCAGCGGCCGCGCGCCACCGCGGTCCTGGACTTCGGCGGGCGGCCCAGCGCGTCGGAGATAAACCACGCTGTGTCGATGACCTTTTCGAGATCGACGCCTGTCTCTATGCTAAGCCCGTTGAGCATGTAGAGCACATCTTCTGTTGCCACATTACCGCTGGCCCCGGGTGCGTAGGGGCAACCACCCAGCCCTCCGACCGAGGCATCAATCGTGGCTATGCCATAGTCGAGGGACACGAGAATATTGGCCAGAGCTTGCCCCCAGGTGTCGTGAAAATGCACCGCCAGCTTCGTAGCTTCCACGCGCTTTAACACGACCTCCAGAAGGCGCTGCGTATCGCCCGGAGTACCGCGCCCGATGGTGTCGCCCAGTGACACCTCGTAGCAGCCCATGTCGATCAGGCTTTGCGTCACCTCGGCGACGGCTTCGGGGGCAATCGGGCCTTCGTAGGGGCAGGCGATGGCACACGACACATAACCGCGTAAGCGGACGCCGTCTTCGCGCGCGCGCGCGGCGACCGGGGCAAAGCGCTCAAGGCTTTCAGCTATGCTGGCATTGATGTTTTTCTGGCTGAAAGTTTCGGATGCCGCGGCAAAAACAGCGACGCTTTGCGCCCCTGCTGCCCGCGCCGCCTCATAGCCTTTGAGATTGGGCGTCAGCACCGGATAGGTCAGGTGGCGCGCGCGGGTGATCCCGGCCATGACCTCAGCGGCATCGGCCATCTGCGGCACCCATTTCGGTGAGACAAAACTGGTGGCTTCGATAAAGCGCAGACCCGTTTGTGACAGGCGGTCGATCAGGGCGATCTTGGTTGTGGCCGGGACGATCTGCGCCTCGGCCTGGAGGCCATCGCGAGGCCCGACTTCGTAGAGGGTGACGTGGCTGGGGCGGGTCACTTCGTTTCCTCGAACAGTTCGCGTCCGATCAGCATACGCCGGATTTCGCTTGTGCCCGCACCGATTTCGTACAGCTTGGCGTCGCGCCACAGCCGCCCGGTCGGGTACTCATTGACATAGCCATTGCCGCCCAGACACTGGATAGCTTCACCGGCCATCCAAGTCGCCTTTTCCGCCGCATAGAGGATGCAGGCGGCAGCGTCCTTGCGCGTCGTCTCGCCGCGGTCGCAGGCGGCCGCCACGGCATAGACATAGGCGCGGCAGGCCCCCCAGGTGGCGTACATATCGGCAATCTTGCCCTGCATCAGCTGAAACGTGCCAATCGGCGCGCCGAACTGCTGACGCTCATGCACATAGGGTATAACCGCGTTGAGGCAGGCGCGCATGATGCCCAAAGGTCCACCGGAAAGAACCACGCGCTCATAGTCGAGACCCGACATCAGCACCGCCGCGCCCCGGCCTTCGGTGCTCAAAACATTCTCTTCGGGTACCTCGCAGTCGGCGAAGACGAGTTCGCCTGTATGCGAACCGCGCATCCCTAGCTTGTCGAGCTTTTGCGCCACCGAAAAGCCCGCAAAATCTTTCTCGATCAGGAAGGCGGTGACGCCCTTTGAGCCTTCTGCCGTGCGCGCATAAACGACCAGTACATCGGCGTCCGGCCCGTTCGTGATCCACATTTTGGACCCGTTGAGCACATAATGCTCGCCGCGCTTTTCGGCGCGCAGCTTCATCGACATGACGTCTGAACCGGCTCCCGGTTCCGACATGGCTAAAGCGCCGACGTGCTCGCCATTGATCAGGCGCGGCAGGTATCGCGCCTTTTGCGCCTCATTGCCGTTGCGAACGATCTGATTGACGCAGAGGTTGGAATGCGCACCATAGGACAGGCCGACCGAGGCTGAGGCGCGGCTGATCTCTTCCATGGCGATGGTGTGCGCCAGATAGCCCATTTCCGCCCCGCCATACATGTCGGGCGCGGTCAGGCCCAGAATGCCCAAATCCCCCATCTTGCGCCACAGGGGCATAGGAAACTGATCCGTGCGGTCAATTTCGGCGGCGTGCGGCGCGATTTCGGCGGCGGCGAACTTCGCTACCGTGTCGCGCAGGGCGTCGATGTCGTCGCCGTGGGCGAATTGCAGATGCGGAAAATCGGTCATGGTCGTTTCCTGTGGCTCTGCCCCCTTGCCCCGGTCCTCTCCCAAGGGAGAAGGGGCAGAGAGGTCATTTTTAGTTCCTCTCCTTGAGAGAGGATGGCGCCAAGCGCCGGGTGAGGGGGTTATGTCACGTTCAGCAACACGGCTTTTTCGATGACCTGTTCGCCTGTGGTGGTGCTTAAGCCTGTCACCACACCGGCGCGCGGGGCCTTAAGCGTCAGTTGAATCTTCATGGCCTCCAGCACGATCAGCGGCTGGTTTTTCTCAACCGTTTCGCCCTCTTTGATGTGTACCGCGACAACCAGTCCCGGCATGGGCGCGAGGACCTCAGAAGCCTCATGTGCCTCGTCCAGAGCGTCCGTGAGGTGGCGCACATCGACCGGCGACGCGGGGGGGAGGTTGAGCCGGAATCCGGTCGCATCGTGCCACGGCGTTGGGGGCGCAGCGGTGAGCAAATCGTACTGCGGCCCCAAATCTGGCCACGGCGCGGTCAGGCGCTCGACATGGCGGCCGATAAAGCCCGTATCGATTTGCCCGGCGCGGAAATCCGGATCGGAGGCGATGCGCCGCAGGAAAGCCAGATTGGTCTTCAGCCCCTCGGCGCGGGTGTGGATCAGGGCGGTACGAAGCGCGTCAAGCGCTGCCGCACGATCCTTGCCATGCACGATTAGCTTGCTGATCATCGGGTCATAAAAGACGCTGACCGTATCGCCTTGAGCCACGGCGGAATCGGCGCGAACCCCGGACGGAAAGACGAGACGGTTCAGCGTGCCGGTGGACGGCATAAAGTCGTGTTCGGGGTCTTCGGCATAGAGACGCGCTTCGATGGCGTGGCCGTTGAGCGGCACCTGAGCCTGTGTCAGGGGCAGGGCTTCGCCGGCGGCGACGCGCAACTGCCATTCGACGAGGTCAAGACCCGTAATGGCCTCTGTCACCGGGTGTTCGACCTGAAGTCGGGTGTTCATCTCCATGAAGTAAAAGGCCGCTTGCGCGATGCCTTTGGAGACATCGACGATAAACTCAATCGTGCCCGCACCGCGATAGCCAATGGCCTTGGCGGCTGTGACCGCCGCTTTACCCATAGCCTGACGCATAGCTTCGGGCAGACCGGGCGCCGGGGCCTCTTCGATCACCTTCTGATGGCGCCGTTGCAGCGAACAGTCGCGTTCATAAAGGTGAAGGGCGTTGCCGTGGCTGTCGGCAAACAACTGAATCTCGATATGACGCGGCACTTCAATGTATTTTTCGATCAGGACGCGCGGATCGCCAAACGCGCTTTGCCCTTCGCCTTGACAAGATTTCAAGAGTTCTGGAAAATCAGATTCATTGTCGACGCGACGCATACCCTTGCCGCCGCCGCCGGCCACGGCCTTGATCAGGACGGGGAAGCCGATCTCACGCGCGGCCGTGAGCAGGATCGTCTCGTCCTGCGCCTCTGCATGATAGCCGGGAGTGACGGGCACGCCAGCGCCCTCCATGAGCGCCTTGGCCGCGCCTTTCAATGCCATGGCCCGAATAGCTTCTGGCGTCGGGCCGACAAAGACGATCCCGGCGGCGGCGCAGGCTTCCGCAAACTCAGCGTTTTCCGATAGGAAGCCATAGCCCGGATGGATGGCCTCGGCGCCCGTGCGTCTGGCGACTTCAATGATCACGTCGCCGCGCAGATAGCTTTGCGCGGCAGGAGCCGGGCCGATCAGGTGCGCCTCGTCGGCTTGACGCACAAACAGGGCCTTGGCATCGGCTTCGGAATAGACGGCGACGGTCTTGATGCCGAGGCGTTGACACGTGCGGATGATGCGGCAGGCGATTTCGCCGCGATTGGCGATGAGCAGTTTGCGGAACATCATCTTACCCATCCCGGCATGCGCTTTTCCAGAAAGGCAGCGATGCCTTCGCGGCCTTCATCGGAGGCGCGGCGAGCAGCGATGCGGCGGGCCGTCAGGCGCAGCAGATCCTCATCGACGGCGCGGCCGGACACGTCTGAGATCAGGGCCTTGGCATCAGCCAGGGCCTCTGGCCCGCTGGCCAACAGGCCGTCAATCAACGGTGCGGCGGCGGCATCGAGCCCGGCCTTGACCTCATGCACCAGACCGATACGGCGGGCTTCTTCGGCGCTGAAACGCTCTCCGGTGAGAAAGTAGCGTCGCGCCGCCGACGCGCCGATCTTCGCCACCACAAACGGCGAAATGGCCGCCGGAATCAGGCCCAGTCGTACCTCAGTTAGGCCAAAGCGCGCATCGGGGGCCGCAACCACCATATCGCAGGCCGCCGCCAAGCCGACACCGCCGCCAAAACACGCGCCGTGGATCAGGCCAATCACCGGTTTCGGACAGGCGTTGAGGGTATGTAGCATGCGTGCTAGCGCAAAAGCATCCGCCTCGTTTTCGACCTCGGTCTTCTGCGCAGCGCGCTGCATCCAGTGGAGGTCTCCCCCGGCGCAGAAGCTTTCGCCCGCGCCATTGAGCACCACGAGGCGCACGGCGGGATTTGCCCCCAGCGTCGTAAAGGTCCTGGTCAGGTCGCCAATCATCGCCTCATCAAAAGCGTTATGCCTGTCGGGCCGGTTGAGGGTCAGGCGCGCTATGCCATTGGCGGCGATGTCGAGTTTCAGTGTGGACATGGCTTACATCCTGAACACGCCGAACCGCGTCGGCTCTATGGGCGCATTGAGCGCCGCCGAAAGGCCCAGACCCAGTACGCGGCGCGTATCCGCCGGGTCGATCACGCCGTCGTCCCATAGGCGCGCTGAGGCGTAATAGGGATGCCCCTGCGCCTCGTAAGTTTCCAGGAGAGGGGCCTTAAATGCGGCCTCGTCATCCGCGCTCCAGGAGCCGCCCTTCGCCTCGATGCCATCGCGGCGCACGGTGGCCAGCACATTGGCCGCCTGTTCGCCGCCCATGACTGAGATACGCGCATTCGGCCACATCCACAGGAAGCGCGGGTCGAAGGC
The DNA here is from genome assembly GCF_000175215.2 of Asticcacaulis excentricus CB 48. NCBI lineage: Bacteria > Pseudomonadati > Pseudomonadota > Alphaproteobacteria > Caulobacterales > Caulobacteraceae > Asticcacaulis > Asticcacaulis excentricus. The sequence goes on along the minus strand of NC_014816.1, from coordinate 2,183,745 downwards.
GCGACCGCACATGCCGTAATTGCCGGCCCCGTAGGAGCCGCCGAAAACGAGCGTCAGCTTGGGCACATTGGCGCAGGCCACCGCCGTCACCATCTTGGCGCCGTGCCGCGCAATGCCTTCGTTTTCGTACTTGCGACCCACCATGAAGCCGGTAATATTTTGCAGGAAAACAAGTGGAATATTGCGCTGACAGCACAGTTCTACAAAGTGCGCGCCCTTTTGAGCGCTTTCGGAAAACAGCACACCATTGTTGGCGACAATGCCGACTGGATGGCCATAAAGATGGGCAAACCCGCACACGAGCGTTTCACCGTAGAGCGCCTTGAACTCATCAAATTCCGACCCATCGACTATGCGCGCTATGATTTCGCGCACATCAATCGGGATGCGCTTATCGACAGGGATCAGGCCGTAAAGCTCGTGCGCTTCATAGAGCGGCTCAACGCTCTCACGCACCTTCTGCGATGTCGGTTTTGTACGATTGAGATTGCGCACAATGCGTCGCGCCATCTGAAGGGCTTCGGCGTCATTAGTGGCCAGATGATCGACCACGCCGGACACACGCGCATGGACATCGCCACCGCCCAAGTCTTCGGCTGAGACGACTTCGCCGGTTGCCGCCTTGACCAGCGGCGGGCCACCCAGAAAAATGGTCCCCTGACGGCGCACAATAATGCTTTCATCCGACATCGCCGGCACATAGGCTCCGCCGGCGGTGCAAGAGCCCATCACCACGGCGATCTGAGGTATGCCTTTGGCCGACATCTGCGCCTGATTGAAGAAGATGCGGCCGAAATCGTCTTTGTCGGGAAAGACCTCGTCCTGATTGGGCAGGTTGGCCCCACCGGAGTCCACCAGATAGACACAAGGCAGGTGGTTCATCTGCGCCACCTCCTGCGCCCGCAGGTGCTTTTTGACCGTCAGCGGATAATAGGTGCCGCCCTTTACCGTGGCGTCATTACACACCACCACGCATTCGGTGTTCTCAATCCGGCCTATACCGGTGATGATCCCGGCGGCGGGCACCTCGTCCTCGTAGACGCCGTGCGCGGCCAGCGCCGACAGCTCCAGAAATGGCGAGCCGGGGTCGAGTAGGGCATCGACACGCTGACGCGGCAGTAATTTCCCGCGGGACACATGCTTTTGCCGTGCGCTTTGTGAGCCACCCTCGGCAATGCGCGCGGTCAGGGCGCGCAGATCATCGACCAGCCCCTGCATATGGGTGCGATTAGCGGTGAAATCGGCGCTGTTCGTGTCGATCTGGCTGGTGAGGCGCATGGGACGTTTCCTTTAAGGGAAACCTACACCGCTCTTGATCATTGGAAAAATTGATAATAAAAATGTAATGAATAGATGATGTCTATTCATGTGCGCCCCTGAGCCGCGGCAGAGGGAGACCGCGAAGCAGTGGAGGGGGGCGTTTTCAGCCTCTGCCCCTTCCGTCTCATCGCGCTGCGCTGGCGCGACACCTGCCCCGTACGCTGCGCTCCATTGGAGGAGGGAGATCAAATGGAACCCTATCTTCTTCGCTATTTTCTGGCCGTAGTCGAAACGGGTTCCTTTACCCGCGCGGCTGAAGCCTGCCTGATCACTCAGCCCTCGCTCTCATCGGGGATCAAGCGCCTTGAGGAACAGCTCGGCGTCACCTTGTTTATCCGCAACAATAAGCGGGTGTTTCTGACCACGGCGGGGACGCGCTTTTTGCCGCGCGCCAAGACTATTTTGCACGAATGCAATGTGGCGCTGGCCGAGCTGGCGCAAACCGAGCAGGCGCGCGTGCTGCGCATTGGCGTGTTGCAAACTCTGTCCGGCGTCTGGGTAGCGGGGCTGCTGAAGGGCTTTCGTGACGCAAGCCTGTCCGATGAGACGGGCGGACGTTTCGACCTGTTTGAAGGCACCGAGCAGGAAATACTCAACCGCTTTGACGAGCGGGGGATAGATTATGCCCTGTCGATCCGCCGCGTCGAAGACGACAGTTCGGTGCCTTTATATAATGAGCCCTATGTGCTGGCCCTGCCGGCCGATCATGCATTGGCCGGGGCGGCACAGGTGCGAGGCGAAGACCTGGCGGATCAGCCGATGATCGTGCGCTCGCGCTGTGAGGTTTTATCGGAAACCAGCCGCTATTTCACCGACCGCAATGTGCGTCCGCCTCTGGCCTATCGCACGGCGAATGACGAGCGGGCGCTGCGCATGGTGGCGGCGGGCATTGGGGCCACCGTTGTGCCTAACAGCCATACGGCGCAAGGGGTGGTGACCACGACACTGCACGGCTTTACCCACCACCGCACCGTGGCGCTGTTTCGCCCGCGCCATGCCTTACCGGACCACCTGAGGGCGATGGGCCAGGCGTTTGAGCGCTATGTGACGGGGCTTGCGCCGCCGCAGTGATGGGGCGCAAGACCGCGGCAACACAGTTGCAAGACAGCCCAGAGGCAAGGGCCGGACGTTCCGTTCTGGGACGATTTTCGTGACCTGTGCCGCAGGGTATTTTTCATGTTTGAATTTGGCCGTGAACTGAGGCGCATAATGGGGCAGAGCGGGCGTTATGAGCCCGATGTGAGCCTTTATGAGCTGATGACGCTCGAACTGCTGATCACGCAGGGGCGCGGCCTGGATGTCGAAGGCGGGCGCGTTTCGACGCGCAGCCGCTTTGAGCCCTATCTTGAATCGGCACTGGTGTGGCGCGAATACGCGCGGCGAACCGGCGACACACTGGCGCTCAGCAAGGCCACTACGGCGGCGGAAGCGGCAGGCAAGGCCGCGAAGACCCTTAGCGAGGCCGCAAGTGCCGCGCTGGCGCAGGCAGAAATCTGCCTTTTGGGCTATGATTTGTTTGAAACCGCCGAACTGCTGGCTTCGGCCGAAACGCTGGTGGCCACCGGGCGCGGCGCCATTGGCGGCGATGCGCCCTTGTTGGCGGCTTTCACCCTGACCGAAGGGCGTCTGGCGGCGCGTCTGGCCGTGCGGCAAGGCATAGGCGAAGACCTTGAACCGGCGCTTGTGGCCATGGCCCATATCGACCGCGCCATCGAGCGTTTCGATGCGCTGGTGCGCCAGACCAAGGCCGCAAAGGACAAGATCAGTGCCGCCGATGCGCGGCTGGAACGCGCGGATCTGCTGATGCTGGTCGGGCTGGATCGTCACGACAGCCGGCTGATGACGGCGGTGATCAATGACCTGACGGCGCTGCTGGCACGGCTTGATGCCGATTATGAGCCGGTGACCTTTGTGCGGGTGACGCAGCGTCTGGCGCTGGCCCACGTGTGGGCAGGGCAGATCGACGGGCAGCCGCAGATGATCAGCGAAGGCATCGCGCTTCTGACGCCTCAGGAAGAGGTGGTTACCTATGAACACACGCCCCTTGACTGGGTGGCGCAGACGCACTTTCGGGCTCTGGCTCTACAGGCTCTGTCGGAACTCACTCAGGAAGATCGGCTGGCTGAACAGGCGGTGGCAGCGTTTGATCTGGCTCTGTCGAAGGCGTTGGCCAAACCCCTGTCTGTCCGTGCGCAGATCGTCAATAACCGCGCCGCTTGTCTGGCGCGCCGGGCCGAGCTGAAGGGCGATCTCCTGTCGCTCGACGACGCTGAAGCGGCGTTCAAGGCGCAACTGCGTCAGGTCAAGCCGGGCGAAGACCCGGTCGGCTGGGCCATACTTCAGACCAATTTGGGACGTCTCTACGTGGCCCGCGGCGACATTACCGGCTTCATGCTGGACCGCGCCGAAGCCGCCTATGCGCTTGAGGCCGCGTACGAGATTTTCAGCGAACACGGTCTTAAGTCGCTGGCCGAAGCCGCGATGGAAAACCTCAACCGCGTGCGGGCGCAGGCGTAAGGCGCAGTATCAAACAGTCAGGCGGTTTCCCCCCATCACAGCATGGGAGCGCCGCTTCGTGCTGTCTCCCTCCCCGAGACATTGGGGAGGTATAATTGTTCATTAAGCCGCGTGGCCTTCGGCGCGGCGCATGCGCCAGAAGCGGATGGTCCGAAGCGCTGTGTCGCGCGGGAGTTGCTCATAGAGCTTGCCGTATTCCGCGGCCTTGCCCATGGCATTGTCCTGTGCGGCCAGCATGATCATGGCATAGGTCAGGAACAGTGACTTTTCGAGATCCGCCGCCTTACAGGCGATGGCCAGCGCGTCCAGTTCGCGCTTGTCCACCACGTGCCTCGCCGTCAGGAAGTCGATATCGGCCATAATGGCCAGGGCGCAGAGGAACCAGGTCGGGTTTGGATCGCGCATATACCGGGCCAGCAGGGCCGGGGTGAGTTTCTGATTATTATAGAGTGTGTCCACCTCAGCCATGATCTTTTCATAGTCGGGCGGGAAGGAGCCGTGGGCAATGGCCACCGTATTACGCGACTTCGAAAGGGCCTGTTCCAGCACTGCCGGATCAACCCGGGCGTTTTCCTGCATGATGCGTTCGCGCAGGCGGGCTTCGACGACAAAATACATGTCGTTCATCAGGTCGATAGGGAAGTCCTTGCGGTTGACGATGGCCTCGTGCAGGGCGGGGCTGGTCTGGGCGCGCTGAACAACCACTTCGTTGGTGGCACGCGACAGGCGGGCCCCGTCGTTGCGCAGAAGCGTGTTGACCGTGGTGTCGTCACCGCGATCGACGATGACGCCCGACACCGATTCCGGCACCTCTTCACGGCGTGAGACGGCGCGCAGGTGGTCTTGGCCCTTGGTCGAAACGACGTGGATCAGGTCGCTCTCGGTCAGGGCTTTTGAGCGGACGAGAATAGCCTCGGCCACTTCGATATCGTCGGAGGCCAGACGGCGCAGCAGTCCCAGCGGGGCGACCTTGGCATCGGCCAGCTTGCGCGCGATTTCGGCGCGCACAACGGTTTCCATTTCCGACGATAACTGGCTCATCACCTCGTCATAGAGCGCCATCTCAGGCCCTTCGATCTGGTCCGGGTGGGCCATGAAGACGGTGGTGACCTGACGCAGCAGTTCGCGGCGCTTCTCCGAAGAGGGTTCCTTGGCCAGATCAATCAGGTTTTTCAGGGGCGAGGACATGGGCGAGCCTTAAAGCGTCTTGTCTTTGGCGGGAGGCGTATTGGTTTTTTGCGCGCTGCTGGTCCCTTCGGACGCCGTCTCCTGGGCGGGGGTCTGGACGGCATTGGGGTCTATGGCCAGATCACCACCGGTGTGCGGGGCCGGATCAGGCTCATAGCCATAGGCGCGGTGAAGCGAATAGAAGCGCGGGGCCTGCGACGCCGTGGTGGCGCGGCTGCCCGGTACAAAAGGTGTGTAAGGCTCGGCCGATTCCTGCTCGGCGGCCTGAGCCAGAGGGGCCGTTGCCGCCGGTGCGGTAGCGGTTTTGACGTCCGCCGGCTTGGCTTGCGCGGTTTTGGTGTCTGCGGCTTTTGCCGCAGGCTTTGGCGCGGAAGCTTTAGCCGCAGGAGTCTTGGCTGTTTTGGCCGTTTCGGCCGCAGCAGTGGGTTGCGGAGCGGTTTGGGCCTGCGCTTTCAGAGCGCCCGGTTTTTGCGCTACGGGCGTAGTGGCCTGTGCGGCGGCCGTCGGGCGGCCCTCCAGCTCCGGAGACACGCGACCGGCATATTTGCTGTTGGCGGGCAGACGGTAAGCGCCGTCGGGGCGCAGCTGCGGCTGAACCTGCGGCTCTATGGGGGCCGGCGCCGGGGCGGCCGCCTGGGTCTGAAGGGGCGGGGTCGGAACCGGTTGCGCCTTGGCTACTGGCGCGGTTTCACGCGCGATGGTTTCGGCGCTGACGACAGGAGGCTTGGGCTGCGGCAGAGGCACCGGATTCGCTACGGGCCTCTTGGGTAAGGGTAGCGGGGCGGCCTCGACCTCTTGGGGAAAGGGCTGAGCCGGCGGTGTGACCGGTGCGGCCGCCGCGCGGTGCGGGGCGTCAAAGCGCGATTGCGGTACTGGCGTCCAGTTGGACGCTAGCTCGGTTTTCGGTGCGGTTTTCGGCGCGGTTTTCGGGGCCGTCTGAGACGCTTCGGCCTTCGCATTGACCGGGGCTGTCTTACCGCGCCAGTTCAGTTCGTGGCGATAGGGGTTGCCAACCTGCCCATAGGGTGACGGCGGGATGTCAAAGCCCGACTGACCAGTGGCGACATTGGGCAGGGCGCGTTCCAGCGGCGTGGCGGGTGCGGTTTCAGGAACCGCGGGTGACGCCACGGCTTGAGGCGCGCGCTTGCCGGGCCAGTCGAGGTAGGGCCGCGACTGAGCCTGGGCCTGAGTCTGGGTCTGGGTCTGGGCCAGGGCAGGCACCTGGACGCTCAGGCTCAAAAGGGCCACGCCCACAAGAGCCTGAGACGGGGCAGACAGACGGATTCGACGGGTGCGGGTCATCAGGCGCGCGGGTTCCGGTAGGGTTGCAACGGCCTTAACCTAAGCTTTGCCGCTTAACATTGCCCTAATGGAACGCGGATATTACGAGGTTTGCGGTATCTTTTACCCTGGCGGTGTGAATCTAAGGACCGTATGCCCTTGACTGAGACGGTTGGCCAACGCCGGATTTAACCGGGCACAGGGCTGATATTTGATCGGGTATCATTCCTGAAATGGACTTTCGCCCGGCTCTCGATCTCAGACCGAAACGCACGTTGCATTCACGATCCCAGCGCCTCTTTCTTTTCCTCGAGCTCAAGCCATTCCATTTCGCCGTTTTCGAGATCGACCCGCGCCTTTTCCAGCGCCTTCATGGTGGCCTCGAAGCGTTTGGGGTCTTTGGCATAAAGGTTGGGATCGTTCAGCGCCGCCTCCAGCTTTTTGATTTCGGCCTGCCATTGCGGCATCAGCTTGTCGAGGTCTTCGAGGCGCTTCTGATCCTTATAGCTGAGCTTTTTGGCCGGCATCCGAGTCGCAGATGCAGCGGTTGTAGCGGATTTGGCCACCGTCTTTGTCGCCGGCGCCTTGTGGCTCAGCTGTTCGAAAAAGTCCGGATTTTGCCTGAGGAAGTCCTGCCAGCCGCCGGGCGTTTCCACCGCCTTGCCCTTGCCATTCAAGGCCAGCGTCGAGGTGGCCAGACGGTCGATAAAGTCGCGGTCGTGGCTGACCAGTATCAGCGTGCCGTCATAGTCGGCCAGCATCTCTTCAAGCAGGTCCAGCGTGTCCATATCGAGGTCGTTTGTCGGTTCATCGAGCACCAGAAGGTTGGTCGCTGAGGCGAGGGCGCGAGCCAGTTGCAGGCGATTGCGCTCACCGCCCGACAGCGATTTTACCGGCTGACGCAACTGGTTTTCGCGGAACAGAAAGTCCTTGGCATACGCTGCGACGTGGCGAGGCTGACCTTGCACCATGATTTGATCCGAGCCCGAATTTGCCAGCGCGTCCCATAGCGTTTCGTCGCCTTTCAGCGTATCGCGCCCCTGATCGAGATAGGCGACTTCCAGGGCCGTTCCAAGACGGATCTCGCCCTCATCCGGGGTAATCTGCCCGATCAGCAGCTTGACGAGGGTTGATTTGCCGGCCCCATTTGGCCCGACAATGGCCAGCCGGTCACCGCGCAAAATGCGCGTAGAGAAGCCCTTCAGCAGTTCCTTGTCGCCAAATCCCTTGGAGATGTTTTTCAGTTCGGCCACAAGCTTGCCCGACGTTCCGCCGGAATCGATGCTCATCTCGAGTTGACGTGGCAAGGCTTTGGTACGTTCCATCTTTTCAGCGCGCATCGCTTGAAGCCTCGCCGCGCGGCCTTCGTTTCGGGTGCGCCGCGCGGTGATCGAGCGATAAAATGTGTAGGTTTCGCGCTCAATCGCCTTTTCCAGACGGCGCAGTGATTCCGCCTGCTCTTCCATGATCTTTTCTGACCATGGCTCGAATGAAGCATATCCCGAGTCAAGCCGCATAATGCGCCGGTCGTGCAGCCAGTAGCACCGCTGGGTCACCCGCTCCAGAAAGGTGCGGTCGTGGCTGACGATCAGGGCCGCGCCTTTGAACTGACGCAACTGATCTTCGAGGGCTTCAATGGCGAAGATATCGAGGTGGTTGGTCGGCTCATCGAGGAAAATCAGGTCCGGGTCTTCGGCAAACGCCTTGGCCAGAGCGGCCCGGCGTTTTTCTCCGCCCGATAGCGAGGCGCATTTGGTCGCCGGGTCGAGACCGAAGGTGTAAAGTTCGGCCTCTGCGGTGTAGTGTTCTGCACCGTCCGAGGTGACCCAGTCGAGCACGGTATCTCCGACAGGGTGCGGCTCCTGCAGTACATAAGCGTAGCGCATACCCTGCATAACGACGCGCTCACCCGAATCGGCCTCAATCAGTCCGGCCATCAGGCGCATCAGGGTCGATTTGCCCGCACCATTGCGCCCAACCAGACACGCCCGCACGCGCGGCTCCAGCGCGAGATCGACACCGTCAAATAGCGGATTTAGGCCGTCCATCAGGCGAACGTCTTTCAGGGCGAGCAGGGGGGCGCGTGCATTCATTTGGCGGATGTAGCCGTTTCGGTGTTCTTTGCAAAGCGGGTAGATATAGGATAATGCGCACAAAGCTCTTCCTCGCCCAGCCCTTTTCCTTGATGGAGAGGGGCGTCCTTTTCCCCTGAATGGGGCACAAGGGGGTCGGCAGAGGAGGTAAACCCCCAGTGGTAAACCCCCAGTGTAAGTACGTAATGACCCAACCGTTCTGGCAGACCAAGACCCTTTACCAAATGACCGTTCCCGAATGGGAGTCGCTATGCGACGGCTGTGGTCTGTGCTGTCTGATAAGGCTCGAGGATGAGGATACGGGTGAAATCATCCCCACACGCGTCCATTGCCGCCTTTTTGATACGGGCACCTGCGCCTGCTCCAATTACGCTGAGCGACATAAATACGTTCCCGACTGCATCAAGCTGACGCCGCACAATATCGAAGCTCTGGAATGGATGCCTGCCTCATGTGCCTATCGCCGACTCCATGAGCGCAAAGACCTGCCCGCCTGGCACTATCTCGTTTGTGGCGACCGCGAAGAGGTCCACCGTCGCGGCGTGTCTGTTCGGGGACAGACGATTTCCGAAACCGCGCTCGAAGAGCCTGAAGACGCGCTCGACTTTGCCGCGTTCGACCTTCTTGAAGATATGTCGAATAAGGGTGAATAGGGTTTAGATTTCTGCCTCGGGTGCGGCGAAGGTCACCGGCAGCAGATCCGCAATCGGACGTGCGCCATTTTCGCGGTTCAACGCCTGCAATGAGAGCCCTATCGCGCCTATCGACACACTGGCGACCAGCCTCTACCCGGTTTCACGCTTTGGGTCTGGCCAGCTTTGCCGCAGGGCCCGCAACACCTCTGTCTCATGCGCAACATGGCTCGCCTGTTTGTGTGCCCCGGTGCCTGTTATGGGCCCGATGGGTTCAGTGTTGTCCGTGGCCATCCGACCGGCATCCCCAAGGTAGCGCCTGAGCTGCAGGCCTGTGCCCGTATTTGCCCCGTAATTGGCGCGTCTTTGGCCCGTGTTTCAGGTGCTTTGCGTGGTGAGGTTTTAAGCCGCGGCCTGCATCCAGATTGCCATCCGCAGCGTAATAGAAATTAAGAGGGCCGCAGTTGCCCGCGGCCCGGTTTTGAAAATGGGTAAAGTAGGCTTAAAAAAACAGGTGATGCTGAACGCCGTCGCATCGCTCTTCGAACAATACAAAGGCTAGCATAGTATTGTGACAGCTTTTCACAGGTTGCCTGTAAATTAGGCATACCCCGAATGCCATTTCATTGTCAGGATTTTATAAACGCTCATCCTGCTCTGATTTTTATATCTCGTCCCTTCCTCGCCAGCCGAGGAGAGATTGTCACGCCCGCATGGCCTGGCAGGCGCGCCCGCGTCGGCGGCTTCGAACACGACGTTGGGGATTGAATCCGACGCTAAAACCGTGCCCTGACGACCTCGAGGTACGGTCTTGACCGCAATTCGGGTGGGCGCCTCGACGAGGGATCGATGTGAGCTGAGGCCTATCGCTTGCGCATCTACGAGGGAAACCTACGCATCAAAAGGGAGGTGACAGAGCACGGCACGTTCACCTGTGACGCCTCCACCTGGCCGCGGGCTTCAGAATCGGTTGTGACGGCTTTCGACAGGTTGAAATCGTGCGCAAAGACCCTACATCCCGTGCTGGCCTGGCGCTGGAGATGTCTTTATCGACTTGACTTGTGACGCATCCTTCGCCAACGGCTAAGCGATTATTTGAGTTGAGCTGTCGAGCCATCCCACCGTATCTCGCGCTAACGCGATTCATACGGTTCCCCTCCCGAGCAAGTCAGGGAGGTACGAAGGGGTGGAGACAGGCGGAGGTTCCATTTCGTGGCAGGTGATCCCTATTCAGAGCTTGGTGTGGCGCGTAGCGCCAGCGCGGAAGATATCCAGAAGGCTTTTCGCAAGCTGGCCAAGGAACTGCACCCGGACCGCAACCCCAATAACAAGGCTGCAGAGGATCGCTTCAAGCGCGTGTCGGCCGCCTTTGACCTGCTGAAAGACCCGGAAAAGCGCAAGAAATTCGATGCGGGTCAGATGGATGCCGACGGACGTGAAACCTATCGCGGCGGCTTTGGCGGTGGAGGGTTCGGTGGCGGGGCGTCGCAGGGCTATGGCGGCGGGGCGCGCGGGTCTTTTGACGGCGTGGATCTCGACGACATTTTCGATATCTTTGGCTCAGGCGCCGGACGGCGTGCCGGCTTTGGTCCGGGTGGCGGGTTCGGCTCGCAGGCTCAGAAGGGCAGCGATCTGCGGATAAAGCTCGATATCGACCTGATGGATACCATCGCTGGAAATACACGCCGCGTGCAACTCACCGATGGCCGCACACTGGACGTGACGATACCGAAGGGGGCTAAGGACGGTCAGACACTGCGTCTGAAAGGGCAGGGCGCTGCGTCGCCCAATGGGCGCGGACCTCATGGCGATGCGCTGGTGGAATTGTCCCTAAAGCCGCACAGTGTGTTCCGTGTTGAGGGCAATGACCTGCACATGGATCTCTACGTATCGATACCCGACGCTGTACTGGGCGGCAAGGTGCAGGCCCCGACGCCAGACGGCCCGGTCAATGTAACGATTGCCAAGGGCTCTAATTCTGGCGGTATTCTGCGTCTGAAAGGCCGTGGGGGTTATGACGCCAAGACCGGGGCGCGTGGCGACCTGTTCGCGCGTCTGGTGCTCGCCTTGCCCGACGAGGTCGATCCCGACTTTGTCGCCTATACCGAAGACTGGCGAAAGCAATCCCCGTACACGCCCACCCATCCAGCGATGAAGAAAAAGTAGAGTATCGCCACCACCCGCGCTGTGTGGGAGCGGAGGAATGACGATTTTAAGCTTTCCTTAGCGCCCTGTTCAGATAAGGTTCAGGTCGGGAATTGTACAAAGTGACTATGAAACCGATCCTGACCCTTTCCGCCTTGCTGCTCATCGGCTTGCCACTCGCCGCCGAAGCGCGCGAACGTGCCCCTTTTGGCTGGCCGCAGGCGCATGAAGAGGTCCGCCAGACGACGCTGAGACCCGAAGCGCGACCACGCTTCGATGAACCCGAGCGACTGACTGTGCAGCAGCGCTATTCCATCGACGACGCGATTACGCTGGTCGAGCAGCGCACCGGCGGACGCTACGTTTCCGGCAATCAGACCGGCCCTTCGACCTTTGTCATTAAGGTGCAGATCGGTCCGAACATCGTGACCTATCGCGTCGATCTCGCCAACCGCTCTATGAGTAAGATGTAATGCGCATTCTGCTTGCTGAAGATGATCCCGACCTGTCGCGTCAGCTCAAGGCCTCACTTCAGGATGCCGGCTATGTGGTCGATCATGCCCCCGACGGTGAAGAAGCCCACTTTCTGGGCGATACCGAGCCATACGACTGCGTGATCCTTGACTTGGGCCTGCCTAAGATTGATGGCGTGTCGGTGCTTGAAAGATGGCGTCGCGATGGCAAAGCAACGCCGGTTTTGATCCTCACGGCGCGGGGTGCATGGTCTGACAAGGTGTCCGGTTTTGACGCTGGAGCCGACGATTATCTGACGAAGCCCTTTCATACCGAGGAATTGCTGGCGCGTTTGCGCGCATTGGTCCGCCGCGCCGCCGGTCATGCGCAACCGCTTCTCGTCTGTGGCGGGGTGCGCCTTGATCCGCGCGCCGCGCGCGCTTCGGTGAACGGTGAGCCCCTGCGCCTGACCTCTCTGGAATATCGTCTGCTGCATTATATGATGCTGCACCAGAGCCGCGTCATTTCGCGTACTGAGCTGGTTGAACACCTCTATGATCAGGACTTTGACCGCGATTCCAACACCATCGAAGTGTTTATGGGCCGTCTGCGCAAGAAGATAGGTACTGAGCGCATCGAGACCGTGCGCGGGCTCGGATATCGCCTCAAGCCGCTGCACGATGAAGTCAGCCAGATTTAGATTGTCTCCCCTAGCTGAGGCCGTTTGTGAGGGCCGATCGCTGGCAAAGCGTTACGCTCGTGGCGCTAGACCCCACTTCACGGGGCAGGCATAATTAGGAAGCGATTTGACAGCCGTCCTGACCCATCTGAAACGCTTCATCCGCGTACTGATTTCCGGGCGCGGGTCTCTGGCCGGGCGGCTGATCCGGCTGGCCGCCATCTGGTTCATCTTTTCGCTGATCCTGATTTCGGCAGGCCTTACCGCCTTCTTCAATTACACCTCAGTGACGCGCTTTCAGGCGGGTATTTCGGACATTGTGCGCAACCTTTATACGCACACCGAATTCGACAAAGACGGGCGCATCCGCATCCCTGAACTCTATATCATCCGTACCGACGACATCTATTCCGGCCTCTACTGGCAGATCGTTGAGCTGGATACACAAGACCGCGTGATGGCCGTCTATAAGTCGGGCTCGCTGGCCGAGCGCGTGCTGCAAATGCCCAGGACGCTCGACAAGACGACGGGGCAGCTTCAGTATTATAATGCCACGGGCCCGCGGGATCAGCCGTTACGGCAGGCCACGGTTTATCTGCGTATTCAGGGGCGCAATCTTGTGTTTATGGCCGCTGAAGACCGCTCGGAGGTCGATCGCAATGTAGGGCAGTTCGCCATGATCACCGGCGGGGCGCTTATCGTGCTGGCGCTGGGCTCGCTGATCGCTATCTATCTTCAGGTGCGCATCGGGCTTAGGCCTTTGTTCGCCCTGACCGACGAACTGCACGATATCCGCAAAGGTAAGCAGACGCGGCTCCTCAACACCTATCCGGCTGAAATCAAACCGGTCACCGACGAGGTCAACGGTTTGCTAGAATACGGGCAGGACGTGGTCGAGCGTCAGCGCACCCACGTCGGCAATCTGGCCCACGCACTCAAGACGCCGCTGTCGGTGCTGCTCACCTCGGCAGGTGATGATACGGCGCCTCTGGCTGACACCATCCGTAAGCAGACCGCCCTGATGCGCGCGCAAGTCGATCACCATCTGCGCCGTGCACGGGCCGCCGCGCGCGCTCAAAACATGGGCGAACGCACGCCGGTTGAGCCGGTGCTGGATGAACTGGCGGTCATGTTGGAGCAGGTGTTCCGCGACAAGGGCGTGACCATCGACTGGCGCGCGCCCGAAGATTTGGCCTTTCGGGGCGAAAAGCAGGATTTTCAGGAAATCGCCGGCAATCTGATGGAAAATGCCTGCATCTGGTGTCAGCGACGCGTACGCGTCACGGCGACGCTGGAAGACGAGGCGAGCGGTATGACTTTGCTGATCGAGGACGACGGGCCGGGGATGCCGCCCGAACGCTATGAGGAAGTCCTCAAACGCGGGGCACGGCTCGACGAATCGGCGCCCGGTTCGGGGTTGGGCCTGTCGATTGTTGATGAACTCGTGCGCGCCTATGGTGGACGCTTAAGCTTCGACCGGTCAGGGATGGGTGGCCTGAAATGCGTTGTTATCCTTCCAGCAAATTTTATAGGCTGAATAACATCGTTTTGGGTCAGAAAATATTAACCACGCGCCTTTCATACTTCGCTGGCTTTCAATATGGCAGTCAAATATGAGCGGGTTATCGGAGAAACGGCTGAGCGCGGTCAGCGGGCTGGTGAAAACCTTGCCTGTACACATTCTCCGTCAATTGAATACCAGTCTGAGCCTGACTAATGATGCCGTTTTGAGCGCAGTGCGCGACCTCGTGGCAAGTCAGCTTGACTCGCATCTCCTCAAAGAACAGGTCTTTCGCCCATTCGTGCCTCTGTTTTTGGCGCGTGAAGACGGTATGGAAGGCGTTATCTTTCCGCAGTGGCTCCTTGATCGTCTGTGGAGAGCGTTGGAGCGCGAAGAGCCCGCCTTAGTGGCGGATGCGCGACGCAGTCTGCACAGCCACCGAAACGGCGAGCCCGTACCCGTTCCCTTTTTTCATCTGATCAATGCCGCGGCGGTTATTCTGCGTGAGCGACCTGAGACGGTGTTGCCGGCGGGTGAGGACCAAGACGAGCTTGAGGAGTTTGCGGCCTATCTCGACCTGCACCGTCTGTTGCGCGAAGCACTGGCGCGGTTGCCGGAGTGGATGGGGCGTATTGACGCAGATAAGGCGGCGGCCATTCGGCTGATGTTTAAGGATGCATCGGGAAAGACGGCGGACGGGGAAGGCGGGGTGCGTTTCCTTGAAGCCCTTCTGGCCAATATGGATGACGCGACGCTTGTGCTCAAATTTGTCGCTGTTGTCTCCGATGGCGCAAATGACCGCTTCCTGAGCGAGTCCGAACTGGCGAGCTTTGGGGAGCGGGTGCTTCTCGCCGCCGAGGAGCGGGTGAAGGTGTTTTCGGGGCTTATGCGGCGGCGTGACCCGTCGTTGCTGGGCGAGGCCGGGGGGTGGGTTGCTCAGTGCCTGAGTCTCATAAGCAGTTTGCAAAAATCGATCGAACTGACGCGAGACGGGCCATGGGGCAAGCGCGTCATGGCGATCAACCAGACCATAAATGGGTTGGTGGAAGAGCGTCTGAAAGGCGTGGAAAAGGTAATCGCGCAGGCCCTGCCGCTGAAGACCGAGCGCATTTTTGGCCGGGCAACGCGTGAGGTGCCCGACTATAGCGGGCCGAAACCGGCTCAGGCCGAAGCCGCGCTGCAAACCGTAGCCTTTATAAATCAGGTTCGTCCGGCCGCCGCACAGGGCGGTTATCTCAGCCTGCTCAATAAAACCGTTGAAGCGGCCGAAATTCAGATGGACGCATATTTCACCGTCGTGCTCGGCGTCGCGGTGGGCGATGATCCGTTTGACGCGCAGGCGGTGATGGACTGCTTTGAGCGCGTGATTGCCCTGATGGAGGGGCTTTTGGGAGAAAACAAGGCCAACCTTGCGCGACGTCGTGTCGCGGCTGCCGACGTGTTCCGGGCACCAAAAACGGTTGCCTAAGCGCACGAAAACGGGCTTATGACACACTCCCGGTGCGTCCGTTCCGGTCAACCCGCCGCCCCTGACGAGTATGCTGCTGTTCTCGCTTGCCGCTGCACTGTTGTGCGCCACCCTTCTGGGGCTGGTGGTCGCATGGCTGCGCCGCAGGCCGGAAAGTGCATTGGATCAGGCGCGGGGCCGCTACGAAGCCTTTGTCGCCGATCTGGATCGTCGCGTCGCGTCAGGCTACGTCGACGCGACCTTGGCCCAGGAAGAAAAAACCGAAGCGGCCCGCGCGCTTTTGCGCGTCGAAGAGACAGGTGAAGTGGCAGCCGTCGATCCGCGCATCGGTTTTATTGGGGCCGTCGCAATCGCCGTGGCGGCGATTGGCCTATCGGTTTTCTTAGGCAAGCCCGACTTGCCGGATCAGCCCTATGCGGCGCGCGTCAAAGGGTGGGTTGAGACGCTCAACTCCGCCCCGGAAACGCTGGAGGCGAAGCCCGCAGCGGTCGCGCTTCAACAGTTGGCGGGCAAGTATGGCGACAAGCCGGCCTTCTGGCTGCAACTGGGGCAGACCCAGGTCGTGGCGGGTGATTATTACGAGGCGGCGCAGGCTTTCAAACGCGTGACGCAACTGGCTCCCGAAGCCGCGGTTGGCTGGTCCAATCTGGGCGAGGCGCTGACGCTTCTCAACAAGGGGCAAAGCAATGGGGAGGCGCGCGCCGCCTTTGCCGAGGCCCTGACTCGCGACGGTGACGAACTCACGGCGCTCTATTACTCGGCGCGTATCCTCAGCAGTGATGGCCGCTATGAAGAGGCGCGGCGGCTCTATGGCGTGGTGCAGTCGAAGCTGGCTGCCGATGATGGACGTCAGAAGACCGTGGCGGCTGAACTGGCCGCGCTTGATCGCTCGGCGCAGACAGCGGCGACGGTTCAGACGCAGATCGCTGGTATGGTGGCGGGCCTTGAGGCGCGGCTCGCTAAAAATCCCGAAGATCCCGACGGCTGGGCGCGTTTACTGCGTTCCTATCGGGTGCTGAAAAATGTCGAAGGCGAAAAGCAGGTACTTGCGACCTTGGATCGTCTGTATTCGGATCGTCCCGCCATTGCACGCGATATCGTGCAAAGGGCCGACCAGCCGGTGGGGGCGCAATGAGGAACACGTCACACCTATACCTCCCGGCGGACAGGAAGGGGGACTGCGCTCGCAGGGTAGGGTTTTGGAGTGGCCCATCACCAGCCTCTTACCGCGCCGCTCTCCCCGTAAAAGGGGCTAGCCGGAGATTATCATGAGCCTCCTTCCCAAATCCATGAAGGCGCGTCGGCGTCTGATGATCTTTCTCATCGCCGCGCCGATCCTGATAGCCGGTGTGGCGCTTGCCTTGTTCGCCATGAGGGATCAGGTCGTCTATTTCTACACCCCGGCGCAGGCCTACGAGGCGAAGGCCGAGCTTCACCGAACGATGCGCCTTGGCGGCCTCGTTAAGGCGGGCAGCATTGTCAAGGGCGCCGGCGGCGAAGTGACGTTCGTGGTGCGCGACCAGAAGGCCGAAATGACCGTGCGCTTCAAGGGCGACCTGCCTGACCTATTCCGCGAAGGGCAGGGCGTGGTCTGCGAAGGGCAGCGTGTCAGCGCCGACGTTTTCGAGGCCAAAACCGTGCTCGCAAAACATGACGAGAATTATTTACCCCGGGAAGTCGTCAAGGCGATCAAAGAGCAAGGCGAGTGGCGGCCGGAAAGCGCCGACAAACCCGATTCCAAACCCTTCGGTGAGGCGAAATGATCGCGGAACTGGGCACCTTCAGTCTCGGGCTGGCCTTCCTCCTGTCGCTGGCTCAGGCGCTGAGTGTGGCGGGTGCGGCGTGGCGTCCCCTGCGCGGCATGGCGCGCTGGAGCGAAGGCCTGTCGCTGGCCGCTGCCGTAGCATGCGTGCTCGCCTTTGCGGCCCTGCTCCACGCCTTTGTCACATCTGATTTTTCAGTCTCCAACGTCGCCAAGCATTCGCACACGCTAAAACCGCTGCTTTATAAGATCTCAGGTGCCTGGGGCAGCCATGAAGGCTCGATGCTATTGTGGTGCATGGTGCTGATCAGCTACGGCGCGCTGGTCACCTTATTCGGGCAAGGTTTGCCGTCCGGCCTGCGACATAAGGTGCTGGGGGTGCAGGGGCTTCTGGGGGCGCTGTTCTGCGGTTTCACGCTGTTTTCTTCGAATCCGCTGGCCCGTCTTGACCCCGCTCCCTATGAGGGGCAATCGCTCAACCCGATGCTTCAGGACCCGGCCCTGGCGTTTCACCCGCCGCTGCTTTATCTCGGCTATGTCGGGTTTTCGGTAGTGTTCGCCTTTGCTGTGGCCGCGCTGATCGAAGGGCGTATCGGGCGCGAATGGGCGCGGTGGGTTCGGCCCTGGACACTTGTGGCTTGGGTGTTTCTGACGCTCGGCATCGCGCTGGGCTCGTTCTGGGCCTATTATGAGCTCGGCTGGGGTGGCTGGTGGTTCTGGGACCCGGTGGAAAACGCCTCCTTCATGCCCTGGCTGGCGGCGACCGCCTTGCTGCATTCGGCCATTGTGCTGGAAAAGCGCGACGCGCTGAAATCCTGGACTGTGTTTCTGGCGCTTTTGGCCTTTACCTTCTCCATGCTGGGGGCATTTCTGGTGCGCTCCGGCGTTCTGACCAGCGTGCACGCCTTCGCCGTCGATCCGCAGCGCGGCATCCTGCTGCTGGCCATCCTCTTCATTACCGCCGGGGCCGGGTTTGCCCTCTATGTGTTCCGCGCCGCGACGCTGAGTTCCGGAGGGGTCTTTTCGCCGGTCAGCCGCGAATCGACCCTCGTGCTCAATAACCTGCTGGTCTTCGTGGCGCTTTCCACCGTCTGTCTGGGGACGCTTTACCCGCTGCTGATGGAAGCCCTGACAGGCAAGACGATTTCGGTTGGCACGCCCTACTATAATCTTAGCTTTGTGCCGGCCATGTCGGTGGCAATGCTCATCCTGCCCTTGGCCAGCCTGATGGCGTGGAAGCGCGGGGACCTCAAGGCTGTGGGTCAGAGGCTGGCCCTGGCGGGCGGGATCTCGCTGTTTCTGGCCGTACTGGGCGCGGTACTGATGGGCAACGGCGAGGCGAAAAAGGTCCTCTCCATCGGTACTGGCTTCCTTTTGGGGGGCTGGGTCATCCTCGGCTCGTGGCGGGTTTTGCAGGAGCGAACGCACCTTCTGAAGGTGCCGTTTTCTGAGAGCCTGCGTCGCTTTAGCGCCCTGCCGCTGGCGACGCATGGCATGGTGCTCGCGCATGTGGGGCTCGGCCTATTCGTGATGGGGGCGGTGGTCGAAACCCAGGCGAAACTCAGCGCCGTTGATCATTTGCGCGTTGGTGGGGCGTTGCGCGTGGGAGCCTATGAGGTGCGCCTGAGCGATATCAAGAGCGTGGTCGGGCCGAACTATGAGGCAGAACGCGGTGTCCTCAATGTCCGTCGCGGTGGCAAGTCCGTATGTCAAGCCCTGCCGGAGCGCCGATTCTATCCGGCTTCATCAACCGTGACGACCGAGGTCGCCCTGTGTTTCCAGCCGCTGAACGATCTCTATTTTGTGCTGGGCGAACCGTCCCCCGATGGCTGGCAGGTGCGCGCGCTTTATAATCCTTGGGCGAGGCTGATCTTCTTCGGGCCGCTGCTGATGGCCATAGGCGGGGTTTTGTCGCTGTGTGACCGTCGCCTGCGGCTGGGGCTAGCCAATCGGGGCAAAAAGGGATGAGGCGTTCTCACTATAAACCGGTCCTGGGAAGTTCCATTCGGGCCCTCTTCATCACCTTGTTCGCGTTTTCGCAGGTGGCCGGGGCCGTTCTACCTGGTGAAACCCTGTCGGACAAGAAACAGGATGAGCGCGCCCGCGCGCTTTATCGCGAAGTGCGTTGCGTCGTCTGTCAGAATGAGTCGATTGCCGATTCCGGGGCCGATATCGCCGCTGATATGCGCCGCGACATCCGCGCTCATATCTCAGAGGGTAAAAGCGACAGCGATATCCGTGACATATTGCGCGCTCGCTATGGCGACTATGTGCTGTTCCGACCGCGTTTTTCACTGGCGACCGGCCTGCTTTGGGGCCTGCCGGTGGCAGTGCTGCTGGTCGGCGGAGCGATCTTTCTCGCCACAGGCAGCCGCAAAAGCGCAAACGAAGCTGAGCCAGATGCCCCCGGCCTAAGTGCCGAAGAACAGGCACGACTGGACGCGCTTTTGAACCGTGACGCTGATAGTCACAAATAAGGCGGGATCTAAGCCACGATTTTGCCGCACCGCTTTGGTTGCATTCAAGGGCATTCCGAAAAGTGTGAAACGGTTTTGGCCTCGCCGAACTCCGTTTTGGCTCTCGTACGCGACAAACAAAAATCTGAGGGCCGTAACGGCTCTGAGACGGATTAAAAGATGGTAAGCCCGCGTGAAAACACTGGCTTGCGGCTTCAAAATGCCTATGTTGACCGTAACAGCGTATAATCAGGACGAAGACCCATGGGGAACGTGCTTAACTCGATAAAGAAGAACAAGGGCCTGGTGGCGGGCGTGGCCGGTGGCCTCATGCTCGGCGCAGCGGTGGCGGGTGCGGCGGTGTCCGGACTGGGCGGCTATGACGGATCGACCCTGATCAAGACAGCGGCCGTAACCCCGGTGAAGCCGCCTGCGGGCGCGCCCATGTCGTTTGCCGACATCATCGAGCGGGTATCGCCCGCTGTTGTCTCGATCGAGACCAAGGGCAAGGTGAAAGTGCCCAACGGCCTGATCATCCCTGGCTTCGAGCCACCTTCGCAGGACGAAGGCGAAGGGGAGGGCAATGAGCGCGAAGTGCGCGGGGCCGGTTCGGGCTTTTTCATCACAGCCGACGGCTATGTGGTCACCAACAACCACGTCATCGAAGGGGCTGACGAAATCACCGTCGTCCTGACCAACGAACAGAAGCTGACCGCCAAGGTGATCGGCCGCGACCCGGCCACCGATCTGGCCGTGCTCAAGGTCGAAGGCAAGAACTTCCCCTTTGTGCAGTTTGAAACCGATCAGCGTCCGCGCGTCGGTGACTGGGTGATCGCTGTGGGCAACCCGTTTGGTCTGTCGGGTACGGCGACGGCGGGCATTGTCTCGGCCTTTGGGCGTCCGGACGGCGCGCAGGGCTATGTCGATTACATGCAAATTGACGCCGCCATTAACCGCGGCAATTCCGGCGGCCCGACCTTTGACCTCAACGGGCGCGTCATTGGCGTTAACTCGGCCATCATCACGCCGTCGGGCGGCAATGCCGGCGTCGGCTTTGCCATTCCGGCCGACACGGCTTCGGCTATTGCGCGCAAGCTGATGGCGGGCGGTAAAGTCGAGCGCGGCTATATCGGCGTGCAGATACTTCCCGTCACGGATGAATATGTCGAAAGCCTGAGCCTGCCGGATAAGGACGGTGCCTATATCGCCGACGTCACCAAGGACGGCCCGGCGGCCAAGGGTGGCGTCCAAGTCGGCGACATCGTCAAGAAGGTCAATGGCAAGACGGTCAAGCTCAATACCGACCTGACCCGCAACGTGGCCGACGTGCGCCCCGGCGAAAAGGTCGAAATCGAGGTGTTCCGTAATGGCAAGATGGTCAAGCTGACCATTGTCGCGGCCCTTCGCCCTGGCGAAGACGAACTGAACAAGGTGCTCAATGGCGGGGCCACGACGCCGGAAACCGGCGCCCCGGTGCTGGGCCTGAGCGTCAAGCCGCTCGACCCGGCCTCGCGCAAGACCTATGGTATCGAAGCCGATGTGAGTGGTCTGGTAGTTACGGCGATTGAGCCGACTTCGGATGCGGCCAAAAAGGGCCTGAAGGCCGGCGACGTCATTGTGCGCGCCAACAACCTGCCCGTGGCCAACCGTGCCGACTTCGACAAGATCGTCGTGGATATGAAGGCCGCCAACCGGCCCTCGATCCTGCTGCTGGTCAACCGCAGTGGCCGCAATGTGCCATTGCCGCTAAGCCTCAAGTAACGTCCAGACAGCGACCTGAACACGTAAACTGGCGCATACCCAGAGTCATTTCAAATGACTCTGGGTATTCTTTTTCATAAGTGTCTCAAGTCGCTGATACATACAAGACAGCCCCGAGTTATCGACGGCCGGATGCCCTCAGCATTTTCGGCCGTTGACGTGAGGAGCCGGGTTTTTCTATGCCTTGTTCTGCATGTGGAAGGCCAGCCGTTCGACGGGTTCGCGGATAAGGTCGCGTAAGCGCGGATTAGCGATGGTCTCGTCCAGGGCGCGGTTGAAACACAATAGCCATTCGTCGCGCTCAAGCGGGCCGATCTCTGCACCGAAGTGGCGCGAGCGCAGACGCGGATGACCGTGCTTTTCGACGTAGACTGGCGGCCCGCCCAGATAGCCGGTCAGGTAGTCGTAGAATTTTGCCTCGCTGCCTGACAGGTCGGCAGGGTGGATGGCCCGGCAGCGCGCGGCTTCGGGCAGGGTGTCCATCAGATGATAGAAGCGGCGGCACAGGGCTGAGACGCCGTTCGCACCTCCAATGGCCTGAAATAAGGTGATTTCCATGCGCAGGTCTTAGGGGGCGAGCCCAGGCAGATCAAGAGCGCTATCTGTCGCGGCTCGCTGGCTTGATAACCAAGGCCAGAGGAGCGCGTGCAGTCCGTTGCCCCCGCGTCACCATTCGCCGCCCCCCCAAATGCCACCTCCCCACGCCGGGGGCGTAGGGAGGAGAAAGAGCGGTTCAACTTTCGGACTTCATTACTTTGCAAACGTCTCTGCTGTCAGCGGGTTGCGGTCCCACACCTGACCATCGGCCAGAGAGCGCAGCAGTTTCACATATTCCGCGTGGGTCCAGGCCAGAGGCGTGGCCGAGTTAGTGCCTTCGCCCGTCTCATAACCCGCCGGCTTGACGCCGACGCCGTCCCATACCTGTTCTGGCAGCATCAGGCCTTCATTGGCAAACAGCTCCATACCGCGCACGTATGTGGCACGAATGCGCGTTTTGTCCGTATTCGTCACACCGCCGTTTTTCAGCGCCGCGCGGGCCAGTTCGTAGTGGCCGCGTTCGCCGGTGAAGAAGGGCCACACGCGGCCGCGCTGCCCCGGGGTCGAGCCGCCCAGCACGCCATAATTGGCACCTGTCGTCTCGTCTTCGCCATAGCCGTCATTGCCATAACGACGGAAGCCGGGGAAGGCGCCTTCGACGCCCTTGAAACGGAAGCTGTACTTGACGCGCAGGTTCTCCGGCAGTGTCTCATCATCAAGGAAAGTCAGTGAGCGGACGATGTTGGCGTCATCGGCGCGGCGCACGCCATAGCGCACCAGCTCCAGGAAGCCCCCATCGAGAATGAGGTCGCCCCGCATCCCCTTGCGGCCATTGCGTTCGTCCTGCACGCCCGGATTATTGGCGTCGTCCGAGCGCGACAGACGCATATAGTAGGTGTCCTTGCCGCCCTTGATGGCGCCGGTGGTGGTCACCATGCGGGCCTCGATCATCGCAGAAATATCCGCGGCGCTGGCCTTCAGTTTTTCGGCCATATCGGTGTCGCCAGAGCGCGCAGCGATGTCAGAAGCGGCGATCAACCCGGCCACAATGGCGGCGGTGGTGGAGGGCGAATAGCCCTCCTGTTCTTCCCAGCGCTCCTGCTGCGTATAGGGAGGGGTGATTTTGGCGTTGTTCCAGCCGATATGCGTTGTACCGCCATCCTTGAGGAAGGTGGCGGCGGGCTTGAGCATCGACGTCCACGAAGCCTTCAGATCGGCGTCGCTCATCAGGCCGCGGTGATTGAGGTTCCAGCCGAGCATGATCGGCATGGCCGTCTGATCGAGCTGCACGCCCACCCATTCCGGCGTGCCATCGACGTGCGCCTTTTGCAGGAACCAGCCGCCGTCGCCCTTATTTCCCGGTGTGTTGGGTCCAACCTGCACCTTCGGCAGGTAATGATAGGCGGCCAGCGGCGTTTGTTTGTCCCCCAGTGCCGCCATCGCCATCGCCACCTGATAGAAGTCGCGCGGCCAAACGGCCTTATAGCCGGTCGCCGACTGCTTAGCGAAGACGGTTTCGCCCCATGGGTTCGACAGGGAGGCAATCAGCGCCCCGGCATAGGTGCGATCTTCCTGCACCTTGAGCATCAGGGCCGAGGCGTAGAGCAGCTTTCCATTGTCGGTCGATTGGGCCGTCAGGCGGGGCAATTCGCTCAGCGAGGCGAGATAGTCTTCCCAGCCGACTGCCTTGCCCTGACCGTTGTAGCGCGCCAGCACCGTGGCGTAGCCGGCCTTTAGTGTCGCGGCGGCTTCCTTATCCGCGGCGGCGACATCCTTGCCAAAGCCGAGCGCCAGCTCAAAGGTCGACGAGGTGCTCACCGGATTGAAGGCCGCGACGGCACGGATATTGCCTTTTTCATTGATAGTGGCGTTCAACGCGCCCAGCTTGCCGTCTTTTAAAAGACCAATCAGTGCATCCTTGCCCGTAAAGCCGATGCTGGCAGCCTCATAGGGCACCGAAGCGCGCAGAGACAGGGCGTGGTGGCCGTCAAAGGCACGCAGGGCGGTCTTTGAGGCATCGCCCTGATCATCACCAGAGGTGTTGTTGACCGAGGGATCCAGCACGACATAGGGCGTCACAGTGCCTTTCAGCGCCTTGACCGTGACGCGCAGCATCAGGGTTTGATGGTCCGGGTCGGTGAAAACGTCCTTGATGACCACAAAGCGGCCCAGCTTGTCCGTATTGGTCAGGCGATAGGCGGGCGACAGCGGGCGCCCTGCCTTGTCCTTATGCAGATAGTCGATGTGTGACACCGTGTCGGCGGCTTCCGATGCCACCCAGCCGTCGCCCGCAATGACCAGTGACAGGTCGCGGATCTGCGCTTCGTGGATCAGGCCATACATGGTTTCCGACACCACGCCGTTGGCCAGCGAAAACCACACCTTCGACACCGTGCCGGTGGTGGCCTTGTCGCTATACTGCAGGTTCTTGTAGGCCTCATAGGACGCACCGATGCCCTGCTTGGTCGCCGCCGCCCAAGGCGAGGCCTCAGCGGGACCATCCGTGGCGTCGGTTGAGACGACCTGATTGGGTGTGTGGGCGGTATTGCTCGGCTTTTCGCTGTCTTGTGCAGCGGCGGCAGCGGCGGCAGCGGCGGCCAGAAGGGCGCACAGGCTTACCGATGCGATGAGGCGCTTGGACATAAGGTCACTCCCTGAACACGCACCGTTGGCGGCAGAAGAGGACCTCTGCGGCGGTGCGTTTTTACACTCTTTCCCTATTGGTACAGTGCCGCCGCCCCTGGCGAAACCCGCCCCGGACGTGAATACGTATTCAGCTATTTCATACCTCTGCGGCTTTTTGGAACGTAGCGCCAGCAACGGGACCGCACGAGCCGCCGAAGGCGGTGATCGGACCGCCGATGCGGAGGCAATGGCGGGGCGACTACCGGGAGGGTCCACCCTTGTCGCCTTGTTCCTCGCGACTCGCTCACCCCAGACTTCGCTCCTCGTTGAAATCGTGATAGAACACGGCTATGTGGAAACGTGTGATGCTCTATGGAGCCCTGCTGGCGCTGGGGGCGGTCGGCCTGCAATGGCTCGACTATCAGTCGCTTGTGCGCCGGGCACCCCAGACGCTCTATATCGGTTTGGTGGCGGCTGGCTTTTTGGCGCTGGGCGTGTTTGTGGGCAACCGGCTGTTCCGGGCACTCCCGACCCAACCCTTCAACGGCAACCCGCAGGCCCAGACGGCGCTGGGCATCAGCGCGCGCGAGCTGACGGTGCTCCACGAACTGGCGGCCGGACAATCGAACAAGGAGATCGCCCGCAAGCTCTCCGTATCACCCCACACCGTCAAAACCCACGTGGCGCGCCTTTATGACAAGCTACAGGCGACGCGGCGGACCGACGCGGTACGCAAAGCGCGCGAACTCGGGCTGATTGAGTAAAACAAACGGACAGATCACCCGAAATCATCCTTTTGGGCGATTGTGCAAAGCCGCTGAACCGCCTCAGATCAGTGGATCCATTCACAGGAGAGCTGTTGCATGTTGCGCACCATTTTTGTCTTTGGCGGCATAGCCGGTCTGATCGTCGGCGTGCCCCTGTTTCTGATGACCGTCGGTCTGAAAGGCCATCCGCCGATGCCCTGGGGCATGGCCATTGGCTATACGACCATGCTGATTGCCCTTTCGGCGGTGTTTGTCGCCATCAAGCGCCGCCGGGATGTCGAAGGCGGCGGGGTCATCCGCTTCTGGCCGGCCTTTGGCATGGGACTAGCCATTAGTCTGGTTGCCGGGGTGATCTACGTGCTGTCGTGGGAAGCGGCTCTGGCGGTGTCGGGCATTGACTTTGCCGCTGATTATGGCCGCGAGGTGATCGCTCAAAAACGCGCCGCCGGGGCCAGCGCCGCTGAACTGGCCCGCCTGACAAAGGATATGGCGGCCTTTGCCACGCAATATGCCGACCCGCTCTATCGCCTGCCCATGACCTTCGCCGAAATCTTCCCGGTCGGGGTGCTGGTCTCACTGATCTCCGCGGCTTTGCTGCGAAATCCGAGGTTTCTGCCCGCACGGGGCTGAGGTCGTACGCACAGCCCATCCGCCTCTTCCACCGGTCAGCCCTGCTGACCGGCTTTTTTAAGTGCCTAACTTACACCCGATCCGATGTCCCTGCGCCTGTTGGATGACGCAAAGCCGGATTGCATTTTTTTGCGTCCGGCACGGAAGTGGATACCTCTTTGTCTCAGCATGGACTAAACTTTCTAAAAAAGGGCGGGCCGTGACTCAGTTTCACCTCAACAGCATCGATATTGGCGTGGCGGCGGCCTATGTGCTGGGGCTGGTGGCGCTGGCGCTTCTGTCGCGGCTGAAGATCACTACGCTGAAGCAGCAGTTTCTGGCGGCGGGTCAGGCGCGTTGGCCAGTAGTGGGCTTCACGCTCTACGCCGCTACCCTGTCGTCTTCGGCCCTGATCGGGGTGCCCGGCTCGGCTTACGCGCATGGGATCAGCGTCTATAATTACGACTGGGTGGCGGTGCTGGTCCTTACCCTGTTCTGTGCCGTCGTGCTGCCGACCTATCTGTCCTCCGGCGTCTTCACGGTCCCGGAGTTCCTTGAAAAACGCTATGGCCGCTTTGCACGCACCTATGTGTCGGGGCTGTCTATCGCCT
The DNA here is from genome assembly GCF_000175215.2 of Asticcacaulis excentricus CB 48. NCBI lineage: Bacteria > Pseudomonadati > Pseudomonadota > Alphaproteobacteria > Caulobacterales > Caulobacteraceae > Asticcacaulis > Asticcacaulis excentricus. Next base: position 2,157,340 of record NC_014816.1, on the reverse strand, counting down.
TGATGACGTTCGTCGATACGGCAGGACTGCTGTTTGCGGGCAGCCTGTTGTTCCGGCTGCTCTTTCCGGCGTTGAGCCTGTTTGAGGTGGGCGCGCTCCTTTCGCTCTGCGCGGGACTGTTCCTCGTCGCCGGCGGCTTGCGCGCCGTGCTGATCACTGACACGGTGCAGGCGCTCTTCCTGATCGGCGTCTGTGCGGTCATCAGCGTCCTCGCGCTGAAGGCTGTCGGCGGCTGGCAGGCAGTGGTCGCCCACGCCGACGCCTTACGGCTGCATCTGGTTCGTCCGGCTACGGATGATGTGCTGCCTTGGACGGGCCTGGTCACCGGTCTGCCGCTCATCGGCTTTTATTTCTGGTGCACCAATCAGTACATGGTGCAGAAGGTGCTGGCGGCCAAATCGCTCGATCATGGCCGCTGGGGCAGCCTGTTTGCCGGTGGGTTGAAGCTGACGACTTTGGGGCTGCTGGTCGTGCCTGGTCTGTGCGCACCGCTGCTGTTCCCCGCGCTGGAAGCCCCGGATCAGACCTTTTTCGCCCTGGCCTTCAGCCTGTTGCCGGCGGGTGTGGTGGGGCTCGTCGCCGGGGTGTTTCTGGTCACCATCCTGTCGTCTCTGGCCTCCAACTACAATGCGGCGGCGACACTGGTGACGCTCGACTTCCTTAAAGCGCTTCGTCCACACACCTCGGAGGCGCGGTTGCTGCTGGCCGGGCGGCTGGCCATCCTCAGCGTTATGGCCCTGTCGATTTTGTGGCTGCCCATGTTGGGGGCCATTCAGGACACGCTGTGGAACTATCTTCAGGCCATGCTTGCCTATTTCGTGCCGCCGGTGGCGACCCTGTTCCTGATGGGGCTGTTCTGGAAGCGCGCCAATGCCTATGGCGCGGCCTGTGCACTGATAGTCGGCACGACGCTCAGCCTGGGGCTGTTTGTAAGTATAGAGATCGTCGGTATCTTGCCACTGCATTTTCTGGTGGCGGCGTTTGTCATCTTCATGGTCAGCGCCGGCGCCTTGATTACCGGCAGCCTGTTGCGCCCGGCTCCGAACGATTCGGTGAGCGCGCTCGTCTTCACCCGCGCCGTCTGGGATCGCGAAAGCGCCGCGCTGAAAGGCGTGCCGTGGTACAAAAATTACCGCTGGCTGTCGCTGGGTCTTTTGCTGTTCACCGCGCTTCTGGTCACCCCGTTGCTGTAACCCCCCTTCCTTGAGGGAGAGGGTTGGTGAGGGGAAACGCCACCTAATTTCAGCCGTTACTTTTCCTCGCTTGCACCGTCCCCGTTTCGGCCTATCTTCGTGCGTCTATTTATGAGGCTCGACATGTCCAAAATTCCCTTCTGGTTGCGCGTTCTGGTGGCTTTTGCGCTGGGGACCGGGGTGGGGGTGGCCTTCGGTCAGCAGGCCGTGCCATGGGTTGAGCCTATCGGCGACCTGTTTGTTAACCTGATCAAGATGCTGGTTGTGCCGCTGGTTTTCTTCACGATCGCGGCCTCTATTTCGCGACTAGGAGAGGGGGCACTGGGCGAGGGCGGCGGCGGTAAGGCCGTGCGACTGGGGGTGGTAACGATCGTATGGTTCATCATCACCGCGGGTCTGGCCGTATCGCTGGGCTTTGCCATCGGCCATCTGATCGAGCCGGGCCGCGGCCTGAGCGGCCTGCCGCTGGCCGACGTCAAGCCCAAGGTCATTCCACCGGTGCAGGACGTGCTGATCGGCATTGTGCCAACCAATATTTTCAAAGCCTTTGCCGAAGGTCAGGTCCTGAGCGTGGTCTTTGTTGCCCTGTTTGTAGGCGCGGGCCTCAGTGCCCTAGGCGACCGCGCGAGCGAGCTCAAAACCCTCGTCTCTCAGGGCAGCCAACTGATGTTCAAGCTGACGCGCTGGGTGATACAACTAACGCCGTTTGGCGTGTTTGGCCTGATTGCCTCTGTGGTCGGGTCTTATGGACTTGAGAGCCTGACGCCGCTTCTGAGCTTCATCGGGGCCATCTATCTGGCCTGCGTGATCCACGTGTTTGTCGTCTATCCCATCCTGCTTAAGCTGCATGGCCTGCGCGTCGTGTCGTTTTACAAGGGGGTGTTTGAAGCGCAGCAAACGGCCTTTTTTACCTGCTCGTCGCTGGGCACCCTGCCGGTGTCGCTCAATGCCGCCATCGAAAAGCTGAAGCTTAATCCGGCCTATGCGGGCTTTGCCGTGCCGCTGGGGGCCAATATGAAGATGGACGGCTGTGGGGCCATCTATCCGGCCATCGCTTCGATCTTTGTGGCCAACTACTTTCATATCGAGCTGACCCAGAGCCACTATGTGATTATCGCCCTGACAGCCATGCTGGGGTCGCTGGCCACCGCCGGCGTACCGGGCGTGGCGACGGTCATGCTGACCCTGACGCTTTCTACGGCGGGCCTGCCGCTTGAAGGGATTGCGCTACTGGCGGCCATCGACCGCATTATTGATATGGTGCGCACGGCGACCAATGTAACGGGTCAGATCCTGATCCCCACTCTGGTGGCGCGCGAAAATGGCCTGCTGGAAGCGACCTCACCCTTGGTCAAGGCTAAGGCTGAATAGACAGAACTGGCTACGAAAAACACGAAACGGACCAAAGGCGGTGTTGGACCTGCCTTGGCCAAAGGGCAATTAACCCTTGTGGCAGGTTGATTTTGGGGCGTTTCGCGCCGCGTCATCCGCCTGCGATTTTGTGTTGCCTGGCGCTTTTCGTGGCTAAATCCCTTACCCCCTCGGTTCGAGGTACTGGGTCTGCATGGAGCGCTGGGTGTCGTCGAGGGCCATGCGGATGAGCGATTCCATGCACCATCTGGCCGCCCCTGAGTCCTGACGTTTGATGGCGTCAAACACGCGGCGGTGGTCGGGGATGGGGTCGCGGGTCAGGGCCTGATGGCGCTGTTTGAAGCGCGTGGACCAGGCGACCGCCGCCCCGATCGAATGACTGAGTGAGGCGAGGGCTTCGTTATGCGTGGCGTGCATCAGCGCGTCGTGGAAGTCGAGATCGGCCTTGCGCCCGGCTTCGGTGGCCAGGGTCTCGGCCTCCATCAGGTCGAGTGCCCTGTCCATCAGGCGCAGGTGCTCGTCCGTGCGGCGCAGCGCCGCCAGCTCGGCCGCCGCCGGTTCGGTGATCAGACGCAGCTCAAACAGGCCCTTAATGAAGTCCTCCGACGGCTCGGTCTCGAACATCCAGCCCAGCACTTCCGGATCGAGCACGTTCCAGCGACGACGCGCCGTGACGCGCGTCCCGGCCTTGGGGCGGCTTTCGACCATGCCCTTGGCCGCCAGAATGCGGATGGCCTCACGATAGGCCGAGCGCGAGATGTCTAGGGTGGAGGACGAGTCGATCTCATTGGGCAGGACCTCGCCAGGCTTATAGACGCCCTTGAGGATGTCCACCCCCAGCCGGTGGGCCAGCGCCCCGTGCAGGCGGCCTTGGAAATGCACGCCGTAAGCGGAACTTTCGGTAGCCGCAGAGCGGTCAAACGTCGCGGCAGGTCGGGTATCGGTCATGCAGGTCCCTGTCTAGAGCATTCATCGGTTCAGTTGAGCCGCCGAATGCTCTAAGTTTCTGTTGGGTAGCGCAATTTTTGCGAAAAGTGCCAAGACGCTTTTATGGCACTTTTTCGGATTGCGCTCTAATCCTCCGTTTCCCTGCTCGCGCAGAGACGAGTGTACGAGAATCTTCGTATGATCATAAACACGATTTGACAAACCGCAAAGGCGGGCCTAAGTCACAATCAATTGTCTGAGTTTTAAGAGCAATATTTGTTGGGAGTGATCCATGACCCTTCGCCTGATCCAGTTTGTCGATGCCCACGGGACGCGCGGCGTGGCCGCTGCCGAGGATGACGGTTCGGCTAAGGTTATTGTGGGCGTGACCACGACCTATGAGCTGGCCAAGGCCGCTATTGCGGCCAAACGCTCTATTGCTGATCAGGTGGCGCAGCAGGGCCTCGGCGAGGCGGTCGATATCGCGCTGGCCCTGTCCGAAGGGCGCGTGCTGGCCCCGATTGACCATCCGGACCCGGCGCACCTGCACCTGACCGGGACGGGTCTGACGCACCTGGGCTCCGCTGAGGGCCGCGACAAGATGCACGCCAAGGCCAAAGACGCAGGTGGCGAAGAAAATCTGACCGACTCGATGCGCATGTTCCTGATGGGCGTGAAGGGTGGCAAGCCGGCATCGGGCACCGCCGGAGCTCAGCCGGAATGGTTCTATAAGGGCAATGGTTACGCACTGGTCGGGCCGGGCGCGGAGCTGGTGTCGCCGGGCTTTGCCGAAGACGGCGGTGAGGAGCCGGAAATGGCCGGTATCTACGTCATCGGTGAGGATGCACAGCCCTATCGCATTGGCTTTGCGCTGGCCAATGAGTTCTCCGACCACGTGACCGAGAAGCAGAACTATCTGTGGCTGGCCCACTCCAAGCTGCGCCCGGCGTCTCTGGGTGTCGAGATTCTGACCGGCGACCTGCCGAGCCACGTGGAAGGCACGTCGAAGATCGTGCGCGGCAACGAAGTGATCTGGGAAAAGCCGTTCATCTCCGGTGAGGACAATATGTCCCACACGTTTGAGAATCTGGAACACCACCACTTCAAGTACGAGCTGTTCCGCGTGCCGGGCGATGTGCACGTGCACTGCTTTGGCACGGCCACAGCGAGCTTTGCCGACGGTGTGAAGACGCAAACAGGCGACGTGTTCGAAATCGATGCCCGCCCCTTCGTCCACCCGCTCAGAAACCCGCTCAAAACCACCGAGCCTCTGGCCAGCACAGCGAAAGTGATGCGCTTGTAAGAGCTGTCTTACAGCTCCTTGCATTTGCGCAAGGAGGGATAAAAGAAAAACCGCCCTGATCTTTGCAGATCAGGGCGGTTTTGCGTTGCTAGCGGTCTGACGTCAGAATGGCTTAAGGCTTTTCGGAGCCGACCGGGTTCACCTTGGGCATCTTGCCCTGCTCGATGCGGCCTTCGTTGCGCAACTTGCGACCGTCTTCGGCCATCTTGTCGTTTTTCAGGGCTTCGCCCAGTTCCTCTTCGACGCCGCCGGCGGTTTCCTTAATCGAGCCTTTGATATCGCCCATGTCTAATCTCCTTGATGAAGCGGGGTAGGGAAGGTCGCGGAACCATTTAAGCGCCACAACCTTGTCCTCACCCTGCGCCCGAGCCGCGTCAGTTTTCGCCGGGTTTGCAAGGGGTTGCGCGTAAGTAAAAAATCAGGAAAGGCGCCTTTATCCGCCCCTTATTTTTGCTTTCAGCCATAGGCATCGCATCCTTAAAGCCGCGCCGATAGGGTTTGGTCATCACATCCACACGGACCACGACACGGACGAAAACGAGATACCCCCCCCCATCCTCGTTTGAATGCTGTCTCAGACGGCCATCCGTGTCAGACATCCCCCCCCGCCCCGCGGTCCGTGTGGATGTGACCCCCATTCCTCCCCCATACCGCACGCCCTCAAAGGAGAGATTTATGCTGTCCCCCGCCACCAAAGCCGCCGCCGGAGTTACCAAGGTTCTGGCAGAACACGACGTCCGTTCGGAAGCCGATCGCACCGTAGATGGCGTTGAAAAGACCGCGCGCCACGTGGCCGATGACCTGTCTTCGCGCGCCAACGAAGCCGGCGCGAAGCTGCGTCATATCTTCGACGATGCGCAAGGTCATCTGAACAAGGCCAGTGGCCGCCTCAACAAGGAGGTGCACGAAAACCCGGTACGTACGGGCCTTCTGGCGCTCGGCGCTGGTGTTCTGATCGGCATGATGCTCAAGCGCTGATCCGCGTTTCGTCTGCAGATTTCAAGGGCGAGGTCCACAGCGGCTTCGCCCTTTTTTGTATCGGTTGTGAAAGGGTTGCCAATGTCTGTGCTGTTACGTGTGGCGGAACTGTTTTTTGTGCGTCAGCGCTTTCGCCAGGTGCGGTCGCAGGCCCTGGCCTTTCTAAGCGCGCTGGGCGTGTTGGTCGGACTGATGGTGTTTACGCTGGTGGCGCTGGCCCTCGGGCTTTCGGTCTTGCTGCTCCTGGCCTTTCACGGTTTGCAGGCGCTAGGGGTTACCCCGCCGGTCGCGGGCGGCATTGTTGCCGCACTGGTCATCGCCGTGGGCCTTGTCCTGCTGGTGGCCATCGGCCGCGCCCGGCGCGCCGTGCAGGGGACGCTTGAGCATCTGATCAGCGAGACCTCGAACCTGCCAGGTGAGCGCGAGGTGCAGGGCGTGGTGACGCGCACTGCCGCAGGGGCCGTGTCGGTGTGGCGTGCGTTTCGCGACGGCCTAAAGAGTGGAAAATCAAGTCGTCGTAAGACGGCCCTCTGATTTTTCTTATGATTTATTTATTCATGCCTCTGTCGACGGCATGGACCCATTACCGGTGTGGCGGCAAGCTCTGCACAAGATGGGGCATTTGAAAAGGACTAAGCACATGACCAACAAGATCGCCAAGATGATCGTAATTGCCGGCGTTGCGCTGGCAGCCGTTCCGGCCCTGTCGGCCTGTAACACCATTGAGGGTGCCGGCAAGGACGTTCAGGCCGGGGGCGAAGCCGTCTCCGACGCCGCCAAGGACGCCAAGAATTAGGCCGGCTCTTAGGCTGGACATTTCCGAGTTTCGCAGGTTCTGATGCCGCAGGGCTTCAGGGCCTGCGTTTGCGTTTCTGAATTAAATTGGGCGGGATGGGGCAAAGGGCATGATGTGGCAAAAGCTGCTGCGGCAGCGACGGTACTATCTGGTGCTGTTTGTCCTGCTGTCGGTCGCGACGGTGGCCTTTTCGTTCATTGTCTATGCCCATTACAACCGCATCCAGGACCAGAACCGACACTCCTTGTTTGAATACGAGGCCATTCGTCAAAGCCGGGTCGTCCTGGTCGATCTGCTCGACATGCAAACAGGGGTCCACGCCTATCTGGTGTCCGGCGAGGAGGCGACGCTCACCAGCTACCGTACGGCGCGCGATATGCTTGAGCGTGATCTGTCGGCCTATCGCACCTTGGTGTTGCGTCATGATCCGCAGGCGGCGCGCGACATCTATTTGTGGCTCGACAATATTCGCGCATTGCGCAAGACCTTCGACGATCAGGTCGAAAACCGCCGGCTGGGACGAGGGGCGGCGCTGACGCGCGAGGCGTTTGAACGACAGGTGCGCGACATGGCGCACGTGCGCCGCGCGCTGGAGACCACCAATGTGCGGCGTCTGGTCGAGGTGCGGCTTCAGGCGGCGGAGGTGGTAAAGGCGCGTTCTGATTTTCTCTTTACGCTGGTCATCGGGAGCATCCTGCTGATCGGGGTCATGCTGCTGGGGACGGTGACGATCCTCAATCTGGAGGCCGACTTCCGCAATCGTCTGGCCGAGCAGGAGGCCGTCATGCAGCGCTATCGCGAGGTCACCGAAGGCATCAACGACGGCCTGTTTGAGGTGAATTTTGTCAGCGGTGATGTCTATTGTTCGGCCGCCTACAAGGCGATGCTAGGCTATGCGCCGGACGAGGTGGAAAACCGTTGGGAGGTGTTGCGCGACATGATCCACCCGGACGACCGCGACGCGGCTGACGCCGATCTGCGCCGCTATATGGAGGGCACGGATGCCACTTATCGCAGCATCTTCCGCATGCGGCACAAGGACGGCAGCTATCGCTGGATTTTGTCTCGCGGCGTCGGCACGGGGGCCGATTTCAGCGGCATCAAGAGCATGATCGGCACCCACGCAGATATTACCGAACAGAAGCAGCGCGAAGAGGAGTTGCGTCAGCTCTACGCCGATCTGGAAACCTTCACCTACATCACCTCGCACGACCTGCGTGCGCCTCTGGTCAATCTGAAGGGCTTTTCCAAGGAACTCGAAATATCCATGAAGGAGGTGACCAATGCCATCACCCCCTATCAGAAGGACTTTGCACCAGAGCATCAAAAGACGCTTGATCTGGCCCTGAATGAGGACGTGCCGGAGTCGCTGAGTTTTATCGCTAAAGGTGTCGAGCGCATGGACAGCCTGACGCGCGCCATCCTTGACCTGTCGCGCATCGGTAAGCGTGTCTATTCGATCGAGCCCGTTAACACTCAGACTATATTCGATAAATGTGTCGGCGCGCTGGGGTATGACATTACGCAGAAGGGGATCGGGATAAGCTGTGACCCCTTACCGGAGATTATGAGCGACCCCGTGGCGCTGGAACAGATTTTCGGCAATCTGCTCGATAATGCCGTTAAATATCTGAGGCCGGATGTTACCGGAAAGATAGACGTATCTGTGCGTGAGACGCTGCACGATTTTATCTTCACCGTTTCGGATAATGGCCGTGGCATCGCCGATATCGACAAGCCGAAGGTATTTGAGATCTTCCGCCGAGCCCGCAATACGACCGAGGTCGGCGGGCTGGGGCTCGGCATGGCCTATGTCAAGGCGACGCTGCGGCGCCTGTCCGGTGACATCTGGTTCGACTCGAAAATTGATGAAGGGACGCGCTTTCATGTGCGCCTGCCCAAACGCCCGCGCCTGAGCCAAGCGGCACGCCCTGCAACCGATATTGCGATGGAAGCCTGAACCCATGATGGTCCCTGCCTTTGACGATCAGTTCACCCTGGTCATGATCGAAGACGATGCCGGTCACGCGCGTCTGATCCGCAAGAATCTGGAGCGCGCCGGGATTGGCAATCCTGTGCGCCATTTCGAAGACGGTGCTGCAGCCATCGACTACTTCTTCGGCGAGCACCTCAGCGCGGCCCAGACCGCCGAACGCCATGAACGGACCCTGGTGCTGCTTGACCTTAACATCCCGCATATCGACGGCTACGAGATTCTACGCCGCCTCAAGGGCGATCCGTCCACGCGCGCCATACCTGTGATCGTACTGACCACGACCGACAATCCTCGCGAGATCGATCGCTGCTATGAGATGGGCTGCAATGTCTATATCACCAAGCCGGTCGAATACGACAATTTCTCCGACGCCATCCGCAAGCTGGGACTGATGCTTGCGGTGGTGAAGGTTCCCAACACCGTGGTGAAATAAGATGCCGATGTCTTCCCCCGCCCTGACCCGCATCCTGTATATTGAGGACGATGAGGCGTTGGGTCGCCTGCTGCAAAAACGTTTTCGCCGCCATAGCCTTGAGGTCGATTTGGCCGTCACAGCCGAGGTGGGGCTTGAGGTGATCGCGCAGCGGGAGTTTGACCTGATCCTACTCGATTACAACCTACCGGGTATGAATGGCCTTGAGACGCTGAAGGCCCTGAAGGCGCGCGAGGTCACGACGCCGGTCATTATCCTCACCGCCGGCGGTGACGAAGCCATCGCGCTGGAGGCTATGGAGCTGGGGGCGGCTGACTATGCGGTGAAGGATATCAATCAGGCCTATCTCGATCTTTTGCCTGCCGTTATGCAGGCGGCTTTTACCAAAGAACGCCTGCTGCGCGAGAACGAACGCCAGCGGCAGGAGCTTCAGGCGGCCAAGGAGCGTGCCGAGGCGGCGTCGCAGGCCAAGACTGACTTTCTGGCCACGATGAGCCATGAGATTCGAACGCCGCTCAACGTGGTGACGGGCCTTTCGGATATTCTCATCAAATCACCGCTCAATGACGATCAGTACCGCATTGTAGAGACGCTGCGCACCAACGCGCAGCTTCTGTTGCGGCTGATCAATGATCTTCTCGATATTTCCAGAATTGAAGATAATAAGATCGATCTGGAGTCCACCGCCTTCCGTCCGGCAGATGTGATGGAAGACCTTAAGATGATGTTTGCGCAGGATATTGAGCGCAAGGGGCTGGATTTTGCCCTCACCGACCATACGCAAGGCGTGACGGTGCGCGGCGACCGCACGCGCTTGCAGCAGATCGTCATGAACCTGATTTCCAACGCGCTCAAATTTACAGCGCGCGGCGAGATCGAACTGATCGGTGAGGCCCAAGCGCGCGGTGACCGGGTCGATTTATGTTTAGCGGTACGCGACACCGGTATCGGTATTCCCGAAGCCAAGCGCAGCCAGATCTTTGACAAGTTCACTCAGGCCGACGCCTCGATCACCCGGCGCTTTGGCGGATCGGGTCTTGGCTTGTCAATTGCGCGGGCGTTGGTTGAGGTGATGGGCGGTGAGATTGCAGTGGAGAGCGAAGAGGGGCGCGGGTCGCTGTTTAGCGTGCGCCTCAGCCTGCCGGTGGCGGTAATGGCGCTGGCCGATGATGATCGCCCGCCTGTGCCGTCTCCGGGGCCGGGTGAGCGGCCACGGGTACTTATCGTCGAAGACTATGCGCCGAACGTTTTAGTGGCCACCTTGATGCTGGAAGAGATGGGCTATGAGGCGGAGGCGGCGGAGTCCGGCATTGAGGCACTGGCCCTGCTGAAGGATAATGACACCCCCTACCACGCCATTCTGATGGACGTGCAGATGCACGAAATGGACGGCTTTGAAACCACGCGGCGTATCCGCGAACTGGAGCCGGCAAGAGGTTTCCGGTATCGCATTATCGGCGTGACGGCACACGCTCTGGCCGGGGACCGTGAGCGCTGCATCGAAGCGGGTATGGATGACTATCTGTCAAAGCCGATCCAGCCGGGACTGTTGGCGCAAAAACTACGGGGAATGACCCTGGCGTAGGGCTCTTTACTGTCCCTTTATAGGCGGGTGGCGGCTCCGCACTGCGCCCTTGCGGACGTCGGATTAGGGTTTCGGGACAAGGAGATAACCATGTCCGACCCAGTCGAACGCGATCCCACCCTGAGTTCCGCCCGCCCGGCTGATCCGCCCGCGATGGCGCAGACCGATGAGGCCCCTGACCCCGCGTCAGAGGCCGAAAAGACGCTGTCTGTGCCGGTGGATTTCACCCTCGATATCGAAGACGCCCAGCACCTTAGGCACGATCTTCAGGACTTGCTGAGCGGGGTGGAAACGGTGCACCTCAAAAGCGATGTGAAAGCGCAGATCTCGCGGCTCAACGCCTGGGCGACACGCTATGCCGAAGGACTTGAGGCCGCGCGACAACTGGGTGAAATCGGCATGGCCGTACTGGAGGATGCCCGCGTGCATCTGGCGGCGCAGCTTGACGACTATCTGCGGCTGGAAGGCGAGGGTGGTCAGGTGGCGACGCCGGATCAGGGCCGGCTTATCGATGAATTGAATCGCGCGCTGCGACGAATCACCCGGCTGCAACACGCGCTACGCTTGCAATTCACGCAAACCCAGTAATCTCTTCTCCCTGATGGGTATTTTAAATGACCCAATGGGGTGTTTCGTTTGGCCTTGTGTCCCGGAATAAGATATGTCTCTGACCGCAGACACCCATTTGGGGTTGGTTATGGATACAGAGGTCAGCGTGGACAAGGCAGAACCGGCTCCGGGGCTTGATCCGTCGCAGGAAACCCAACTCAAGGAAGCGCTGTACCGTCAGATGTTATCCGCCGTATCCCACGATCTGAAAACCCCGCTGGCGACCATTATCGGCTCGCTGGAGGTCTATACCCTGCTTGAAGCCAAGCTGTCGGAAGAGAAGCGGCGCTCGCTGATTACGTCCGCCCTGTCCGAAGCCTATCGCCTTGACAAGTTTATCACCAACATCCTTGACATGGCCAAGCTGGAAAGCCGCGCCGTCCAGGCGCGCGAGGAAGCGGCCAATCTGACGCCGCTGATCCGCGATTCTATCACGCGGCTGGGGCCATTGAAAGACAAGGGCGAAATTCGCCTGCATGATCTGGGCGGCGCCGAGGCCTTTCACACGGATACGGTGCTGTTGTCGCGCGTGGTTGGCCTGATTATTGAGAACGCCCTGAAACATACGGGCAAGGCCCCGGTGGTCGATATCGACTATGGGGCATCGGGCGAAGAGGCCTTTGTGCACGTGCGCGACCACGGGCCGGGCATCCCGCCTGACAAGATGCGCGCCATTTTCAACAAATATACGCGCCTGCAAAAGCAGGATCAGCAGAATGCCGGGACAGGTCTGGGCCTGTCGATTGCCGAGCTGATTATGACGCTTCTGGGTGGGCGTATCGAGGTGCGCAACCACCCCGAAACCGGTGCGGTGTTTAGCCTCTACGTGCCGGTGCAGCTGGCCTCGACCGGAGGGGAGAAATAACGCTGATCGTTTGGTTATGAACGTTCGCGGTTTTGGTTACCAAGGCTTAACAAGCCCCCTTTAAAAGACAATGCGAACCGCAGAGTTCAGTATTGCCGCCGCAGCCGGTGGCGTACCAAAGGGCCTCCCCGCCAGACAAAGGATCGTCTCAGGACCGCATGACCCATTCGACCGCGCTCATTATCGAGGACAGCGCCGTGCAGGCGCAGATGATCGGCCGATTGATTTCGGCGCAACCCGGCTGGAGCCACATCCATTTTCCGACCTTCCGCGAAGGTTATGACGCGCTTAGCTCGTTTTCGGTGCAGGCGCTGTTCATGGACATCTTTGTCGGGACTACGAATGGGCTGGCGCATATAGAAGCCTTTCGTAAACGCAGCGGAACGGCCCCGATTATCTTGATGACGGCGGGGTCATCGCAGGAAAGCATCGAAGAAACCCTGAGCAAAGCGCGTCAGGCGCGCGCTGACTTCATCCTGCGCAAGCCGTTCGGCGAAGGTGACGTGAGGCGTATATTTCAAACCGCGTTCAAGGATCTGAGTACCCGCACACGAAAAAAGCACGTGCTGGTGATCGACGACAGCCGGACCTTGCGCAGCTTTATCCGCGGCGCGCTGGAATTTGGCGGCTTTCGTGTGTCGGATGCTGAATCGATGGAGGCGGCCTTCCGCGATGTCGATATCGCCCACGTCGATCTTGTGGTCTGTGACGTCTTCATGCCCGGCATGGGCGGCATCAAGGGCATGAGCTATATCAAACGGACCTGGCCCGCCGTGCCTGTGATCGCCATGTCGGCAGGTCTGGATGGACAGCTCAGTGAAACCGATGCGCTGAACGCGACCGGTCGTGTCGGGGCCGATGCCGGTATCGCCAAGCCGTTTGAGGGCAGGCAGTTGCTCGACCTGGCGGATCGTCTTCTGAAAACGGCGGTGCTGGTTTAAGTGCGATCCGGTTCGGACCACTGCGCCATACCCGCCGTGATGCGGCGCATATAGTCGCCCAGCGCCTGACATTCAGCGTCGCTGAGGATTGTCATCATATCGCTCACCACGCCCGCCTGCACGGCCAATGTTTGTTCGGTCAGAGCGCGTCCCGCCTCGGTCAGCCACAGCCGCCGCACGCGCTTGTCCGCCGCATCGCTGCGCCGTTCGATGAGGCCGCGCTTTTCCAGCTCTGGCAGCAGCATCGATAGATTGGAGCGCCCAACCAGCAGCCGCTGCGCCAGTTCGTTCTGCGTTAGACCGGCAAAACGATAGATATTGGCCAGAATATCGTGGTGGGCGATGCGCACCCCATGCGGGGCCAGCCTGGCATTGAGCGTGCGTTCGACGATCTGATGGGCGCGCGCCACCGCGATCCAGTTGCGAAAACGCGGCAGCTCCCACGGCATTTGGCCGGTCGGGGCCGGGGTGTCTTGCGTCATTTCCGTCCTTGCGATTTGTTCAACTATGAACTAATTATGGTTCAATCTTGAACAGAATAGGCTGTGATCGATGACTGTGCAACCGGATGCCGCGACGCAATCGCCCAAGGCGCAAGCCGACCTTCTGTTTGAGCTGTTCTGCACGCCGGAACCGCTGACCGAGGCTGCGCAAAAGGGGATGGTGCGGGTGGCGGAGCGTCTGAGTGCCGCTGAGTCGCTGCGCATTCCGTTTCAAGGCGGCGAGCTTCAGGCCTATCGCTTTGCCGGAAACGGTCGCGGGACGGTGGTGCTGCTGCACGGCTGGACCGGCCAGGCGGCGGTGATGACGTTCTTTGTCGAGGCGCTGGTTAGCGAAGGCTTCGACGTGGTGGCGCTCGATTTTCCGGGGCATGGGCGCTCCGACGGTGAGCGCCTGCACGTAGCGCTGGGGGTGGCGGCTCTGCACGCACTGCATGCCGTTACCGGGCCGTGGCACGGCGTGGTCGCCCATTCGTTTGGGGGCGCGGTGGCGTTTGCCGGTTTGTCGGAGCTGGTCGGCGATCTGCCGCCGCTTCACTACGGGCGGCTGGTGCTGATCGCCGCCCCCTGTTCTATGCCGCGGGTTTTCGATACCTTTGCGCGCCGCCACGACCTGTCACCAGAGGCCACCGTGTATCTCAAAGACCATGTGAAGCGCCTGACCGGCCATCCGGTCGAAGCCTTTATGGGCGACGCGATCCTTAAGGCCCATCCGCTGCCGACACTGGTTCTGCACGCGCCGGAGGATCAGGAGGTGCTGTTCCTCAGCGCCGAAAGCTTTGCCGCGGCCGGGGACCACGTGACCCTTCATCCCCTGCCTGGACTGGGCCACCGCCGCATCCTCTATGCCAGGGAAACTATGCAGGCGACGGCAGCCTTCCTTGCGTCTTGATTCTTTGGTGGTGTGGCATGTGTTTCCCGAAACCGCTTCCCACTTTTGGTAATCCGAGCGTAAAAAACCCCACCGGTGAGGGCGGGGCTTTATGTCATGGATTCAACGGCTTCACATCGGAGGGCTTGAGCGACGTCCGGTCAGCGCGCTGTAGACGAGGCCAGCGATAAACAGCACCACAAAAACGACGGCGATGAACTTGGCGATATCGGCAAAGGTACCGGCTAGGCCAGTAAAGCCGAACAGGGCGGCCACAACCGCCAGAATGAAGAAGGTGATGACCCATCTCAGCATTGGAAATCCTCCATAGGGATGTTTGTTGCTGAGATCAGCATCGCGCTGAACGCGTAAGGATACAAAACGAGCTAAAGTCTGCGTCCGTAAGCGCCAGATAAGGCCTTAGATAGTCGCCGTTGAAATACGTCTTTACCAGAACCAAAGGGGGCTGTTGGGTGTCAATATGACGATGACGCTGGCGCAATGGCTGACGCCCAAGGCGCAGACCGCAGAGTTTGAGGTCATGCCGGGGAGTATAGGGCGCTGGCGTGCGGACGCGATGGCGGGGCGCTGGTGTCTGTGGGAAATGGCAGCGTTATAAGACGCGCGGATAGGCCGCTGCGTTCGGCTTAACATGTCCAAATAACAAACGGCGGCCCCTGGGGACGGGGGCCGCCGTTTCTTCGCAGGAAGGGGCCGAAGGGCGATCGGGGGAATCGACCCTGGGGACCTGATCCGGGGGTGATCAGGCCGCGGTTTCGGCGACGATCTCCATGCGGTAACCGATACCGGATTCCGAGACGATGGACTTCGACAGCCCCGGCTTGGTCTCCAGCTTTTCGCGCACCTGACCAATATAGACGCGCAGATACTGGGTGTCGTCCACGTGAGCCGGACCCCAGACCTCCTTGAGGATCTGCTTGTGCGTCAGCATGCGGCCGCGGTTGACGAGGAAAAAGCGCAGCAGGTCGTATTCCTTCGGCGTGAAAGGAACCTTCTTTTCGTCAATAAACACTTCATGGCGTACAAGGTCCATGCGGATCGGGCCATTAACCACATCGGGTTCACCCACTTCGCGCACGACCGACTTGCGCAAGTTAGCATTGATGCGCGCCAACAGGACTTCGGCCGAAAACGGCTTGGTGACGTAGTCGTCGGCACCCAGATTGAGAGCCGGTGCGGCGTCCATGTCTTCCGAGCGCGCGGTCAGCACAATGATCGGCACGTTCGACCACTGACGGATGGTCTGAATGACCTCCTTGCCATCGATATCAGGCAGACCTAGGTCGAGCAGGATCAGGTCAGGCTTGACCGAAGCCGACAGGCGGATGGCCTGCTTACCGTTCTCGCTCTCGACGACCTTGAAATCGGCGACATCGAGGAAGATGTTCAGCATCTTGCGGATTTCGTCTTCGTCATCGACTACAAGAATGGTGTTCTTCTTTTCGATCATAAGGCGTCTCTCAGCAGGCAATGGAGCATCAGGCCCCGCATTTACTATGACCTTATGGGTAGCGTTCCGAAAATAAAAATTAAATGTGTGCGTCCGTAACAGTCCTTAAGGCGCAGGTAGCAAATTACACAGCGCAGCAATGCTGGGCGATATAGGCGTCATGCGTCGGCAGGCCATCTGCCGTCCGCCCAATGATGGTCCGCAGATTGGCCAGATAGTCTTGACGCGCAGCATTGGGCACGGCAGCGACGAAGGGGTGCGCGGCAGCGGGGCAGACATTTTGCCCGACCATGACCTGAAGCCAGGCAGGAAGCTGAAACAGGTCGTTTGGGTTGGGCTGAATGAGGCCGCAGGCGCGGAACAGCGCCATCTTGTGCGCCAGCGCCTCGGGGATAGGCATGTGGCGCACCTGATCCCAGAAGGCTTCGCCGTGCCGCTCATTGGCGTGGTAGTGCAGGACGATAAAGTCGCGGATCAGCTCAAACTCCAGCGCGCTCTGGCGGTTATATTCGCCCACCACAGCCGGGTCGAAACCGCGATGCGGGAAGAGGGTGATCAGGCGCGCTATACCCGACTGAATGAGGTGGATGGAGGTCGACTCCAGCGGCTCGATAAAGCCCGATGACAGGCCGAGCGCAATGACATTGCCGTTCCACTGAAGTCGCCGCCGTCCGGTTTCAAAGCGAATGAGGCGCGGATCAGCCAGCGCCTGGCCATCCAGGCGCGACAAAAGGCGGGTAGCGGCCTCGTCCTCTGAGATATGGTCGCTGCAGAAGACGTAGCCGTTGCCGGTGCGATGCTGAAGCGGGATGCGCCATTGCCAGCCGGCCTCGCGGGCGATGGAGCGGGTATAAGGGGTGAGTGGAGAAACGCTTTCGCACGGCACGGCGTAGGCCCGGTCGCACGGCAGCAGATGTTTCCAGCTTTCGAAGCCGGTTTTCAGTGCCCCTTCGATCAGCAGACCGCGGAAGCCGGAACAGTCGATAAACAAATCGCCCTCGACCTGTTGGCCATCCTCAAGGCTGAGGCGCGTCACGTGGCCCGTTTCGGCGTGCAGGGCAATGTCGCGGATGCGCCCTTCGATGCGGCGCGCCCCCTTCGCTTCGGCCAGTCGGCGTAGATAAAGGGCGTAAAGCGAGGCATCGAAATGATAGGCATAGGGTATGCCGGGCAGGGGCGTATTGGGGATCTGGTTCAGCGGTGCGAAGCGGTTGGCATAGGCGGCGCGTTCGTTCAGTGAATAGGCCCAAAGATCGTCGTCCTGCCCCTCAAGATGCGCCTGAAGCCAGTAGTGATGAAACGGCACCGAGCCCAGATCACGCCCCAGTGTGCCAAAGGCATGCATATAGCTGTGGCCTTCGTGCCGCCAGCCTTCAAAGGCGATGCCCAGCTTGATCGTTCCCTTGGTTTCGCGCAGGAAGTCGTTTTCGTCGAGGCGCAGAAGAGCGTTGAAGTGCGCGATCATCGGAATGGTCGCTTCGCCGACGCCGACCGAGCCGATCTCTTCAGACTCGATCAGAGTAAGGCTAAGCTGTTCCCCCATGATCTGGGACAGGGCGGCGGCGGTCATCCAACCGGCCGTGCCGCCGCCGGCGATAACGATGCGCTGAACTGTATCGACCATGCCTGTTCCCGGAAAATGGCAGCGAATGCGGAAGAGTTAAAACAAAACACCCGCCGAAGCGGGTGTCCACTCTCCGGTCAGAGCGTTTGCGCTCCGACCGGGGAAATGTTCTGAGCGATCAGAACTTGTAGTTGATACCGATGATGTAGCTCGAACCGTAGTCCTCGTACTTACGCACTTCGGCCGGGGTCGAGTAGTAGGTCATGAACGGCTCGTTGGTAAGGTTGTTGCCTTGCAGCAGGATGCTGAGATCCTTCAACGGCCCGCTCTGGAAGGTGTAGGAGAGCTGCGCATCGACGATCGATTCGCCTTTCACCATGACCAGTTCGGCATTGTTCTGATAGTCGGGCACTTCGCCCAGGAAGTCATCGCGCTTGCGCTGCGAGACGCGGGCCGAGAAGCCGTACTTTTCATAATAGACGGTGGTGTTTTCCACCTTCTCCGACAGGCCGGGGATGGGGATGGCCGTCGTGCCGTTTGGCTTGATCTCCGACTCGTTCTTGGTGAAGCTGTAGATCACCCCGAACCCGTCCAGCCATGGCGTGATCAGTTCACCCGGGATGGAGGCCGAGAATTCGAGACCGCGGATATAACCGCCGTCGCCGTTCAGCTTGGTCGAATAAATGCCCACGCGGTTGGTCTGGGCCGGGTGCGCCGGCAGGCCGGCCCCCAGCTGGTTCGGATTGACCGCAAACTTCGTTGTGTCGCTGAAGTCATAGGTGGTGCGCGCGTCGAAGACGTAGGAGGTCAGGTCCTTCTTGAACAGGGCCAACGCGACATAGCCCTTGCGACCGAAGTATTTTTCGATCGACAGGTCGTAAGAAGTCGCCCGCCATGGTTCAAGCGCCGGGTTGCCGCCATTGGCCGTCCAGTAGTAGTTCGTGGTGCCGCCCGTGCCCGTAACCGTGGCGCACGGATTGCGGCAGGTGTCGTAGCTGAAGCCCGCCGACATGTCTTCCATCTTCGGACGCGACAGCGTCTTAGCCGCAGCGAAGCGCAGTTGCGTGTTGTCGAAGATTTCCCAGCTCAGGTTCAGGCTGGGTAGGACGTCATTATAGTCGGTGCCGCCGGTGATGACCTGGCCATTATCCGGTGAAACAGTGCCGCCGGTATAGATGGAGGTCGCCGTCTGTTCGGCGTGCTGCTGCTGGACACCGATATTGCCCAAAAGCGGCTTGCCCAAGAGCTCGGTATTGATGTCGGCCATGACGTACATGGTGGTGACGGTTTCATCGACCGCCCAGGTGTTCTTGATGGCATTGGCCGCAACGTTGCGGCGGAAGGTATAAACGCCGCCATTGTACATACCGAGCGCGTCGTAGGAGATCATGCCCTTGATGCCGATGAAATCAAGCGCCGTGGTGCCGCGACGATACTGTTCCGGTACGGCCATCGACATCGGGACCGGCGTGGCAGCCTTTGACAGTGTGAGCGTGCCTTCGTTGCCGACCTTAGACTTCGAGCGCTCCGTCCGGTTGATGCCGAATGACACTTTCGAGAACAGCGGATTGTTGTCGAAGGTGCGAGTGGCGGCCAGACGGATGATGTCCAGTTCGTCCACAATGGTCGGATTCTTCAGATAGCCGGCCTGCGTACCGCCGCCCCAGCCGCGCGGGTCGGTCAGGAAGATGGTGCCGTAGTTGGTGTAGTCGAGCGCCGAGGTAATGGTGGCCCCTTGCTGACCCGACTGCTTGATGGTCACGGTGTCGAGCGCGCCGGAACCATCAAGGCCCGTACCGGCGGTGGTTTCCAGAATCAGGTCCGTGCGATCGACCTTGGCGTGCGACAGGTCGGCTTCGAGTAGCCAGTTGTCGCTGAGGCGATAGCGGGTGTTCCAGCCGATATTGTCGAGCGTGGCTTCACGCTGCGTGACGTAGTTGCCAAGCACCGTCTTGATGCCGGAGAAGGTGGCGCTGTTCACCAGACCATTAGAGGCGGTGTAGGAGACGAGACGCGTCTGACCGTCCCAGCCCGGCGGCACGGCGGCCCCGGCGCAGCCCGTCGGGCAGGCGGACGAGCCTGAGTTGTTGGCCGGATTGAACAGCGGGAACTCGATGCGCGAACGCAGTTGCGTCTCGTTGAATTCCGAATGGTAGGCATCGACGGTCATGTGCAGACGGTCGTTCGGCTTCCATTCCAGCACGGCCATCAGGCCGTCGCGATCAAGGTTGGACGAGGCGACTTCGGGCTTGGCGCCGTCGATGATGGTGTTGCCGGTGCCGTAGAAGTTACGCGTATAGCCCCAGGCTTCCCACTTTTGCAGTTGCGACGGCGAAGAGGTCGAGGCGTAGCCGATGGCCACACCCAAAGTCTTGTTGAAGAACTGGTCGATATAGGTGACCGCGTAGCGATTGCCGGTATTGCTCGACCCGCCGATAAAGGCGTCATTGGAGTTCTGTTCGCGGCGATAGTTGAGCGCAACGACCTGCTTGCCGAACGACAGCGGGCGCACGGTGCGCAGATCGGCGGTACCGGCGATGCCTTGCGTCGGCATGGAGGCGTTCGGCGTCTTATAAACCAGAACCTGAGAGATCAGTTCGGACGGATACTGGTCGAATTCCACGCCACGCCCGTCATTGGTCGAAACCTGTTCGCGGCCATTGAGCGTGGTGACGGTGAAGTCCGGCCCCAGACCGCGCACGCTGAGCGACTGGGCGCGGCCATTGGTGCGCTGCGCCGCGATGCCGGGCAGGCGGGCGATGGATTCGGCGATCGACTGATCCGGCAGCTTGCCGATATCTTCGGCCGAGACGGCTTCGACGATGGAGGTCGAGTTACGCTTGGCGGAAATGGCGTCTTGGATACCGCGACGGATACCTGTGACGACCACCTCGGTGACGCCATCGTCACCCTGTTTCGCGGCGGTGTCCTGCGCCATGACGGGCGCCGACAGGGCCAGCGAGGTGACGAGCGCGATGCCCGCTCCGCTGCAGAGCAAGGTGGCGCGGCGGAAAGTGCCGTGTCCGGTTTTCATGATGTAGAGCCTTCCTGACTGTCTCTTATTGATCGCAAACTCTTCTGGTTCGCGTGGCAACACTCTGGTCCCTGTATCTTCTCAATAGCCAGCCTCTGTTGGGCCGTGTTCGGGGTCTATGACACGGAGTTAATGTTTTTGCAACTGAGTGAAAATATTGCGCCGGATTTCCTGTACGCTTTGAGGCTGTTTGTGGCTCTGATGTAACGTTTTACGCGCAATTGTGCGACAATAGGACGGATTTTCCCGCGTTTTTTCGCATTTGCGAGCTAATTGCACCGAAAACATATTCAGTATCAGGGGTATTATTTTTGCATATTAATGCAAAAAATTACAGAATTTTGCAAATTTTACGATAGCGCTAACATCTGCCTCTGCGTCAATCTGAGGGTTTTACCCGCCGCAGGATTCGCGCACGACCAGCTCGGTCGAAAGGCGCTCAGACAGCATTTCACCTTCATTGAGCGACCCCAGAAGCTTCGACACCATCAGGCGGCCGGCGCGCGCCAGCTCCTGTGAAATAGTGGTCAGCATGGGGTGGGCATAGGCGGCGAGCTGAATATTGTCGTAGCCGACGACCGAGACGTCCTGCGGCACGCTGCGACCGCCGCGTGTCAGCCCCTTGATGGCCCCCAGGGCAATGATGTCTGAGGCGGCAAAGATGCCGTCAAATTCTATGCCCTTATAAAGCAGGTGGGTGACGGCGGCCTGCGCCGACTCCATCTCGAAGTGACAGGGCACAATCAGTTGCGGGTCGAAGTCGAGCCCGGCGGCGTTCAGGGCGTTGAGATAGCCCTGATAGCGCTGTTTCATTTCCTGGGCTTCGCCGACATCTCCCAGATAGGCGATGCGTCGCCGCCCCAGCCGCGCCAGATGCGCCGTGGCGCGCGCCCCGCCGTGCAGATTATCCGAACCCACGCTGCAATAGGTCTGGCCGGCAATCTCCGCTCCCCAGACGATAAAGTTGCGGTGCGACTTCATCAGGTGGTTGAAGCGTTCGTGCAGATAGGATTGCCCCAGAAAGATCACACCGTCGGCACGAATATTGTGCATTAGTGACGTCAGATCGTGCTGATTTTTTGGGGTTAGGTGCGACAGCAGGAGGTCGCAGCCCATGTCGCGCGCCGCTTCACCGACATCGGAGATCATTTCGAGATAGAAGGGGTCAGAGAATCGCCCCTCGCGCCCGTGCGGCGGCGGGATGACGATGGCGATGGTAGCATTGGCACCGGACATCGGCACCGGCGCTTCGGCATCGCCGAAGTAGTTGTGCTCGCGCGCAATAGACCAGATGCGCCGCTTAGTGACGCGGTTGACCGACGGCGAATCGGACAGAGCGCGCGACACGGTGGCCACCGACACGCCGGCGATGCGGGCAATATCCTGAAGGCGGGGGCGGGGCGACACGATGCGATTATCCTTTTTTGGTATACCGCTTGCTTAATCGCCATTGTGGCAAATGCAAAGTGTATTCAATGTCAGGGTGTGGGGATAAGGGTTTCCAACGACGTTGAATAAGCCCAGCGCACGCGGTCGTAATAGGCGCCGTTTTCGGCCTGTATCGTATTGACGCCGGGGTTGAGTGGCACGCTTTTGAAGATCACGACCCCATTGACGGCGTTTTGTGTCGCCAGTTTCGCGCCATTAACCGACAGGGTGATCTGCGGCTGGTTGGTGTAGATCTTCACATCCGCGCGCGGCTCAGAGCGCTGGTTGAAGCGGCGCGACGTGATATAAACCACCGGGGCCTTAGACCACTGCGCCTTGTAGAACCAGAAGGCGTCCTTGCGCGTCTTGCGGTCATAGGTGACGAGGCCCTTGTCGTTTATGCCCGACTGCTCGCCTTCGTTGCGCCCGTCTGAAGCCGCGTCGAACATCTGCCACACGAAACGGCCCCAGATGAAGGGGCGGGCCTTTAGCATGGCCCAGTTGGTTTCGTGATACAGCGTCTGATACTGTTCCGGATGCCAACCGGAGGCGGGAACGACCGCGCCGGGGGTATCGTCCTGATGCGCGACGCTGCCACCTGCGCCATACTCGGTGACGGCGAAGGGCTTGGTCGGGAAGCGCTTGTGATACGCGTCGGCCCAGTCGCCCATCGTGCCCTTCTGTTCCGGATACCAGCCAAAATAGCGGTTGAAGCCGAGCTGATCCGTGACGAGGGCGCGGGCATCGTCGTCGGCGACGCAGCAATGGGCGTAGATGGTTGCCCGCGTCGGGTCTTCGGCCTTGGCCACGGTATTCAGTTCGCGGAACAGGCCGGCTATGGCCGTGGTTTCGCCGTGCAGTTCGTTGCCAAGCCCCCAGGCGATCACTGAGGGATGGTTGATGTTCTGCCGGATCAGTTCGCGCAACTGCTGCGCCGCATTGGCGCGTATGGCTTCGGTCACCATTGGCAGGTGGCCGACCAGGGGAATCTCGGTGAGGACCAGAAGTCCGCGCCGGTCGGCCTCCTCATAGGCCATTTCGGCGTGCGGATAGTGCACCAGCCGCACCGCCGTCGCCCCCATCTCGTCGATCAGGTTGAAGTCTTCCACGATATCAGAAGGGGTAATCGCTCCGCCCTTGCCGGCGCGGCTGGCGTGCAGGTTGACGCCATTGACGTCATAGGGCTGACCATTGAGCAAAAGCCCCTTCTGCGCATCGAAACGAACAGAACGTATGCCAAAGGCGACCGAATTACGGTCGAGCGTGGCGCGGTCGTCGCTGATTTCGGTCACTGCGGAATATAGGTAGGGGTCTTTTCGCCCGTTCCACAGGCGCGGTGCGCGCAGTTCGCCTTTCAGGTCCGCTATGGCCGTGCCGTTGGCGGCGACATTAACGGCTTTGGAAACGCTTAAGACCGGGGTGCCCGACGCGTCGAAAATGCGCGTTTGCACGATCAAGCGCGTCGCGTGAGCGCGGCCGTTGCGCAGGCCGACGCGGATCCTCAGGGTCGCGCCTTGGGGGGACACGGTGGGAGTGGTGACCGCGACGGCGGGTGAGCCGTGATCGAGCCAGTCAAACCCGGCCTCGCGCGCTTCGATCAGGGACACACCGCGATAGAGCCCGCCATACACGGTAAAGTCCCCGCCTGGCGGCGCGATGTGCGGCCAGACGGCGTTTGACACACGCACGGCAATCACATTGCGCCCAGCGGTGACGTAAGGCGAAACATCGAAACGGAATGTGGCGTAACCGCCTTCGTGCCGCCCGACATACCTGCCGTTGACAAACACGTCGCTGACAAGTGCCGCGCCGTCAAATTGCAGATAGAGCCGCTTCGTGGCGGGGAGGGCTTTCAGTTCGATGGCTTTGCGATACCACATCGTGCCGCGGTAAAAGTCGCTTTTACCCGCCGTCGGGCCGTCTTCGCCATCACCGGCATTGGCCGTGTGGGGCAAGGTGGCCACGCGCCACGCGCTGTCGTCAAAGGCGGCGGCTTCGGCGCCTTGGGCATCCGCCTTCAGAAAGCGCCAGCCCGTATCTAGCGAGGCCGTGGCGTGGATCTGTGCGGCAGCGGGCAGGGCCAGACCAAGGCCAAGACAGGCCAGCAGGGCGAAGATCAGGGCGCGGGGGGGGCTCATCCTTGGCGTATCCTCTTTTTAATTTGATAGCGGTAACGGCTTTCCAGCGGTCGATTATGCAGGCAATATGGCTGCAAATAAGACCGTGCGGGTTTGTCCCTCCGGATCATCTTTGGGGAGTGTGTTGCATGATTCGTTCGCTTCTTGTCGCGGCCTGTGTGAGCCTCGCTTGTGTGCCGGTGACGGCGCTGGCCTGTGCGCCGGACGCTCTGGGGACGTCGCGGACGCTGGTTCTAAAGCGCGAAGGGGCCGCCTACGGAACGGCGCAGCACGTGGCCTTGGCCTTGCAGCCGGGCGAGGTGGTGCTGACCTTTGATGACGGGCCGCGCGCCGAATCCACACCGCCGGTGCTCAAGGCGCTGGCCGAACAGTGCGTTAAAGCGACATTTTTTATGGTCGGCGACAATATGGCCAAACACCCCGATCTGGCGCGTAAGGTGGCGGCGGGCGGCCATTCGACGGCCATGCACAGCCTGACGCACCTCAACATGACGCAGCTGAGCCCCGAAGCGCAACTGAGCGATCTGAAAACAACACAGGACATCTACGCCGCGACCTTTGGACACGCCGCCCCGGCCTATCGCTTTCCGTTTCTGGCTGAAAGCCCGACCCTGATGGAGACGCTGAAGGCCCAGACAATCACGGTGATGTCGGTCGATTTGGGCATTGACGACTGGCTCGCGGATCAGACGCCGGATATTCTCACGGCGCGCCTGCTGGAACGCCTGAAGGCCAAGGGGGGCGGCATTATTCTAATGCACGACGGTCAAGATAGCACCGCAGCGGCACTCCCGCAGATGCTTAAGGCGCTGAAAGCCAATGGCTACAAGGTCGTGCATCTCGAGTGGGAAAAATAATCGCGAAACGGGCTTGTTAAAATGTTATAAAGTAACATATGTGGGTGGCTATCTTTTGTCTCGCCCCTTGCAAAGAGTTACGGTATAACATATGTCTGAAGCCCGATCTCGCTCACAAGCTGCGAAGCCCCCGTCCCCTATGACCACCGCGCCCGACCCTAAGCCAAACTCGTGGATGGATGCCACTGCCATTGGCCTGTCGGGCCTGTGTCTGGCGCACTGTCTGCTTCTGCCGTTTGCGGTGGCGGCCCTGCCGGTGCTGGGACAGGTGGCGGGTGAGCATCTGGTGCATCAGCTGCTGATCCTGCTGGCCGCGCCGCTAAGCATCTGGGCGCTGCATCGCACGGGCGGCTGGAAAAAGCCGCTTGTGGCCGCTTTGGCCGTTACCGGTCTTGGGCTTCTGGCGGCGGCGGCCTTTGTGCCTGTGGTGGCCGCGCATGAAACCCTTATCAGCATTATCGGTGCGGTATTTGTCGCCGGAGCGCATTATCTCAATTCGCGCCTGCATCGCCGCGGCCATAAGCACGCTTAAGCCAGGCATTTTCCCTCATGACGGTTGACTGAGCCGCCTGACGCTTTAAGAGGGGCGGCGGTTACATTTTGTACGGATTGCCCCGATGCTGCGTCACATCGTCATGTTCAGTTGCAAGGATAGCGCCGACCGCGACCGCATCCGTCAGGGCCTGTCCCTGCTTACGCAGATCCCGCACGCCCAGAAGCTTGAGGTCGCCTTTAATGAAAAGGTCGATCAACTCGGCAACGATATCGAAGTCGTGGTTTACGGAGAATTTTCCGATGTGACGGCCTTGCGGGCCTACAAGGAGCATCCGCTTTATCAGCAGTCGATCGATATTGTGCGCCCGTTGCGTGAGCTTCGCGTGGCAGCGGATTACACGGTCGAAGCCGCCGCGACGACGGCGTTGTAAAAAACCGGATACACATTTTCGCACATCGCTTTATGCTCCTTCCAAACATAAGGGAGGATGATCATGCGCGCCTGTTTTCTCGCCAATAGTCTGGCATTCGCCGTTTCGGTGCTGAGCCTGTCGCCCGCGCTGGCGCAGACCATTGCCCCCGAGGCGGGCGTCGTTACGCCCCTGTGGGACAAGGGCGCGCCGGGCTTTGAGGCCTTGCGCGATGTGCCTGAAAAATCCGGCGACTGGTGGGTGCGGGGCGTCAATAATCCGTCCGTGACCGTGTTTCGCCCCGACCCCGCCCGAAACAGCGGCACGGCCATAATCGTCCTGCCTGGCGGCGGTCACGAAAACCTCGTCTTCAACTCTGAAGGGCTGAAACCGTCGCGCTTCCTTCAGGCGCAGGGCGTGACGGCTTTTGCCCTGAAGTACCGCCTGGGGCGTGAAAGCGACAATCCGAAAGCTGATTATGACATCGCCACTCACGGCGCCGCAGACCTGAGGCGCGCCGTGCGCTGGGTGCGCGCCCACGCCGCCGAATACGGCATCAAACGCATTGGTGTAATGGCTTTTTCCGCCGGGGGCGAGCTGGTCCACATGACGGCTTTTGCGGACTTTGAGGGGGTTGCGACGGCGGCCGATCCGGTGGATCGGCTGAGTGCACGTCCGGACTTTATCATCGAGGTCTATCCAGGGCCTTTAGGCGTGCCGGTGCGCTTTGAGACGGCACCCCCCCCGGCCTTCTTCCTAACGGCGCACGATGATCACGGGCCGGTGGCGGTCCTTGACCGCCTCTCGCAACTCTATGCGGCGTGGCCGCAGGTGCCGGTGGAAACGCACATATTGGCCGCCGGCGGTCATGCCTTCAATATGGGTGAGCGCTCGAACCTGCGCGCAATCAAAGACTGGCCCGCGCGCTTGTCGGACTGGCTGATCGACAGCGGCTATATCTCTGTGCCATAATTGAGCCGCGCGCCGATGCTATCGGCACCCTTTATTCAGCGGGGAGTTTCATGAGCCTTGTGCGTCACGCGGCCGCGATAGGGATGGGACTGACGGGGCTGCTGATGGGCGTCGCTGCGGCGCAGACTGCCCCTCAATCGCCGGTACCTGTGATGGACATAAAGCCGCTTAGTGCCGCCGAAGCCAGCGAGTGCCGCGCGATTGCCGAGGTGCTGCGCGATCGTCAGTACGAGATTATGGACAGTCTGCTTGTGCGTGTTGAACGCTCACCCAACCTTTCGACCGAAGGGCTGGAGGCTGCCAAAAAGTCGCTTAGTGAAGCCGATGCCGCCATCAAGATCGCCGAAGGTCACACTGAACGCTTTGTCTTCGCGGCGGTTGCGACCCCTGCCGTCAAGACCACGATTGGCAAGGTGGACAGCGACACCCTGACGCAACGTCTGAATGAGTGCCTCAAGCGGATGCCCGTCAAAAATTAGGGTCGGCCAGTTTAAACTTTCCTCCATCCTACGACGTCGGGCGGTGGCAGCGAGGGAAGCGAGTATGACGGTGCGGTACACCCCGTGAAGATACCCCTCCGCCTCGCAAACTCGGCGCGTTCCTAAAAATGTGAAGGCGTAAAATCGCTAAGGCGAGCGCATTACAAGGCTTCATATCGAACGATGTTTTGTCCAAGTGCCTCGCCAGATTGAGTTGTGCGTCTTCTATATAAATTATTGTTTTTTATAAATATTCCGTCTATATCTGCTCGCGATTCTCGACATATCGCTTTAACACTCCACCACATTGACGGCCAGGCCGCCCTGCGAGGTTTCCTTATACTTCGACGACATGTCGAGGCCGGTCTGGCGCATGGTTTCGATCACCTGATCCAGCGTCACCTTGTGCGGCCCTTCGTCGCGCAAGGACAGGCGCGCGGCATTGGCGGCTTTCACCGCGCCGATGGCGTTGCGCTCAATGCATGGGATTTGCACCAGACCGCCGACCGGATCGCAGGTCAGGCCCAGATTGTGCTCCATGCCGATTTCGGCGGCGTGCTCGATCTGCGGCGCGCTGCCGCCCCAGACGGCGCTGAGGCCCGCCGCGCCCATCGAACAGGCGACGCCGACTTCGCCCTGACAGCCCATCTCGGCTCCAGACAGCGAGGCACGCTGCTTATAGATCATGCCGATACCCGCGGCGGTGAGCAGAAAACGCCCGATCCTGCCGTCCGAGCGCGTATCGGCCTCGCTCCAGCCATCAAAGGCGCAATAATAGCGGATCAGGGCCGGGATAATGCCCGCCGCGCCATTGGTGGGAGCGGTCACGACGCGCCCGCCCGCGGCATTCTCCTCGTTGATGGCCATGGCAAACACGTTCAACCAGTCGAACAGGCGCTCGGATTCTTGATTGTGCGCTTCGGTTTTTAGTGTCTCAAAAAGGCGTGGGGCCCGGCGCTGCACGCTCAGTCCACCCGGCAGGATACCACTGGTTTTCAGGCCGCGGTTGATGCCTGAATCCATCACCTCCCAGATGCGTTTTAGCCCGGCATCGGTTTCGGCGCGTGGGCGACGGGCATCTTCGTTGGCCAGCACCACGTCATAGATATTGAGAGTGTGCTGCGCACATATGTGCAGCAATTCTGCCCCCGACGTAAAAGGCAGGGCCGCCTTTTGACCCACGCTGATGCGGTCGTTTTGCGCCGGAGCCGATAGTTGCGCCGCCGAGGCGATAAAGCCCCCGCCGGTCGAATAGAGAGTGCGCTCAAACACTTCCGCACCCGCCGAATCATACAGGCGCACGCTCATGCCATTGGGATGCAGGCGCGGCGTGATGTCGCCGCGAAAGTCGATATCGCGGCGATAATCAAAGCCAATTGTCTGGCCGCCAAACAGCGAAATCTCTGAGGCGGTTTTCAGCGCTTCATAGGTGGCATCGGCCCAGTCGGGATCGACCTGATCCGGTTCGGCGCCCAGCAGCCCGAGCACTGCGGCCTTGTCCGAGCCGTGACCAATTCCGGTCAGGGCCAGTGAGCCCTGAAGCTCCACCCGCACCCGCGCCGCCTGCTCAAGCACCCCCGCCGCCTTCGCCTCGATCAGGGCGCGGCGCGTAATGCGCATCGGCCCGACCGTGTGCGAGGAGGACGGGCCAATGCCGATCTTGAACATATCGAGGACGGAAAGCATGGGGAAACTCGATGCAGATGTAACGGTATGGCGGCTTAACATGCTTTGGCGGGCAGTTGTACTGCAAAGCCACCCCATCCTCACCAGCGAGGAGGGGACAGCGAGCGTAGCGAACCTGGGTGGGGTGGCTTTCCCGCATTGCCTCCACCTTAAACCCCGCTATAGAAGAGGGAAGGGAGGCCGCGCATGACCCAGTTGTATGAGATCGGACAGGGACCGGAAGCCTTGGGGCCGCAAAAGCCCCTGTTTGGCGACGATCGCACGCTGTTGCGCGTTGGGCTGATCATCGGCGCGGTGCTCTTTGTGTGGAAGCTCTATATCGCGATGACAGCCAATGTCATCTGGGAAGAGGGGCACTTCGCCGTGTCCGGCCTCTACCCGGAACTAGGCTATCCCGATATTCCTGCCGGTTTTCCGCTGCTGTCGCGGCCCGTTACGCTCGTCTTCGGCATGGAGGTCCTGCCGCTGCGGGTGCTGTCACTACTGATCGCCACTGCCATTCCGTTTGCCATCTGGTTTATGGCCAAACCGGTCGTCCCGGCGCGTCAGGCTATGTGGGCCGCTATACTGTCGCTGCTGATCCCGCCGCTGTCGATGTCGGGCACCATCTTCTATCCGGAAGGGCTGTTGCAACTTCTGCTGGCCCTGATGCTGGGCTGCCTTCTGCGCGCTTTCAAGACGGATGAGTGGAAGTGGTGGCTTTTGACGGGCCTGTGCGGGGCACTAGGCCTGTTTGTCCACTTTCGCTTCCTGTTCCCTGGCGCGGGGATTGTGCTGTTTGCCCTTCTGACGACGGCTGGGCGGCAGTTGTGGACGCGGCCCAAGTTCTGGGCGACTGGCGCCGTGGCTGCGCTGGGGCTTTTACCGTCTTTGCTGTACAACGTCTTCAACGACTGGCCCGCCATCGCTTTTCATGTCACCAACCGCCCGGTGTGGCGGCCGGAACTGAAGCTAATGACCGCCTTTCTCAATCAGCAGGTCGGGCTGGTCACACCGGTCTTTTTTGTTGGCCTAATCTTTGCGGCGAAAACGATGTGCTGGGATCACTGGCGCAAGCCGTTGGCGCTGCTGGGTATCGTCGGCGTGTTTATCTTCGCCTTCTATTTCGTCCAGTCGCCCGCCAATGCGCAGATCATGCCGCACTGGCCGTTCCTGGCCTATGTGCCGCTGGTGGTAGGCCTGCCTGGCGTGCTGATCAGCTTCGTCGATCAGGCCAAAACGATGGGCGCACGCCGTCTGCGACAAGGCGTGCTGGCGCTGGGTCCGGTTCTGGCGTTGGGCGTCGGTATCGGCATCACCGTCTATGAATACGCCTGGGCGCATACCGAAAAGCTGCCGTGGCAGTGGAAGCAAATAAACTTCATGCGCAACGAAGACTGGACCGTGCTGCACCCAACTCTGATCGAGGCTGAGGCGGTGGCGCGGCAGCAGTTTGGCCCCGAAGTCGCCGTCGCCGTGTCGGGTCACGTCCCGGCGGTGCGCCTAGAGTTTCCCAACAGACCGTCGCGCACCTTTTATACGCTTGGCGAGCCTTATGACGGCTTTTCGCGCTTTGGCACGGCGCGTCAGACCTGGGGGCTCGGGCAACGCGACCTGATCAAGGCGAAGGCGGGCAAGGGTGTGGTGCTGGTCCTGCCCGATCCCAGCTATCTCTACCATCAGCCGGAGGAGTTGAGCTTCCGGCGTGACCTCTGTCAGCGCTTTGACGACCTGATGCTTTATAAGCGCATCGAGCTGCCGCCGGGGCGCAATGTGGTGGCGTTTTATACCGGACGCCTACGCAAGGACGCTGTGACGTCGCCACCTGCGCCGTGCGCTCTTTTGCCGGAACTCTATATAGCCCAGCCTCCGCGCGGGCAGTTCCTAGAGGCCAACGCGCAGACCAACTATTTTGGTATCGCCGCCGATGTGCAAGGCGTGACACGCGTCGATATACTGATCGATGGCAAGCCGGTGACACAGGGCCATTACGGGCTTGATCCGGAAGGTTTCAAAACGCCCGACGCCCTGCGCTATGACCCTAACTGGCCGAAGCTGCAATTTGATTTCAAGCTGGATAAGGCGGGTTTGAAACCGGGAGCGCACACCCTGTCTCTACGCGCCACGCGCACCGACGGCAGTACGATCGAAGGGGCAGAGAAGACCCTCTATATTAGGGAATAGCCGTCGCTCCCGAAGCGGGTTATGCTGCGCAAAAAAGGGAGGCTCCGCGTGGGGGTTAAACGGCCAACATCCTTTGACATAGCGGCGCTGGCCGGCGTTTCGCAGGCCACAGTCTCGCGCGCGCTCAGCCAGTCGCCGGCGGTCTCCGAAGAGGTGCGCCGACGCGTCTTCGAGGCGGCGCAACAGCTCAACTACACGGTCGATGTCAATGCGCGCAAACTGCGCTCAAAGAAGATCAACACCATTGCCGTACTGATTTCCGAAGACCTTGATCAGGACAATCCTATTAACCCGTTCTTCGTGCCGCTGCTGGGAGCGATCCTCAAATATGCCGGACAGAAGGGCTATGACGTCCTGACCTCACTGCAACAGCAAAGCGCAAGCTGGAGCAATGACTATGGCTTTGCGCGGCGTGCCGATGGTCTGATCCTGCTGGGCTATAAAGACTACGACGACTATGTGCGCAAGGCAGAGGGTTTAAGTGACATCGGCGAACCGTGGGTCGTCTGGGGGCTGGTGCAGCCGGGGGCCGGGCACAGTGTTGGCTCGGATAACGCGCAGGGCGCCTATGAGGCCGTGTCGCACCTGATCAGGCTAGGGCGGCGCCGTATTGCCTTCCTTGGTGAGGCCTCATCCAGCCATCCGGAGTTTCGCGACCGTTATGACGGCTATGCGCGGGCGCTGCGCGAAAACGGCCTGAGCATAGACGATGACCTGCTGGCCGACTGCTTTATCTCGCGCGAAGACGGAGCAGCGGCGGTGGCAGGGCTGATAGCTCGCGGGGCAAATTTTGATGCGGTGTTTGCCACGGCGGACCTGCCGGCCATCGGGGCCATGCAGGTCCTGCAGAAACAGGGAAGGCGCGTGCCGCAGGACGTGTCGGTGATCGGCTTTGATGACCTGTGGGCGGCGGCCTGCACCACCCCGGCGCTTTCTACCGTGCGACAGGATACAACGGCGGCGGCGCGGGCGCTCGTCGATGCACTGGATCGCATGATCGCCAATGAGCCTGTGGAGCCGGTGCGCGTGCCTACCCGGCTGATTGTCCGCGAAAGCTGTGGCGGATAGCAAAAAAATAACCCCGTGCGACGGGAGACGCGCAGCGGGGTCATAAGGTCAGGTTTGAGAAGAAACCATTCCAGGGCTGAAATGGCGGTTCCGCCGCGTTGCCACGGGCAGAAGGGGTATCAGGGGGGAGTCGTTCTTTGGTTATCCCTGCAAAATCGTTTGACTGGAAACTAGGTCTTGGGGCGCAGAGCGGCAATCTGAATACGTATTCAACGCGAGCGGAGGCGTTCTGAATACGTATGCACGCGCCGCTACCAGGTCGGTGTGCTAACCAAAGAACAAACAACAACAGCGACAAAACACAGGGAGACAGACGATGACAGTTCGCGCAAAGCGATTTAGCCTCGGTATGCCAGTTTTGATGGGGCTTGCCATGACGCTTACCGCTACGACCGCAACGATTGGCTGGGCCCCGCCCGCCGTGGCCGCCGCCGAAACGCTCGATGAGGCCTATAGTCAGGCCACGGGGCTGGCGGTCATAGCCACCGCTGAGTCACCCAGTAAGGTCCTATCGGTCAAGGTCTTGCTCGACAATGACGGGCGGTTGTCCTACGCCGTATCCCGCAAGGGCCATGAGATCATCGCTCCGTCTCGGCT
Organism: Asticcacaulis excentricus CB 48; assembly: GCF_000175215.2. Taxonomy (NCBI): domain Bacteria; kingdom Pseudomonadati; phylum Pseudomonadota; class Alphaproteobacteria; order Caulobacterales; family Caulobacteraceae; genus Asticcacaulis; species Asticcacaulis excentricus. Next base: position 2,124,610 of record NC_014816.1, on the reverse strand, counting down.
AGGCTTCATCTTGGCTGATCAGCCCAAGCTGGACCGTAATTTCACGGTGGAAAAGACCGCTACCTCGGCCTTTGACGAGACGTGGGAGCAGCCGTGGGGCGAATGGAAGACCATCCGTGATACCCACACCGAGCTGCGTGTCGATGTGGTGCAGGCAAAGTACGACAATCGCCGTATGACGGTGGTGTTCCGCCTGTTCGATGACGGCTTTGGCTTCCGCTACGAATTCCCCGATCAACCGCAACTGAAAACGCTGAAAATCACCGACGAACTCACCGAGTTTGCCGTTAGCGACCAGGCGACCGCCTACTGGAACGTTGCCGGCGAGTGGAATCGCGAAGAATATATCATCCAGAAGACGCCGCTGGCCGAAGTGTCAGAGGCTCAAACGCCGATGACGCTGAAGACCGACTCCGGCCTTTACATGAGCTTCCATGAAGCGGCTCTGATCGACTATGCGGCCATCTGGATGCGTCGCGTCGATGGGCAGCGCCTGAAGACGCGACTGGCGCCGTCGTCCATCGGGCCAAATGTGGTGCGCGACGCGCCGTTTCCGACGCCTTGGCGCATGGTGATCATCACCGATAATGCGCCGGACCTTTATCACTCGCACATCCTGCTCAACCTCAATGAGCCGAACAAACTGGGCGATGTGAGTTGGGTCAAGCCGTTCAAATATGTTGGTATCTGGTGGGACATGCACCTCGGCACCAAAACCTGGGAGGCCGGGCCGAAGCACGGGGCAACGACCGAATACACCAAAAAATATATCGATTTTGCGGCCAAGCACGGCTTCCGCGGCGTGCTGGTCGAAGGGTGGAACACGGGCTGGGAAGACTGGTTCGCCACCGGCCACCTGTTCAGCTTTACTGAGGCTTATCCCGATTTCGACCTTCCCGCGTTGTCTGCCTATGCCAAAAAGAAGGGCGTGCATATTGTTGGCCACCATGAAACGGGCGGCAATGCGGCGCATTACGAACCGCAGATGGATGCAGGCTTTTCCCTCTATCAGCAAAACGGAGTCGATGCGGTGAAGACCGGCTATGTCGCCGATGCGGGGGGGCGAAGGTGATGGGCTCTGACGGCAAACCCTACTACACCTGGAACGACTCGCAGGACATGGTGCGCCACTTCCAGAAGGTGACCGAAACGGCGGCCAGGTACCACATCGCCATCAATACGCATGAGCCGATCAAGGATACGGGCCTGCGCCGCACCTACCCCAACTGGGTGTCCCGCGAAGGACAGCGCGGCATGGAATATAACGCCTGGGGCAATCCGCCCAACCCGCCGGAACACGAGGCGAATCTGGTCTTCACCCGTATGTTGTCCGGCCCCATGGACTTTACTCCGGGCGTCCTCAGCCTTCAGGGCAATGGCAAGCCGATCTATTCGACCAAGGCCAAGCAGCTGGCTCTCTATGTCGTGCTTTATTCGCCGATACATATGGCCGCCGATCTGATTGAAAACTACGAGAAGGAAATGCCGGCGTTTCAGTTCATTAAGGACGTGCCGACAGACTGGGCCGACACAAAGATGCTGAGCGGGGAACCGGGTGACTATGCCACGCTGGTACGCCTCGATAAGAACAGCCGCGACTGGTATCTGGGGGCAGTGACGGACGAAGAGGCGCGTAGCCTCGACATCGCGCTCGATTTCCTGACGCCTGGTAAGACCTACGAGGCGCAAATTTACCGCGACGGCGAGGATGCCGATTACCGCACCGACGCCCGCCATTCGATGCAGATCGAAAAGCGCAAGGTGACCTCCAAAGACCGCCTGACGTTGAAACTGGCGCCCGGCGGCGGTCAGGCCATCCGTTTCAAGGCGCTGTAAGCATGCGCGCTCCTATCATGGTTTTAACCGCCCTGATTCTCGCTCTACCAGTGGGAGCTGGAGCCGCGGATCCTGTCCCGACGCACAGCGTCAGCGCAACCTCAGACGTGCCGCATGGCCGGCTCGACAAATACGAGGCCTTCCCGTCGCGTTTTGTCAGCGCGCGTCATGTTTGGGTGTGGGTGCCCGAAGGCTACGACTCCAATGGGCCGCGCCTGCCGGTCATCTATATGCACGACGGGCAAAACCTGTTTGAGACGTCTACCGCCTATGGCGGCCAGGAGTGGGGCATAGACGAGGCCCTCAGCGGCATGCGCCAGAAGGCGATCGTTGTTGGGGTTTGGAATTCGCCCACGCGCTATGCCGACTACTTCCCGAAGAAGGTGGCGGCCCATCTGCCCGCCGATATGCAGGCGAGGGTGGCAGACACGGCTAAGGGTCAGCTCAAGGCCGACGACTACTTGCGGTTTCTGGTCGAAGAGGTGAAACCCTTTATCGACCGTGCCTATCGCACGCAGCCCGATGCCGCCCATACCAGCATTATGGGCTCCAGCATGGGCGGGCTGATCTCGCTCTATGCGCTTGGCGAATACCCGCAGGTGTTCGGACGCGCGGCCTGCGTGTCGATCCACTGGCCTCTGATGGCTCCACCGACCACGCCGGAAGCACGCGATTCGGCGGCGGCGGCCACGACGCAAGCGTGGGAGGCGTGGTTCCGCGCGGCGCATTTCGACCCGAAGCGGCAGCGGCTCTATATGGACCATGGCACGCGCGATCTCGATGCCAACTACCGGCCCTATAGCCTGAAGATGGAGGCGGTTCTGCCGCGCTATGGCTGGGTTGAAGGGCGCAACTGGCGCAGTTCGGTGTTCGAAGGGACTACTCACAACGAAGCCGATTGGCGTGCACGGGTGGAAATTCCGCTGGGTTTCCTGCTGGCGCAATAGTTACCTTTTCGTCCCTGCTTGCGCGGGGGCGCGGAAAGACCGATATGCGATGACGAAAGCGAGGTCTTATGTCCGTGTCCCCAAGCCCGATTACCGTTGATATCTGGTCCGATCTGATCTGCCCCTTCTGCTGGATCGGCAAGCGTCACTTTGAGCAGGCGCTGGAAGGCTTTGCGGGAAAGGATCAGGTGACGGTGCGCCACCACGCCTTTCGTCTGGGACCGGACGCGGCTATCGCGCCCGTTGGGCAGATGCTGCAACAGAAGTACGGGCTGACCGCGGCTCAGGCCGAGCAGAATCAGGCGCGCGTTGAGCAGATGGCGGCGGCTGCCGGGCTATCTATGAAGCTCAATGGTACGTTTTACGGCGATACTCTAAAGGCCCATCGACTGGTAAAATTCGCGCAGGACAAGGGGCTGGGGGCCGAGGCGGTTGAGCGGCTCTATCGCGCCTATTTTGCCGAAACCCAATCCCTTTTTGATGAGACGACTCTGGTGGCGCTGGCCGTTGAGATAGGTCTTGATGCGGCGGAAACTGAGGCGTTCCTGAAAACAGACCGTTATTCAGATGCGGTGCAGGAGGAACAGGAATTTATCACGGTGCGAGGCGTGCAGGGAGTGCCGTTTTTCGTCATTAATGACCGTTATGCCGTGTCCGGCGCCCAGCCGGTGGCCGGTTTCACGCAAGTGCTGAACCGCGCTTGGGACGATCTGCCGCCAGAGGTCAAGGCCGGGCCGGCGTGTAATGACGGCGTGTGTGAGGTTTAAATTTCTCCCCCGATTTCAGAGGAGGCGCTCTCTTTCGCTACTTCACCAGCGCCGTCACCTTGGGGTCGGCTTTAACCCAAAGATCGACGACCATCTGCCCGAAATAGTCTGAGCCCTTGGGGCCGAGGTGGGTGTAGTCAAACGCCTGTGCTGAACCCTGACCCTGGGAGGCGTCGGTGAATTTAGCCGGGACGGTGGTGCCAGACGGCGCAGCGTCCAGCACGTTTTGCGGCACCGGCTGACCGGCAAGGCTGAGCGATTCAACCGCCCCCATTGCCTGCACCTTTGCCTGACCTTCGGCATAGAGGTCGATGAGGGTCGTGTCGGTGGTGCGCGCGATCAGGCGCGTCACCTGCGCCCAGCGCAACAGGTCATTTTGCAACTGGCCATTCTTAAAATGACGCTGCGTCAAGGGGGTGACCAGCACCGGAACCGCACCCGCTTTCTTCACGTCCAGTACATAGCCGCGCATATTGGGGCCGAACTCGGTTTCAAGGTCGGTGTGGCGTTCCGGTCTGGATGAGCCGTCATTATGCCCGAATTGGATCAGCACATAGGTCTTCGACGCCGTGCCGTCGTTCAGTTGCGCGATGATCTTGTCCCACAGGCCTTCGACGCGATAGCTCTTGGACGAGCGCCCACCGCGCGCCGCGTTGACACAGACCACGTCGGGTTTGAACTGCGCGCAGAAGCCTTTGCCGTAGCCCGACTTGTCCGTCATCGTCGAGTCACCGACGAGAATGACGCGCACCGGGCGGGTATCGATGGGTTTTTCTGCCGCCATGGCTGGCGTCGAAAACAGCAAAGCAACAGCGATCAGGGTACGACGTAGCATTTGGGGTGTCCTCTTATCCCTCTCGTAGTTATGGGCGAGAGAATGTGTTGATTGTCCTTGATCATATACGATCAATTTTGATTGTAAAATAAATCCCGTCCTTGGTTGGATTTTGTACCGGTCCGGACCTATATATGCGCAATCCTTTGCTCCACCGAAAACCGAGTCCCTTAGCCTGATGAACGCGCCCGCCCCCATGCCCAAGCCGAAAGGCAAGGCCTCCGATACGCTCGCCTTCCTCAAACCGTATCTGTGGCCGGAGGGCCGGGCTGACCTTAAGGTGCAGGTGCTGTGGGCGCTTCTGGCCATGCTGGTGGGCAAGCTTCTGACCATTGCGACGCCCTTTGCCTACAAATGGGCGACCAACGCCTTCACGCCGGGGGCGGCAGGCGGCAAGACCGATCTGCTGACACTGGTGCTGGTGTCGCCGGTCATCATGGTGCTGGCCTACGGCGTGGCGAGGATGATGTCGCAGGTGTTCAACAATATCCGCGACGCCATGTTTGCCGGCGTGGGGCAGCACGCGGTGCGCGGCCTGTCAAACCGCGCCTTTAATCACCTGCACAATCTGTCGCTGCGTTTCCATCTGCAACGCCGCACCGGAGGCCTGTCGCGGGTCATCGAGCGCGGGAAGATGGGCATTGAAACCATAATCCGCCTGACCATGATGGTCGGCATCCCGACGGTGGTGGAATTCGTCCTGACTGCCGGAGCGCTAGGGTGGCAGTTCGACCTGATCTATGTGGCGGTGGTCGCCGCGACGGTCGTCGTCTATGTGTGGTTCTCCATCGTCGCCTCCAACATGCGGATCGCTATCCGCAAGGAGATGAACGAGGCCGATTCCGATTCGATGTCGAAGGCGGTGGACTCGCTGCTCAACTTTGAAACCGTCAAATATTTTGGCAACGAACAGCTTGAGCGCAGCCGGTATGACCGCGCCACTGCGGCCTATGAGAAGGCGGCGATCAAGACCTATACCTCTCTGGCCTGGCTCAATATCGGGCAGGCGGTGATCTTCACCATCGGTATGACGATTGTGATGCTAATGTCGGCCTATGAGGTGATGAACGGTACCAAGTCGCTGGGCCACTTCGTGTTGGTCAACGCATTTATGATGCAATTAGCCATTCCGCTGAACTTCATCGGTACGCTGTACCGCGAAATTTCCACCGGCCTGATCGACATGGAAGCTATGTTCAAGCTGCTGGATGAACCGCAGGAGGTTATTGATACGCCGGGCGCGCCTGATCTCAAGGTGGGGCAGGGGGCTGTGGCCTTCAAAGACGTGGTCTTTTCTTACGACGCTGACCGCCCGATCCTCAAGGGCGTGTCGTTTGAGGTGCCTGCGGGCAAGACCGTGGCCATTGTTGGCCCATCCGGCGCGGGGAAATCAACGATTTCACGCCTGCTATTCCGCTTTTATGACGTGAAGGGTGGTTCCATCGAAATCGACGGGCAGGACATCCGCCACATCAATCAGGCCTCCTTGCGTCGCGCCATAGGTATGGTGCCGCAGGACACGGTGCTGTTTAACGACACCATCGCCTACAATATCGGCTATGGCCGCAACGGTGCCTCACGCGAAGAGGTCGAGGCCGCCGCCGAACAGGCGCAGATTTCGGCCTTCATTGCCTCGCTGCCGCAGGGCTATGATACTGAGGTGGGCGAACGTGGGCTGAAGCTGTCTGGCGGTGAAAAGCAGCGCGTGGCCATTGCGCGCACGCTGTTGAAATCACCACCGATTCTGATTCTCGATGAGGCGACTTCGGCGCTCGACACGCACACAGAGCGCGAAATTCAGGCGGCGCTGGATGAGGTGTCGCAGAACCGTACGACCCTGGTCATTGCGCACCGGCTTTCGACCGTCGTGGGGGCTGATGAGATTCTGGTGCTCAAGGATGGGCTGGTGGCCGAACGCGGTAACCACGCCGAACTGATGAAGCTCAAAGGTCTCTATTTCGGCATGTGGGAGCGCCAAAAGGCTGCGGATGCGGCCCGCGATCAACTGGCCAAGGCGCTGGAGTCCGAGGTCCCGGCGGAGTAATGCCTTCGCTTGTAGTAATGACTGAGGGTGATGAGTTTTTATGATATTACTTCCGGCATGAGCCTGCGCCACGGGTGATAGGTCTTGCGGCATTGCAACCGCTTACGGGCAGACATACGGATAAACTACCCCAGCGCCATCTGCTCCGAATTAGGTCCACCTCCCGCCAAGGGGAGGTGGAAGCTACGATTTTTGGCTATTCAGATCGGCGCGGTTCAGAAGCGTTTTCCGTTATTACCTATGCTGCCGTCCAGCCACCGTCGATGGATTGCAACGCGCCGGTGATTGCCTTGGCGGCGTCCGAAGACAGGAAGACGACAAGTTCGGCGATGTCATCGGTTTCGACAAACTTTTTGGACGGCTGGGCCGCCAGCAGCACGTCCTTGATCACCTGTTCCTCTGTAAGTCCGCGCGCCTTTGCGGTATCCGGGATCTGCTTTTCGACCAGCGGCGTCAGTACGTACCCGGGGCAGATGGCGTTGCAGGTCACGCCGTGTTCAGCCCCTTCGAGGGCAATCGTTTTGGTCAAGCCGGCAATGCCATGCTTGGCCGCCACATAGGCCGCCTTGAATGGCGAGGCGACGAGGGCGTGCGCCGAGGCGATGTTGATGATCCGGCCCCAGCCGCGATCTTTCATGCCCTTAAAACTTAGGCGCGTGGTGTGGAATGCCGCCGACAGGTTCAGCGCGATGATCATGTTCCACTTGTCGACTGGGAAGTCTTCGATGGGGGAGACGTGCTGAATGCCGGCATTGTTGACCAGAATGTCCAGGTCCCCCAGCTTTTGCGTCGTGTCCGCGATCAGAGCCTCGATGCCTTCGACCTTGGTCAGGTCTGCGCTATTAAAGGCCACCTCGACGCCGAATTCGGCCGCCATTTCGGCGCGCAGCTTTTCGATTTCGGCGGCATCCCCCATACCGTTCAGCATCACCTTTGCGCCCTTTGAGGCCAACTTTCGCGCGATGGCCAGTCCGATACCCGACGTCGAGCCGGTTACGAGGGCGGTTTTGCCAGTCAGCATGGAGATACTCCTATTTTGGTTGGGATTCTGCCCCGGACTCTTTGGGGGGAAGGTCGTCGCCTTGCGGTGCCGAGGCATTCAGCGCCTGAAGGCCGCATTGTTCCACAAAGCTCATAGTGGCGCGGGTCTGGTTCTGACCGTACTTAACGCAGGTCTTGGCCCACTGGCTCTGAAGCTCGCGCAGTTCGGCCGGATCGCGCGTCTGGGCCGCTTGCTGCATCAGCGATAAAGCGTCGCGCGTAAAGGCCGTGGTTTCTTGCGCATAGCGGTGGGAAGAGGCTGAAATCATGCCAATCAGATTGACCAGACTGCGCGCCGCCAGTTGTTGCTGCGTGCCCATCATTTTCAGGCCTTGTTCAAACGGTGAGTCGGCTTTGGTCATGGTCTCGGTATCCCCTGTCATCTGCGCTTTTGTCTGATATTAAGCGCATTTGTGCATAGGCCGCCAGAGGTATTTACCCCTTTTGTGCGCTGCAATAAAGTCGGAAATTGGGCCTTGCGTCGTCGGCGTTACATGACAGCATTTTAACACCGCAGCCCCTTCACAGGATCGGCGGCGCGCTTTACTAATGACAAACACACGGTTGCGCGGGGCATTTAGCACATGACCAAGGTATTGATAGTCGAAGACGATGTCGAAGCGGCCCTGACCATGCAAAAGGGTCTGTCCGAACAGGGCTTTGAGTCGGTCGTAACTCACGACGGTGAGGCGGGGCTAAAAGCGCTGCGCGAAGGCGAATTCGACGTGGTCGTGCTGGATCGTATGATGCCGGGCCTAGATGGCGTGTCGATGCTGGAAATCGCGCGTTCGGAAGGGATGGACGTGCCGGTGCTGTTTCTCAGCGCTTTGGGCGAACTCGAAGACCGCGTCTATGGCCTGAAGGCCGGGGCGGATGATTATCTGGTCAAGCCTTATGCGCTGGTTGAACTCGTGGCGCGGCTTGAGGCGCTTTTACGGCGCAAGGACACGGGCGCCGTGGAAACCACCCTGCGCGTTGGCGATCTTGAAATGAACCTGATCAGCCGCGTGGTGAAGCGCGGCAATTCAGAAATCGACCTGCAACCCCGCGAGTTTCAGCTTTTGGAATTCCTGATGCGCCATGTGGGCCAAAGCGTCACGCGCACGATGCTGCTTGAAAAGGTCTGGGCCTATCATTTCGACCCGCAGACCAATGTCATCGACGTACATATTTCGCGTCTGCGCGCCAAGCTGGATAAGGGCTTTGACCGCGCTATGCTGCATACGGTGCGCGGCGAAGGCTATCAGCTAAAGCCCTAAAAACCCAAGCCCTGAAAACAGGTCGTGATCGCTCTTCCCAACCTCGCGCGCTTTTCGCTGAAAGCCACCATGTTCAGGCAGACGCCGTTCCGTCTGACCCTGATGTTCATCACCGTCTATTCCTTTGTGGCGGTGCTGATCTTTGCCTATATTTACATTGCCTCGTCGGCCGAGACCAAGGCCGTGTCCGACGCGCAGGTGAAATCGCGCGTCGACTATCTGGAGGAGGTATATCGCGAAAAGGGCGAAGAGGCCGTTGTTGAAACGCTGAGCCAAGAAGACATAACTGAGTGGTTTTTCGTTAAGATCGTCTATCGCGAAGATGGCGAGATCCTTGCCGAAAACCGCCGCGCTACGACCGAAGTGTCACCGCAGGTCTTTGACCATATCCGCGAAAAAGCCCGATATGTCGGCGGCGATGAGCGCGCTTTTCAGATCAATTATCGCCTGACTGATCCGGCAGGCAAGCGCAAGTCCTACGCCTATCGTGGGCAGGTGGTGACGCTGGAGCCGGGCCTATCCCTCTATGTCGGCATGGACACTTCTTGGTCGGAAAAGGGCTTCGACATGGGTTTTAAGGCCCTGTGGGGGGGCGGCGTGCTGGTCATCGTTCTGGGGCTGTTTGCCGGCATGATCATTAATAACGAAGTGTCGCGCTCGGTGCAGGGGCTGATGCAGGTCTTTGATCTGGTCAAGGAGGGCGACCTTAAGGCGCGGGCCAAGCTGCGCAATTCGGGGGATGAATTTGACGCTCTGGCCGAACGCGTCAATGAGACGCTGGACCGCATGGAAAAGACCATGGGCAATCTCAAATACGCCGGCGACGCCATTGCCCATGATCTGAGAACGCCTTTGTCGCGCCTGCGCTCTAAGCTCGAAGTGTCGCTTTACGATGTGGAGAAAGACCCGTCGCAAGCCCCGGAGGTGATTGAGCGCGCGCTGGCCGAAACCGATCAATTGCTGCGCACCTTCCAGACGGTGTTTTCCATCTCGCGGCTTCAGGCGGCGGGGCAGGCCCCTGACCAGAAGCTGTTTGACGCTTCGGCGCTGACCGACGACATGCGGGAGCTGTTTGAAATTCTGGCCGAGGACAAAGGGCTGGAATTCACCGCCGAGATCGAGCCCGGTGTGAAAGCCTATGGCAATCGCGACTTTCTGGCCCAGGCCATGGCCAACCTACTCGATAACGCCATCAAATACACCCAGACCGGCGGTATTACCCTGCGGCTGCGGCACAATTCACGGCGTGAGATCGAGTTTTCCGTCACCGATACAGGGCAGGGCGTCCCCGAGGCCGACCGCGCGCGCATCACCCAACGCTTTGTGCGTCTGGAGAATTCTCGCTCCCTGCCGGGTGTGGGGTTAGGTCTATCTATGGTCGAGGCCGTGGCCGTGGCGCATAAGGGCCGCCTGAGTATCGACGAAGGCCCAGGCATCTATGGCGATCAGGGGCCGGGCCTGCGCACGGCCCTGATCCTGCCGCCCGTGGGGTAGGAGATAGGAAATATGCGCAAAGCTTTGGGTCTGCTCTGTCTGTTCTTGGTGCCGGTCATCGCTGAGGCGCAAGAGCGTCCGACGCGCGACGCCGCGGGGTATTTCGCCGATGTGACCGGCGTGTGGCGATCGCGCGACTATGGCCTGTTGGTCGAGATTCGCCGCGATGGGATCAGCCTCTATCATGAGGCCGGCGGGCTGTGCCTGCCCGATGCTCGCGACGCCGAGGCACAGGCCGAAGGGTTCGCCGTGTGGTCGCCCATCAAAGCTCCCATGGCCGCGGCTGTGTTTGCTGAGGCACCTGGCGGGACCCCCTACCTGTTCGAGGGGGCATCCGGCGTACCCGCGGCGTGTCATCAAGAGCTGACGCCCGCCCAACGGTTTGATTTTGCGGTTGCAACTCTGCGTCAGCACTATGCGGGTTTCGCGGCGCGGCACATCGACCCTGAGGCCCTGGTGGCCGAAGTTCGGCGGGCCTATCCGGTCATCGACACAGATGACGCCCTATGGGGAGCGCTCAGCCGCATCTTCATAAGGCTCAACGACCCCCACAGCGAACTGCACGGCGTGGTCGGCGGTGTAGAAAGCGATCTGGCTACGGGTGAGGCCCTAACCCTGACGGATGTGGGTGACGGGGCTGCGCAAAAGATGTGGCTGGCCGCCTATCGCGAAGGGATACTGTCCGGTCTGTTGCGCGGGAAGGGGCAGCATGTAGGAAATAACCGCATCTTCTGGGGTGTGCGCGATGGCGTCGGCTATCTGAACATAGTCACCATGGGGGCGTTTGATGTTAAGGCCGATCCGTCTGATACTCAGGCGCTTGAGGCTATTCTGGACGAAGCTCTGACGGCTTTTCAGGGGGCGCGAGCTGTCGTTGTCGATGTGTCCAATAATCGCGGTGGCTACGATTCCGTCAGCCGGACCATTGCTGCACGCTTTTACGATCAGCCGCGTCTTGCCTATCAGAAACGCCCCTGGCGGGATGGGCGGACAACGACTACCACTTCGGTGGTGATCCAGCCGTCGCCACGGGTGCGCTTTACTGGCCCGGTCTATGTGGTGACGAGCGACATCACGGTCAGTGCCGGGGAAATCTTCGCCCTGGCCATGCGGGCACTGCCTCAGGCACAGCTTGTAGGGCGCACCACGCGCGGCGCCCTGTCAGACCAGATCGAAAAGCCGCTAGGCAAAGGGTGGGGGTTTTCCCTTTCGGGCGAACTTTATACCACCCCGCAGGGCGAGATGCCCGAAGGCCGTGGGATCGCGCCGGACACGCCGTGGCCTGTTTTTGAAGGCCGTGGACACGCCGCTAACCTTGCAGCCTTTATCGACGGCTTGAAACCTTAAGATCAGGCCTCAGGCCTTTCCACCGCGCCATTGCCGGTAGAAGGTCGACCACATGTAATCAAGCACAAGATAGATGAAGACCGTGCGCACAAAGGGCAGGGTCTCAACGTCCGTAAATCGCTCGACGGCGATGGCGACCCAAAGCGTTATGATCATCACCCATCCGGCGATGAGGATTTTCTTCGGCATCAGGATAGACTGGGCAAAGGACATGGACGCGGTACTTTCGATAAGGGCAGATTGTATGGTAATAACGCGGCACGCTTTATAACGCGTTAATTTGAAAATCTCGACTGTATTGGCCTTGATTTCTTATTTTATATTCTTCCCGTTTTCATGAACCGAAAGAGATGGGATTAAAGGCCAGTTAACGCCCCCACTCTCTAGCTGCGCACGCGAACCTAAACCGTTTGCACGGAGCGAAACCCAAGGCCACCCTTGTGTCTGCGCTTCGATTCGCCTAACAGAGGGGCATGGCGGATATTCTTTTCTCCTCGCTGGTGGATCGTTTGCATCCCTGCGGGCCGGTGCTCAACGACGGCGCGGCGCTGTACGCCTATGAGGCGATTGCTGAAGTTGCCGAGGCTGAAGGCTGGCCCGACCTGCTGCAACGCGCCGGTCCGGCCCTGATGCCGGTGTTGGGGGCCTCGCCCTATCTGGCCGGGCTGATGCGGCGTGAACCGCAGCGCCTGCGCGAGACTTTGATGTCGCCGCCCGAAGCGCGGCTAAAGGCCATCCTGCTGGCCACCGAGGCGCTGGCCGATCAGGCCGATACGGTCGAAACCCTTGATGTCGATGCCGCCAAGCGCGTGCTGCGTCACTTGAAAGCCGATGCCCACCTGCTGACGGCCCTGGCCGATCTGGGCGATGTGTGGAAGCTCGATCACGTCACCGCCGCCCTGACGCGCTTTGCCGACGCCGTGACACATGCCGGGATCGCCCTAGCTGTGCGCGAAGAACTCGACCGGGGCCGCCTGATCGACTATGACATCAAGGGCGAACGCGGTCCCATGCCGGGCCTGTTTGTGCTGGCCATGGGCAAGCACGGGGCGGGCGAACTGAACTATTCGTCAGATATCGATATCACCTTCTTCGCCGAGCTGGACGCCCTGCCCCTGAAAGAAGGCGTAGAGGCGCAGGTCTTTGTCGATCGGCTGGCCCGCCGCGTATCAAACATCCTCAGTGAGCGCACCGGCGACGGCTACGTCTTCCGCGTCGATCTGCGCCTGCGTCCGGATCCGTCCTCCACACCCACCGTGGTCAGTGTGCCCTTCGCCTTGAACTATTATGAAACGGTGGGGCAGAACTGGGAGCGTGCGGCCTTTATCAAGGCCCGACCCATCGCCGGAGACATGATCGAGGCCAAGGCCTTCATGCAGGCCCTGTCACCGTTTATCTGGCGGCGCAGCCTCGACTATCCGGCCATTGCCGACATCCAGTCGATCAAGCGCCAGATCCATACCTATAAGGTCGATGAGCGCCTAGATCCCGCCGGGGCCAATCTCAAGCTGGGCGTTGGCGGTATCCGCGAAATCGAGTTTTTTGTTCAGACGCAGCAACTGATCCTTGGCGGCCGCGACCCGTCCTTGCGCTCGCGCCGCACGCTGGATGCGCTCGATGCCCTGCGCCGTGCCGGGCATCTGGCCCCCGCGGTGGCCAAGGAGCTGAAACAGGCCTATGTGCGCCTACGCGACTGGGAACATCGCGTGCAGATGATCGCCGATGAGCAGACCCACACCTTGCCAGAAGCCGAGGACGAGCGGATGCGCGTCGCCGCCATGTGCGGCTTTACCAACCTCAGTCGCTTTGATCTGGCTGTGTCGCGCACCCTGCGTCTGGTCAATGGCCACTATGGCGAGCTGTTCTCCGATTCCGAAGACCTGTCCTCGTCCTTTGGCAGTCTCGTGTTCACCGGCGTCGAGGACGATCCGGAAACGCTGAAGACGCTGGCCCGCCTGGGCTTTGAGCACCCGGAGCAGATTTCGGCCACCATCCGCGGCTGGCACCACGGGCGCATTCCAGCAACGCGCACACCTCGCGGCCGCGAACTGTTTACGCGTCTGGTGCCGCGCCTGCTGGAGGCGGTGAACGAGACGGGAGCGCCCGACATAGCCTTTACGCGCTTTGCCGTGTTCTTTTCGGGCCTCAGCGCCGGGGTGCAGATTCAGTCTCTGTTTCTCGCCAACCCCAAGCTGTTTAAGGCAATTGTCGAGATCATGGGCTTCAGCCCGCGTCTGGCCCAGCTTTTGTCTCGCCATCCAACCATTTTCGACGCCATGCTGGACGCCGGTTTCTTCGACCCGCTGGGTGAAGAACTTGACCGCCTGATCATGGCGGAGGTCGAGCGCGTGCCGCCTGGCCCGGAAAACGCGCTGGAAAACGTCATGAACGCCCTGCGCCGTATTTGCCGCGAGCAGCAGTTCCGCATCGGCATGCAAATTCTCAATGGCCGCCTGACGACCGAAGCCGCGGGCGCGGCCTATGCCCGTCTGGCTGATGCCTGCATTATCCACCTGTCGCCGCTGGCGCTGGAGGAAGTGCGGCGGCTCGGCGGAAAGCTGTCGGGGCAAGTGGCCATTCTGGCGCTAGGCAAGCTGGGCGGGCAGGAGATGACGGCGCGGTCCGACCTTGATTTGATGACCGTCTATCTGCCCGATGATCCGTCGGAAATGTCGTCGATCAAGGGCTGGGGCGCGGAAACCTTCTTCGGCCGCTTTACGCAGCGCCTGATCGCCGCCCTGTCGGCCCCCACCCCTGAAGGTTTGCTGTACGAAATCGATATGAAGCTTCGTCCCACCGGAGCTAAGGGGCCGGTGGCCGTGTCGCTGGCGGCATTTGAGAATTACTATACCAAGGAAGCGGACACCTGGGAGTTTCAGGCCCTCACGCGTGCCCGCGTCGTGTGGGCGACATCTGAGGACTTTGCCGATTTGGTGCGGCTGAAACTCGAAACGATTCTGCGCGCCACGCGCTCTGAAGCGCGCACGGCGCTGGACGTGCTCAATATGCGCGCCCTCATGGAGAGGGAGCGCCCGGCCAAAAACTTTTGGGATTTCAAGCTGGCTGTAGGTGGCCAGGTCGATTGCGAATTCGCCGCTCAGTATCTGCAGCTGGTGCACGCCGCCAATGGTGGGCCGCTGCGCGTCGGCACCATTGCCGCGCTTCAGGCCATGCAACGCGCTGGTCTGGCGAGCGCAGAAGACATAGAAGCGCTTAGCGCCGCCTGGCGTGTGCAGCAAAGTCTGGCGCAGGTAATGCGCGTGTCGCTGGATGCCAATGACGACCCTTCGAAAGAACCGGAAGCGTTTCAGCGCAAGCTGGCTCGGGCCGTACATACACGCCGTCTCGATACGCTGGAGAAGAAGCTGAAAGACCTGCGCAAGCGCGCCCGCAACGCGTTTGAAACCGTGGTCACCCCAAGGGATTAGGTAAGGCAGGCCGTAACAAGCGACGGATTATACGCCGCACCGCGTAAAAGGCTTTAGCAAACGGGTCGGTCATAAGGCCGCAAACGGTTGCCCAAACCCTTGTTGCGTAAAGGCCCCGCTTATGAGTAATGTGACGCCTGAGGCGGAGCACCGTCGCCCAAAAGAACGCGGGACAGGACAGGTCATGACGACGGGCTTTGACCCGGATGAGGCGCATATTGCAGCCGTGGCGCGCGGAGACGCTGCGGCCACTCAGTCCCTTGTTGCCCGCAAACTACCGCGCGTCTTGTTGCTCGCGCGGCGCCTGCTCAATGATTCCGCCGAGGCTGAAGACGTGGCGCAGGAGGCCCTGCTGCGTCTTTGGAAGCAGGCCCCGTTGTGGGTGCCGGGTCGGGCGCGCGTTGATACCTGGCTGCACAAGGTGGCGGTCAATCTGTGCTACGACCGGCTGCGGCGCCGGCGCGACACGGTGGATCATACTGAGATCGAACTGGCCGACCCTTCAGCCAATCCGGCGCGGAGGCTTGATCAGCAGCAGATGAGCCAGACGGTTGAAGCCGCGCTGGCGACCCTTCCCGAGCGGCAGCGGGTGGCCATCGTTCTCTGCTACTATCAGGAACTGTCCAATATCGAAGCGGCGGCCCTGATGGAGATTTCGGTCGAGGCGCTGGAAAGCCTGCTGTCGCGCGGACGGCGGCAACTCAAGGGGAAGCTGAGCGAGGCGCGCGGCGACCTGATCGGCGGATCAGCGGCCAGCGGTAGGCCGGTGTTAAAAGTAATTCAAGGCAACAAGAGTTAGGAAAGGAGCGTTATGATGCACATTCAGATCACATCCGAACGCTTCGAAGCGATTGTGGATGCTTATGGGGCCGAACCCCAGCGCTGGCCGCAAGACGAGCGCGCCGCCGCCTTGTTGTTTATGCAGCAGCACCCGGAAGTGGCGCGCCGCGTGCTGGCTGAAGCGCGGACGCTGGATAGCTGGCTGTCGTCAGCCGATGAGGTTGAACCTTCCGTGGCCCTGCAATGGGAGGTTCTGGCCCGAATGATGCCGGCGGGGCTCACGGCTCGTCCGGCCCCGTTTGCGGCGCGGCCGCGTCGTCGGCGCTGGCTGGCCGGGGGTATCGGTCTGGCCGCCGCCTGTGCGGCAGGGATTGTTTTTGGTGTCAATATCGGGCTGATGACCCTTTCCGAAGCGCGCGCCGAAGCGGTGCTCGCTTCGGCCAGTCTGGCCGAGGTGGATAACTGGTAATGCCTGAGACCGCTCCGCCCGCGTCCTCGAAAAAGCGGCCCACCGCCCGCACATGGCTGGGCGTGTCGCTGGCACTCAACGTGTTTTTGCTTGGCTCGCTAATTGGCGTAGGTGTGATTGCGTCCAAGCACTTCCGCCCTAAGCCGGACCGCTCATCTCCTGCGCTTTTGCACATGATCGAGGGCTTGAGCCCGGCCAATCAGGAAAAGGCGCGCCAGATTCTGACTGATGCGGCGCTGGCCGGTGAAGGCGATATGGATCAGAGCCGCTCCTATCGCAAATCAGCGGCGGAGCTGATGTTGCAACCGAAGCCTGACCCGGTGGCAATTCAAGCGGAAATCACCAAGGCGCGCCGCGCTGAGGCCTCTGCCAAGGACAAGATCGAAACGGCGGTTATTTCGCTACTGATCCAGTTACCACCCGAGGAGCGGGCCAGGGTGGCTGAATCCCTGATCAAGACGCCATTCCGCGCGCGATCTAAGGCCCTGTCCGATGTGCGAAAGGAAGAAAAGGCTAAGGCCGCCGCGGCTTCGGTGTCACGCTGAGCCGTGTCGCCGGTGAGCGACGGCGCAAGTCAGCACGCTGGCGCACAGAAGGGCGATGGCGGTGACTTCCATCAGGTTCGGCCAGCGACCTTCCCACAGGAAGCCGTAAAGCAGGGCAAAAAGCGTCTCGAACAGGATCATCTGCCCCATCAGCGTCAGGGGCAGCAGTCGGGCAGCGCGGTTCCAGAAGGCATTGCCGATCACCGAACACAGCAGCGCCACCCCCGCCATCAGCCCGGCGAAGCCTCCCCACTGAGCGCCTGAATGCGTACCCGGAGACAGCAGGAAAGCGGGCACGGCCAGACTCAGCGCCAATGCCCCGGTGACCAGACCGGTCAGCAGGCTCCAGTCCTGCGATGACACCGTATCGAGGCGGCTCAGCCAGCGGCTGTTGTCCACGGCGTAGAGCGTCCAGGCGATCAGCGCACCGAAAGCGCAGACAACGCTGAATAGAGAACCCGAAGTGCCCCCCACATTACCCCAGACGGTGCAGACGATACCGGCGATGCCGAGCGCCAGCGGCAGGGCCAGCCGCTGCAAGGGCACCGAGCCGTTGTCGTGACGGCCCAATACCGCCACACTGACCGGCAAGAGACCGATGATCAGGGTGGTCATGGCGACGCCGCCCGACTGCACGGCCTGCGCCAGACAGATATAGTAGAGGATATTGCCGAGCAGGCTGAGACGGATCAGAGCGAACCAGCCTTTAGCGTCCACTTGCCTGCAGACCTGTTTCCAGCGCGGGGCGATCAGAACCGCAGCGATCACGCCATAGGCGACGTAGCGTCCGGCCGAAAGTTGCAACGGTGTAAAGCCCGCCGCCAGTTCGGGAGTGAGAAACACAAGGCCCCATAAGGCGCCGGCGATGACTCCGCAGCCTATGCCCCACAGGGTGCGCCGGTCCGTCACAGCCGGCAGAAGGGGGACCAGAGCTTGGCCATCTTAGGCGGCGGCGATCTGACCAGACGTGTCCGAGGTATCCGGCGTGTCGTCGGCGCTGGCTCCGGGGCTGGTCTGGGTCAGAGGCAGGATGACGCTGACCGTGGTGCCCTGACCGACGGTGGAATCGACTTCCAGACGGCCCGAGTGCATCTCGATCAGCGACTTGGTGAGGGCGAGGCCGAGGCCGGTACCTTCCTTGGTGCGCGAGAACTGGTTTTCGATCTGCTCGAACGGGCGGGCCAGACGCTCCATGTCCTTTGGGGCAATGCCGATGCCGGTGTCGGCGACGTAGAGGTGCATGAAGCTGTCCGTCGGGACCGCCGACACAGTGATGGTGCCGCCCGACGGCGTGAACTTGATGGCGTTTGTCAGGATGTTTAGCAGTATCTGTTTCAACGCGCGATAATCGGCCTGAATATCTGGAAGTTGCGGCAGGTGCACGCGCATTTTTAGCCCCGCCTTTTCCGCCCGCTGCCGTACCAAACGCAGCGTGTCGTCCACAACCTCTTCGACGGAGACGGGTTCAAAACGCAGCGTCATCTTGCCCGCCTCGATTTTCGACATGTCGAGAATGTCGTTGATCAGGGCCAGCAGATGCTGACCGGAGCTGAGGATATCGCCCGCATATTCCTTATAGCGCGCATGGCCCAAAGGCCCGAACATTTCGCCTGCCATGATCTCGGAGAAGCCGTTAATCGCGTTCAACGGCGTGCGCAGTTCGTGGCTCATATTGGCCAAGAATTCCGACTTAGCGTGATTGGCCTGTTCGGCACGAATCTTGGCCATTTCATACTTTTTGGCAAGGTCGGTCTGGATGCGGCGGCTTTGTTCAAGCTTATCGACCATGGCCTGAAGCTGTTCCTCGTTGCGCCGGCTCATCTCCTCCTGAACCTTGATGGCGGTGATGTCCGCCCCGGTGACAACCGTGCCGCCTTCCAGCGTCCGGCTCTCGGAAATCTGTATCCAGCGCCCGTCGTTCAGTTCGGCTTCCACCACGCCTTCGCGGCCGTCAATCACCGGCTCCTGACGGCGGATGGCGATGGCCATGACCTTTTCGATCAGTTCGCGCGACGTGCCCGCCTTGAGGAAGCGAGGGTCGATGCTGAAGGTGCGGCCAAACACGGCATTCCACATCACCAGCCGGCCGCGACGATCCCACAGGACGAAGGCATCCGACACCGAGTTGATAGCCCCGGTCAGACGCGCTTCGGCGCGCTGAGCGCGCGACTGAGCCGCGCGTTCCTCGGAGACGTCGAGCGCCACGCCCGATAGGCGCGTAAAGCCCGCCGGGCCGCGCGGGCCGGTCGCCTGACCGCGTGCATCAATCCAGATCGCGCGCCCGTTATCGCCCGGCACGCGGAAGGACACA
This sequence comes from Asticcacaulis excentricus CB 48, assembly GCF_000175215.2. Lineage (NCBI taxonomy): Bacteria > Pseudomonadati > Pseudomonadota > Alphaproteobacteria > Caulobacterales > Caulobacteraceae > Asticcacaulis > Asticcacaulis excentricus. Next base: position 2,105,507 of record NC_014816.1, on the reverse strand, counting down.
TCAAGCGCGCCATGGCCGCGCGCGTTAAGCAAGGCCTTGCGCACCGTTTCTCTGTGTTCGGGGGCGATACGCAGCAGGACTTCGTTGGTCGTCGCCACGCCGCTGCCGCCCCAGCCGAACATGACGCCGGTGACTTCGGACATGAAGACCTGATCGCTTTCGAGGTCCCATTCCCAGATACCGCAGCGCGCCGCTTCGACGGCGAGCCGGTACCTCGTCTCCTTGGCCTCATACTGACGCGCCGCTTCGGAGTTACGCCGGCTTTGCACGATCAGCAGCATCCCGAAAAGCGCACCGATGATCAGAGGCCCGATAAACAGCGTCGCGGTCGTCAGCCAGTTGCGTGCCGCCGCGGCGTTCGACGGCTCGACATAAAGCGTAGTCAGGCCGTTTTCGCCCTCGCGCACGGCCGCGATGCGGACAAAGCCCTTTTCTTCCAGCGTGCCTTGGCTGATACGCGCGCTGTTGGCATTGTCTCGGATCTGTTCCGGCGTGACGGTCAGGGCTTTGCGGATATTCAGTCCCGTCAGCCGCTCGTCTGAGGCGCTAAGGATGTCGCCGGCGGCATTGATCAGTACAATCTGGTTGTCGCGCGTGTTTTCGGCGTCTCGCAGCGGATTGTTGAGGCGCGCGACGGCGCGCACGCGGCCGGGAGCGGGTGTGCGCACCAGATAGGCGCGCGCCGTGCGCGTCAGGCGCGAGCCGAGCGCGAGAGCCGCAAAACCCTTGTCTTCGACCCTCGCCGCCTCGCTCAGCAGGCTGTTTTCATCCTGACCGGCGCGCGCAATGATGCGCCCTTCGGCATCAACGAGGGCCAGCGAGGCCACGGCGCCACCAGAGGCTTCAAGCGCCTTTTGTACCCCACTTTGGGCCGCCCCCGGCTGTGACTGATAGATCGATAGCGCCCCGTCCATTGCGACGCGGGCGACGGACACGGCTTTGTCGGCCCTGAGCGCGTTCAGCCGGGCCTGCCCATAGGCGGCGGCATCGCGCGCCGCCTGACCGGACGAGAGATCGTTTTGCAAACGTGCCGAAGAAATGGCCGCAAACAGCATCAGGCCCAGCGCTAGGCTGAGCCCGCCGATGCGCATCCACAGGGGCATACGTGGGCTGACCTGCGTCAGCAGGCTGGATTTGAGCGAGCCGCCACCTTGAGCCCCACCCAGCCGGATGCGCAGGCCGTCTGTGGCTCCGCTTCGGCTGGGTTGTGGCGAGAAAAGCTTCATGCGCGTAAGGATATCCGGGAAGGGGAGGACAGGCGGCGACCGGATTTGATTCGGGTACTACTGAAAGGGTAAACGTCGCGTTAACCCTTTGTCGAGAGTCTTGCGGTTCTTAAAAAGGGGGCGGCCTCACTGCGCTGTGGGCAAAAAGTCCCTGCTGCAAATCCGTTATCCCGCGGCGCTTTCGTCAGCAGGGGGGGCAGCGTCCTTGGCCGGCGGCTTGTGATCCTCGCTCCAGCCCTCGCGGCGTTCCTTGCCTTGATACTTGGCGTCCTGACGGCGGCGGCGATCCGGACCGAAATAGCTGGCGGTCTTGATAAAGGGGCGCGGCTTGTCGATTACGGCGGCGACCTTGCGGTACAGTTCCAGCGCCGTCACCGGCTTGGCGCAAAATTCGTTGACCCCGGCATCGCGGGCCGCGGTGACGCGTGAGCGTTCTGAATGTGCCGTGAGCATGATAATTGGGACGTAGCGATTGGGGCTGTCCGACGAATTGCGCACCATGTGGACGAATTCTACCCCGTCCAGCACTTCCATCATGAAATCGACGATGACGATGTCGATGGCGTCATTGCGCAGGCGCTGAAACGCATCACCGGCATCGCGCGCCTCAAATACCTGAGTGGCACCGAACCCGCGCAAAATCGTTTTCACAATGTGGATCATGTGGGTGTTGTCATCCACCACCATGAACCGCACGCGCTCAAGTCCCGCCACTTTTGGCTCCCTTACGCACATACCAAAGCGGAGGCCGTTTGAGCGACCTCTGGGGTGGGTTTTAAACCTTAAAGTTTGTCAACAGGTTAAGCGAACGCTCGTCTTTGAGTGAAGGGAACGGGGCGGCGCTACCCCGCCAGCGCTTTTCCGGCCAGTTCGCCAACGTTTTTCGACAGGCCCTCGGTGCCGACAATCCGCTCCAGCGCCGCCTTCATCAGGCTCCGGTGCGGCTCGGCATAGCGCTTGAAGCCGCCAAAGGCTTCGATCAGGCGTGCCGCAGTCATCGGGTTGAAGCGGTCCACTCTAAGAACCTCATCGGCTATAAAGGCGTAGCCTTCACCGGATATGTCGTGGAAAATGGCTGGATTATTAACGGCGAAGGCTTGTACCACGGAGCGCCAGCGGTTGGGCACTTTACGATCAAAATCCGAGTGCGTGACAAGGTAACGTACGCGCGTCAGGGTTTCGGGGTGGGCGCAGGAGGCCTGCACTGCGAACCATTTGTCGAGCACCAGCGGCTCGCTCTTGAAGCGCGCATAAAAGTCGTCCAACGCGTCCTGATATGCCGCGCCGTGGATCTGCGACAGGGCCGACAGACCGGCCATCTGATCGGTCATGTTGCCGGCGTTACGAAAGTGATTCTCGGCAATAGCGGTTGCCGAAGGGGCTCCGGCGGCGACGATCAGGTCAAGCAGGACGTTTCGCAGTGCGCGGCAGCCCGCCGAAGCGGCGTCCGGACTGAAGGTCGGTTCGGCGGGCAGAGCCGCATAGAGGGCTTCGGCATCCGATTTCAACGCTGCCGCCAGTTCGGCCTTGAAGGCGTTGCGCCGGGCATGAATGAAGGAAGGATCGACCGGCGTCAGGCTCTGGGCCAGGTCCATCTCGGTCGGCAGGCCACTGATCAGCGCCTTGAACGCTGAATCAAGCGTCGGATCGCTCAAGGTGGCGCGCAGGGCCTCAGCATAGGCGCACGCCTCGCCTTGCGGATCGAGGATCAGGGCTTTGGCGAGGCTTTGGGCCGCCTCCCAGCGGTTAAACGGGTCCGGGTCACCACGGAAGCGGGCAAAACGGTGCGCTTCAGGCTCGGCCAACCTCAGCTTGACCGGGGCGGAGAAGCCGCGCAGGGCCGAGATCACCGGCGTATGCGTCACGGCTTCCAGCACCCATTGCGCCTGCACCTCGCTCAAGAGGAACAGGGCGTCGGTCACGCTCTCGCCGGCGTGCAAGAAACGCATCGGTGCACCGGCCTCGGAAAGCAGGCCTAGCCGTACGGGGATCGGCACCGGGGCCTTGTGTGCCTGTGACGGGGTAGGGGGCGTTATCTGCGACACATCGAGGGTCAGGCGCTGCGCCGTAGCGTCATAAGTCGCTTCGATGCTGAGCGTCGGCGTGCCCGCTTGTGTGTACCATTTCAGCCAGGGCGAAAAGTCTTTCCCTGTGACAGCCTCGAAGCTTCGCAGAAAGTCTTCCAACGTCGCCGCTGTGCCGTCGTTGGTGTCGAAATAGTGGTCGAGCGCGCGGCGATAGGTGTCCGCGCCCACGACCGTCTTCAACATGCCGACGATTTCCGCACCTTTTTCATAAATTGTGGCGGTGTAGAAGTTGTCGATCTTCAGATAGGCGGCCGGGCGCACCGGATGGGCCAGGGGCCCAGCGTCTTCCGGAAACTGCCGCGCCCTTAGCATCTTGACGTCCTTGATGCGTTGCACCGCGTGGCCGCGCTGATCGCCTGAGAAGCTCTGATCGCGGAAGACGGTCAGGCCTTCCTTTAGGCACAGTTGGAACCAGTCGCGACAGGTGACGCGGTTGCCGGACCAGTTGTGGAAATATTCGTGGGCCACAACGCTTTCGATGCGCTCATAGTCGAGATCGGTGGCCGTTTGTGCATCGGCCAGCAACAGCGAGGCGTTGAAGATGTTGAGCCCCTTGTTCTCCATCGCCCCGAAATTGAAATCGCGCACGGCGACGATCATGAACAGGTCAAGGTCGTATTCCCGGCCATAGGTCTCTTCGTCCCACTTCATCGAGCGCTTCAGCGCGTCCATGGCGTAGGCGGCGCGCGCACTCATGCCCGGATCGACAAAGATCTTTAGCGCCACCGTGCGGCCCGACACGGTGACAAAGCGATCTTCGAGCACGTCCAGTTCACCGGCGACCAGCGCGAAGAGATAGGCCGGCTTGGGGAAGGGGTCTTCCCAGACGGCGAAGTGAGCGTCTGCCTCTTCGCCGCTGTCGATCAGATTGCCATTGGACAGAAGGCGCGGGAAACCGGCCTTCGGGGCGCGTAGACGGACCGTATATTTCGACAGCACGTCCGGGCGATCAGGGAAATAGACAACCTTGCGAAAGCCTTCGGCTTCGCACTGCGTGAAGTACCGTCCGGAGGACATGTATAGCCCTTCCAGCGTCTTGTTCTCCTGCGGATTGATCTCGACCTCGACCTCCAGCGTGAAGCGGTCGGGCACGCCAGGGACGGTCAGACATTCCGGTGACAGCGTATAGGCGTCGGGCGTCAGCTCAACGCCTTCCAGACGCAGCGCTTTGAGGGTCAGCCGCTCACCCAGAAGGACCAGCGGCGCCTCGGCCACGCCGCGCCGTTCGATGCGATAGGTGGCCCGCACCCGCGTCTGCGTAGGGTGCAGATCAAATTCCAGCTGCGTTTCAGGTATGGCAAAATCCGGCGCGCGGTAATCGGTCAAACGGATGGGGCGGGCGATATCGGTACGGTACATGCGCGCGGCGTCTCGCAAAGCAAACAGGTCGGCAACAGACTAGCCGTCCATCTTTGCATAGTCTTGCAAAAAACCAATCCTCTCCTACCCAATTTTCGGTAGGCAACGGATTGGAACTGGTTTTAGTCGCGCATTTGATCCGAAACGGAATTCAGCAAAGTCAAAACGGTTGCGCACTTTTCCGACTGCGCTCGACTACTCCGCTGCGGTGGCGCTGATTTCCGGTTCAGGCTGCGGCTCAATTGGGCGTGTCTGAGCGTCGGGCGGCGGCGTTTCAATCACGCGGCGCAGTTGCTCAAAGCGCCGTGTGATACGCAGCAGGGGCTCCGGCAAGGCCGGGGTGTCGTTGCTTTTCACATAGTCGCTCAGTTCGCGGGCCAGATTGAAAAACCGCGGGGCCGCGGTAATCAGACGCGCCTGCATTTCGATCAAAGCCGGATCGCGATCGTATTCGGCCCCTGGCACGCGCCAGCCGCCCCAGTCATTGGGGTCGGTGACGACTACGGGATAGGTGCCCGGATAGGGATGGTGGACGCAATCTTCGGCGGCCTGCACGCGGTTACGCGCCCGCATCAGCCGCCAGGGCGTATTCCCCGGTGCTGCGCCTGGTGCCGCTTCGATCTCAGTTTCCGCCGTCAGCTCCTCGGCGCGGAAATCGCGCCCCAGACCACAGTCATAGGTGACGCGAATTGGTTCCTCAAAGCCCGCGACCCATACCGGCTTCACCTGTTCGATCATGGCCCAGGTGCCGACGGGCTCGACATAAACACGTTGATTTCGATGGAAAACAGCTTTGGCCATCTTGTTTCCTTTGACGCAAACTGTACGCGGGTGATTTGTCACATGGCGTGAAGGCGTTGCGGGTGTTAACCGCTTAAGCGCCAGACCCGACCCTAACCCACAGGCTTTAGCAATTGGTGAGGGAGTGGGGTTAAGACGTGTTAAGAGATGAGTATGAGCGAGCCGACTTTTGCCACCGCTGACCTGCGTAATCTCGTCGAACGCTTCTATGAGCGGGCGCGTAGGGACGCCCTTCTGGGGCCTGTGTTTGAAGCCGCCGTTGACGACTGGCCGGCGCACTTCGATATGCTGACCGCCTTCTGGAGTATGGTGATGAACGGCCCGCGCCCGGACATGCCGGTCTTCAAGGGGCGGCCCTTGCCCAAACATCTGGCCCTGCCGCTTAAACATCAGCATTTTGACCGCTGGCTTGACCTGTGGGCGGATACGACGGCTGAGGTGTTCGACACTGTGCGCGCCGAGGCGCTGCGTGAAAAGGCCTGGCGCATCGGTCAGTCGTTTCAGGCGGCACAGGCGATGAATGAAATGGTCAGATAATTGTTACCGCTATCTTCGGATACGGTATATGTTTCAAACTAAACGGATTTTTCCTTAATCTTGTCAGACATTTAATTTTCTTGTTGCGGGGTTGCATGGCAAGCTTTTGTAATTATTCGTCATATTATCGCGGTGCAAAATTCTGCGCCTAAAGCCTCTTGCGGCGCACAAATTTTGCGCTAGGGTGGAGAAATTCCTGCCTGAGGTCTGCCGTCTGCGGTAGGTTTTGTGTGTCCTCAGCCTTGCCTGCCTTGAGCCGATGCCGCCAACCGGCCCGCTCAGACCCGCCCGGTTCCCGCACACGCCTCAGGCTGCACCGATAGACTTAAAAAGAGGCCCGCCGATGACCGACGCTATGATCGATCACGTGAAGCAGAACACCGCCATGTTGGAGGGGTTTCTGACTGATGCCGTCAACAGTTTCGGGCGCGGCACTGTGTTGTCGAAGATCGAGGCGCTGCGTGCCGACAACGCCGATGTCGATGATTTAAGCGAATCTGAGGCCGCCCACGCGGCGCGCGTCCTGACCTGCCTGTCCACCCTGACCGTCCTGTCCGAGGACGTGGCCAATCTCAAGCGCGTCGAGACATTTCCGGGGACGCAGGAGGCCATCACTTTGGCTAATGCCGTGCAGCAGGCGCGCGCCAAGGGGCACTCGCAGGCCGAGATCGAAGAAACGCTCAACGGCATTCTGGCCTCGCCTGTGTTTACGGCGCACCCGACAGAAATGCGCCGTGCCTCGGTGGTGGAGCGCGAATACGACATTACCCAATTCCTGTCGGCCTATGAGCGCACGACCCGCGCCTCGGAGCGCAAGGCGCTGGAAGAGGACCTTTTCCGCGCGGTGGCGCTGCTCTTCAATACGCGCCTCAACCGCCCGGAGCGCATCACAGTCGCCGATGAGATTCAAAACTCTCTAGGGGCCGTGCGTCGCGCCATCCTGCCGGCGCTGGTAGAGCTTTATGGCGACTGGAACCGCGAGATCGAGCTGGAAGGCGAACTGCCCAACGTGCTGAAACTCGGCTCGTGGATCGGCGGCGACCGCGACGGCCACCCGCACGTCGATGACACCACCATGAACTACGCCTTCCACAATCAGGCGAAGCTGGTACTCGACTTCTATTTCCAGCAGTTGGACAAGCTCGATATCGAACTGACCCTGTCTGAAGAACTGGCGCCGGTTACTGATGCGCTACTGGAGCTGGCGCGCAAATCGTCCGATACCAATGTGCACCGCGTCGACGAGCCCTATCGTCGCGCTCTCACGTTTATCAAGACGCGGCTGGCTTCGACCTGGCAGGCCATTCTCAAACTGCCGCATCCGCTGGCGTCGCCGTTGGCCGGTGCCTATGAGACATCGGAAAACTTTGTGCGCGATCTGCTGATCATCCGCGATTCGCTAATCGAATATGGCGGCAAGCGGCTGGTAGGGCGGACGCTGAAAAGCACCATCCAGATTGCCCGTTCGTGCGGCTTCCACCTGTTGTCGCTAGACATGCGGCAAAACTCCGCGGTGCATGAGCGCGTGATTGCCGAACTGTTCGCCCAGTCGTCGGAACTACTTGACTACAGCTCGCTGTCGGAAAACGAGCGCGTGTCGGCGTTGGTGGCGGAGCTGACAAACGACCGGCTGCTGCGCTGGCCTTTTGCCAAATACTCCGATGAGACGCGCCGCGAACTGCGCATCATTGACGCGGCGGCCGAAGTCATCCGCACCTTTGGGCCGGACGCCATCGGAGCCTATGTGGTGTCGATGGCCAAGTCGGTGTCGGACATCCTTGAGCCGCTGGTGCTGCTGAAACAGGCTGGTTTGGTCTATGGCGGGCCGTCGCCACACACCATGATCCGCGTGTCGCCTTTGTTTGAAACCATCGAAGACCTTGAGGCCGCACCCGACATCATGAAGCGCTGGCTGGGGCTGCCGGCGATGCGCTCGCTAATGGGGCGTCCGGCGGTGCAGGAGGTCATGCTCGGCTATTCGGACTCCAACAAGGATGGCGGATATACGGCCTCGCGCTGGAGCCTGCACAAGGCCTCGTCTGCCATCAAGGCTGTATGCAATCAGAAGGGCGTGGCGCTGCGTCTGTTCCACGGTCGCGGCGGTTCGGTCGGTCGTGGCGGCGGCCCGTCCTTCAATGCCATCATGGCTCAGCCCGAAGGCACGGTCGGCGGTCAGATCCGCGTCACCGAACAGGGCGAAATGATTGCACGTAAGTTCGGCAACAAAACAACGGCCGGCAAGACACTCGATTCCTTCTCGGCGGCGGTCTTCCTCGCCTCCCTGCCGGTCAAGGAGCGCGACGCGCATCACATCAAAGAGTCCGAGGCCGAAGCGAAGTATGGCCCGCTTATGAATCAGTTGTGCAAGGCCTCATTCGACGCCTATCGTGCCCTGGTCTATGACGATCCTCACTTCCTCGATTTCTTCCGCTCCGTTACGCCGATCTCGGAGATTTCCGACCTCAAGATCGGCTCGCGCCCGGCTTCGCGCACCAAATCGGGCAAGATCGAAGACCTTCGCGCCATTCCGTGGGTCTTTTCATGGTCGCAGTCGCGCATGGTCCTGCCGGGGTTCTATGGTTTCAACGCGGCGGTCAAGGCGCTGGGGGTCGATGACCAAACTCTGATCGACATGTGCAACGAATGGGACTTCTTCGAGGTGTTCCTGGCCAATATGGAGATGGCACTGGCCAAGTCGGATATGGAGATGGCGTCGCTTTACGCCGGAATGGCCTCCGATCCGGTCGAGGCGCAGCGCATCTTCGCCACTATCCGTCAGGAGCACGAGGAGATGACTGCGCTGGCCAAACGCATCCGCAAGGCGGGCACGCTTCTGTCTACCCATGAGCAGTTGCGCGGCTCTATTGAACGCTCGCACGCCCTGCTTCAGACGCTCAACCGCATGCAAGTCAAGCTTTTGAAAAAGCGCCGCGAAGGCAACAAGCACAAGTTGGTTAAGCTGGCCATGCAATTGACGGTCAACGGCATCGCCTCGGCCCTGCGCAATACCGGGTAGGGTATACAGGCTTCGCATCGCGATAATACCAATTTAATACCTTGAGACGCGGGCCCGGCCTCTATATACAGATGCAGAGCGAATTACCAGCTTGACCCGCAGGCGGACGCGCGTTATGACAGCGCTGTCAAATTTTTTTGACGCGCTGTGACGTTTGCGTAATAAGCCGCCTGCTAAAAAGGCCCGACGTCACCTCGCCAAGACCCAGGAACCCTATCGTGAGCTTATCGACTTCTTCTGCGAATCGTAAACCCGTCTTCGTCCTCGTCGGCGGCACCGGTGATCTGGCGCTGCGTATGTTGTGGCCGTCCCTGGCCATGCTGGATCAGGACGGCTTCCTGGATAAGGACCTGCGCATCATTTCGGTGGCGCGTGAGGCGGTGGACCGCCCGGCCTTCCTTGAGCGCGTCAGTTCCGCCGTGCAAAAACGCATCGGGGCCGATCTCGAAGCCACGACACTCGATCAGTTCCTGCCGCGCCTCAGCCATATCGCGCTTGATGCCTCCGATCCGCAGTGGGGCGCTAAGCTGAAGGCCGAACTGGGTGAGCCTGATGCGCTTGAAGTCGTCTATTTCCTCTCCGTGTCGCCGTCGCTGTTCAAGCCGATCTGTGAGCATCTGGAAAGCGCGGGCCTAAGCAAGAGCCCCAACCGCGTCATAATCGAAAAGCCGCTGGGGCGTGATCTGGCCTCCTCGAAGGTGATCAACGATTCAGTTGCCCACGCCTTTGACGAAGCGCGCACTTTCCGCATTGACCACTATCTCGGCAAGGAGACGGTGCAGAACCTGCTGGCGCTGCGCTTTGCCAATACGGTGTTTGAGCCTTTGTGGAACGCTCAGTCGATCGACCACGTGCAGGTGAGCGTTTCGGAAACCGTCGGCACGGGTGATCGTCTGGGCTATTACGACGATTATGGGGCGCTGCGCGATATGGTGCAGAACCACCTTTTGCAACTGGTCTGCCTGCTGGCCATGGAGCCGCCGTCCAACTTCAACGCCGATGCGCTGCGCGATGAAAAGGTCAAGGTGCTGCGTTCGCTGAAACCGATCACGGCGGATAATGTGCGCGATGTGACGGCGCGCGGTCAGTACGGTCCGGGCTTTGCCGAAGGGAAGCAGGTGGCGGGTTATGAGGCCGAAAAGGGCTCGCCCTCTAACACCGAAACCTATGTCGCCATCAAGGCCGAAATCGCCAACTGGCGCTGGGCTGGGACGCCCTTCTATCTGCGCACGGGCAAGACCCTGCCGTCGCGTACCACCGAGGTGGTGATCCAGTTCCGTCCGGTGCCGCATTCGATCTTTGGCTCTGCGGCGCAGCCCAACCGGCTGGTTATCCGCCTGCAACCGGACGAAGACATAAAGCTGACGGTAATGAACAAGGCGCCGGGTCTTAGCGCCGATGGCATGCAGCTGCAACCGCTCGATCTGTCCCTGTCGCTGTCCAATGCCTTTGATGGCAATGGTGATAAGCCGCCGCGCCGTCGCATCGCCTATGAACGCCTGATCCTCGATGCACTGAACGGCAACAATGCCGCCTTCGTGCGCCGCGATGAGGTCGAAGCGGCCTGGGCGTGGGTCGATGGTATTTCGGCGGCGTGGGCCGAAGCCTATCCCAAGCCGCAAATTTACCCCGCCGGGACCAATGGTCCGATGAGCGCCTATATGCTGCTCGACCGCGACCATCGGGTGTGGAATGACTGAGGCCTTGGGCATTCACAGATTGCGCACCTTCGACAGCGCGGCCGAGGCCGAAGCCGCCGTTTTGGCGGCAATTGCCGAGGCTCTCTCTGCCGCTATTTCCGAGCGCGGTCAGGCCCTATGGATCGGGGCAGGGGGCGGCACGCCCAAGCCCGTCTATCAGCAGCTCGCGACACTTGACCTGCCGTGGGATAAAGTGACCCTGTCTCAGGTAGATGAGCGCTTTGTACCGGTCGATGACGCGGCCTCCAATACGAAGATGATGGCCGAGGCTGCTGCTGCGGTGATCGTCAAAGGGATGCGCTTTGACACCCTGATCCGTGATCTGAGCGACGCGGGCCTTTGTGCGCAACAGGCCGAAACCTTGCTGTGCGGCTTTAATGACGGTAACGCGCCGGAATTCGATCTGACCCTGCTGGGCATGGGGCCCGACAAGCACTACGCCTCAATTTTCCCCGGCCATGCAATCAATGCGACCGTGTATGACACGGAGGCGCTGGTCCTGCCGGTTGCCCCGGCCAGCGGCGGCGCAGAGCCAAAACTGCCGCGCATCACATTGACCGTGAAGGCCCTCAACCGCTCTCGCCGGATCGTGCTGTATATCACCGGTCAAGAAAAGCGCGACGCGCTCATGGCCGCCATCGCCAATCCCAACCCAGACACCGCGCCCATCGGTGCCTTCCTCGCCCAATGCCCCGTGCCCGTTGACATCGTCTGGTGTCCGTAACGGCCGGCCTTCAACAGCGAAAAGATAACATGACCGCCGAGCTTCATCCCGTTCTCAAGTCCGTCACCGACCGCATCATCGCGCGTTCCAAGGCCACGCGCGCCGAATATCTGGCCCGCGTCGAACGTTACAAGTCGCGTGAGCCGCGCCGCAAGAAGCTGTCCTGCGCCAATTATGCCCACGTCGCCGCCCCGATGACCGAGACGGACAAGCTGGCTCTGGCGCTCGATAAGGTGCCCAATATCGGCGTGGTAACCGCCTATAACGACATGTTGTCGGCGCACGCCCCCTATTACCGCTATCCGGAAAAGATCCTCGACTATGCCCGTCATGTCGGCGCCACGTCTCAGGTGGCCGGCGGCGTCCCCGCCATGTGTGACGGCGTCACGCAAGGCAAGCCGGGCATGGAGCTGAGCCTGTTTTCGCGCGATGTCATCGCCATGGGCACGGTCATCGCGCTCAGCCATGACGCGTTTGACTCTGCCCTGATGCTAGGCATCTGCGATAAGATCGTGCCGGGCCTGGTCATGGGGGCGCTGGCGTTCGGCCACCTGCCGGTGATCTTTGTGCCGTCGGGCCCCATGCCGTCGGGCCTGCCCAATCCGGAAAAGGCCAAGATTCGCACTGCCTATGCCAAGGGGGAGGTTGGGCGCGACGCGTTGCTTGCCGCCGAAATGGCCTCCTATCACTCCGAAGGCACCTGCACCTTCTACGGCACGGCCAATTCCAACCAGATGCTGATGGAAATCATGGGTCTGCACGTGCCGGGCGCGGCCTTTGTACCGCCGCGCGGAGAATTACGTGACGCCCTGACGCGTGCGGCGGTTGAGCGCGCTGCAAAGGCCTCGGCACTGGGTGAGGCACCCGCCTATATGGCTGATGTGATCGATGAACGCGCCATCGTAAACGGCGTAGTCGGGCTTCTGGCCACGGGTGGCTCCACCAACCACGCCCTGCACCTGCCGGCCATGGCGCGCGCGGCGGGGATTATCCTGAAGCCGGAAGACATGAACGACCTGTCGGGCGTCGTGCCGCTGCTGGCGCGCGTTTATCCCAACGGCTCGGCCGATGTAAACCACTTCCACGCGGCTGGCGGTATCGGTTTTGTGATCAAGGAACTGCTGTCGGCCGGTCTGCTGCACGCCGATGTCAACACGATCTGGGGGCCGGGTCTGGCCGCCTATGGTCAGGAGCCGACCTTGCGCGACGGGCAACTGGTGTGGGTCGATGCCCCCGCCGAATCGCTCGATCTCGATATCCTGCGACCGGTAACCAACCCGTTCTCGCCCGAAGGCGGCCTGCGCGAACTGCGCGGCAATCTCGGCGTGGCGGTGACCAAGATTTCTGCGGTCAAGCCGGAACACCGCGTCGTCGAGGGGCCCTGCGCGGTTTTTGACGATCAGGACGATTTTTTAAAGGCCTTCAAGGAAAATAGGCTCCCGGAAGGCGATTTTGTTTGCGTTGTGCGCTTTCAGGGGCCAAAAGCCAACGGTATGCCTGAGCTGCACAGCCTGACTCCCTCCCTGTCGGCCATGCTGGATCAGGGCCGCAAGGTGGCCCTTGTCTCGGATGGACGCATGTCGGGGGCCAGTGGTAAGGTGTCTTCGGCCATCCATTTGACCCCAGAAGCCGTTGACGGCGGACCGATCTCAAAACTACGGTCAGGGGACATTGTGCGCGTGGACTGTGAAAACGGGAACCTGAGCTTCATAGGTGATGAAGCGCAATTGATGGCGCGGGAAAGCGCACCCCGACCGGCGGATGCCGACGGTCTGGGGCGTGAGCTGTTCGCGCCGTTCAGGCGTCTGGTCGGCGAAGCCGTATCAGGCGGCTCCGTTTTCTGGTAAGGTATTATGACGGCGCTTTTCGATAATCAGACCACCTTTTCTGCTTCGTCACAGGTGTTCAGGGGCCTTGTCGGTGATATCGGCGGGACCAATGCGCGCTTTGCCATTGCCGAACGGGGCGGGGGTCAGACGAAGCTGACGGAGTTCAAGAGCTTCCATACGGATGGCTACAAGGACCTCTACGCCGTCATCGACGACTATTTCGGTGGTCTGAGCGGGCGTCCCGACCTCGATTTTTCGGTCATTGCCGTAGCCGGGCCGGTCAATGACGGGGCCATCAAGTTCACTAATCTCGACTGGCTGGTGACGGAAACCGAGCTTGCGCGCCACACCTCGGCGCGCAAGGTGCGCCTGATCAATGACTATGCCGGTCTAGCCTATGCCCTGCCGCATCTTCAGGACGAAGACACCCGCCGCATCGGGCCGGTGCGCGAAGGCAAGGGCAACGTTCACGCCGTGATGGGCGCGGGCACCGGTTTCGGCGCTTCGGTGCTGGTGGGCGGGCCCTATGGTCCCTACTGCCTCTCGACCGAAAGCGGGCACGCGTCTTGGGCTCCGGTCAATGATTTCGAGCGCGAACTCCACCGCTTCCTGTCGAAGAAGCACGGGCGCGTAACTATTGAAATGGTGTTGTCAGGCCCTGGTCTCGTCAATCTCTACAAGGCCGTTACCAATGTGCGCGGTGAGCCGACGCTGGAGCTGACGCCCGCGCAGATCACCCACCTCGATGGTCCCGACGCGCAGGGCTCGCGCTACACGGTCGAAACCTTCCTGGATATACTGGCCTCGGTGGCGGGCGACCTCAGCCTGTGCCACGGTGCAACGGCGGGCCTTTTTATCGCCGGTGGTATCGCGCCCAAGCTGGCCAAATACATCGACGAAGCGCGCTTCCGCGCTCGTATGGAGGCTAAGGCCCCGCTGGTCTCCTATGTGGAGGCGATTCCGTCGCGCATCATCACCCACGAATGCGCGGCCCTTATCGGGGCGGCCAACGCCTTGACGGACGCCGAAATAATCGCTTAGTGCGCCTGAACAAGCTCCCTGCGTAGCCGGGGAGCGGATTACAATAAGGATACGCCATGACCAAGCCGCTCGACGTTCACACCATCATGACCACGGGCCCCGTCCTCCCGGTGATGGTCATTCCGGATATCGAGATGGCCCTGCCTCTGGCCGACGCCCTTATGGCCGGTGGCATCAAGGTGCTGGAGATCACTCTGCGCACGGATTGTGCGCTGGACGCCATCAAGCTGATCGCCAAGGAGCGCCCGGATGCCATTGTCGGCGCGGGCACGCTGCTGACGCCAAAGGACGCCGAAAAGGCCGCCGAGGCCGGGGCCAAGTTCGGCGTGTCGCCGGGCTTGACAAAGACTCTGGCCAAACAGGATTCGCTACCGCTGCTCCCGGGCGTTTCGACGGCTTCCGAAGTGATGAAGGCGCTGGAATGGGGCTTTGAGCGCCTTAAATTCTTCCCGGCCGTCCCGGCGGGCGGTGTGCCCATGCTGAAAGGCATCGGCGGCCCGCTGCCACAGATCAAGTTCTGCCCAACGGGCGGCATCGGTCTGAACAACGCCGCCGATTTTTTGGCGCTGGATAACGTCCTGTGCGTCGGTGGCTCATGGGTCGCCCCGGAAAAAGCGATGAAAGAAGGTCAATGGGGCGAAATTTCCAAACTGGCCGCCGAAGCCGTGCAAAAGTTTGCTGGCTGAGGTCAGGCCTCAGGACAGGCACGAAGCCAGGTCCGGGTTAAGTTACCGCTACCATAGAGTTTTTGCGGCGCAGCGTCCTTGACAACGGGGCCTGCGCCGTTCTTCTTTGGTCAGACCAAAACGACACAAAAAGGGAATCCGGGGATTGGCCGCTCAGAATATTTGTCGCATCGCGGGGATGGGGGCATGAGAACGCCCAGGGACCGCGGTGTGCCGGGGGCCGGCGGCACCTCGACCATTAATGATGTGGCGCGACTGGCGGGTGTGTCGATCAAGACCGTCTCGCGCGTAATGAATAACGAGCCCAATGTGCGCCCCGAAACGCGCGACAAGGTTCAGGAAGCCGCCACGCTTCTTCATTATCGTCCGAACCTTCTGGCCCGTTCGCTTGCCGGGGCGCGCAGCTTCCTGATCGGCCTGTTCTACGACAACCCGAACGCGGCTTATATCACCGACATGCAGCGCGGCGTCATCACGCGGGCACGAGAGCAGGGCTACCACTTGCTGATCGAGCCGCAGGACAGCCACGCGCCAGATCTGGTGTCAAAGATTTCCAGCCTTCTGGCCACCATCCGCCTCGACGGGGTCATCCTGACGCCGCCCCTGTGCGATATGGCGGTGGTTCTGCACGCCATCGAAGCAGCGGGTGTCCCCTATGTGCGCGTGTCTCCCTTCCTCAATCCGGGCCGTTCGCCCTGCGTGCGTATGGATGAGACCCAAGCCGCCTATGAGATGACGCGCCACCTGATCGCGATGGGCCACAAGGATATCGGCTTTATCCGCGGCCACCCGGAACACGGCGGCAGCCATCAGCGTTATGAGGGCTTTGTGCGGGCTCTGCGCGAAAGCCAGATCGAGCCGCGCCCGGAATGGGTCAAACAGGGCTACTTCTCCTACGAATCGGGCGTTGAGGCTGGGCGTGCGCTGTTTGCTGAAAAAACGCGTCCGACGGCGGTGTTTTCGTCCAACGACTATATGGCGTTTGGTGTGATGGCCTCGGCCCAGCAGGTCGGTATCCGCATCCCGGAGGATGTTTCAATTACCGGCTTCGACGATGTGCCTGGCGCCATGCTGGTGTGGCCGCATGTCACCACTATCCGCCAGCCGGTTGAAGCACTGGCTTACGCCGCCGCCGATATCCTGCTGACGCGTCAGGAAGGCGAAGAGGGAGAATGCGCGCCGCAGGCCCCGGATCGCCTGCTGCCCTTTGCCCTGATCGAACGGCAATCGGTCCGTAAGGCGTAAGCCGGGTTATGTCTCAGAAGGAGGGACCATGGCCAGGGTGCAGAAGGTGAAAATCGCCTCATACTCAGCCTGAGGCATAAGTCCTACCGAAGCCCGGCGGGCATCGAGCTGATCTGGATTTTCAACCTCAAACGCCTTCCATTTTTTATCACCTATGCAGCGGCCTTGCGTGCCATAGCGCTGAGCCCTCTTTTCGGCGATGGCGACGCGGTCATAGAGGTAGGCATAGTTGCTGGGTAAGGTTTCCTTGAGTGGGATCAAAGGCTCCAGCAGGCTCAGAACCTGCTTCTGGAACGCGACATCGTGGTCAGCGTGTTGAACCAAAAGCCATGCATTTTTGTCCGCATTTGGGCCGTAAACCGATATGCGGAACCAGCCTGATTCTGCCAATTGCGCCTTCAGCCACGCCGTATTGTCGATATCCGCAGTACAGGTGTGCTCATACACTATCGCACTTAGATAAAGCTGCACAGGCTCGGCAGCGCCTTCAGCCCACAGGCGTTTTTTCGACGTGATCTGCATGGACAGGCGGTTGAACTGATCGCGCGCAACGCGTTGAGAAAGTGTGCGGCCTTTTTCCGTCTGCTCATGCTGACTGGCGGCTATCTGACCGGCCACGGAATCGAAATCGGCCTCTGTCTTTTCCTGCTTTTGCAGCAAGCTCCAGATGCGATCCCACGCGTTGAGACGTTTTGAAGCCTGATCGCGGTAGAGGATCCACGTCGTCTGATCCGAAGCCGATAGGGCCAGCAGCAGACCGGCCGAAACAGGTGCATTCCATTGGGGCAGGCGACAGCCAGAAATGACGTCTCCCACATGTAGGTTAGCTTCTTTGTGGGCGAGGGCGGTGAGGGCCGTAAGGACAGTTCTCGTCTGGTCGTCGCCAATCTCAGCCTTGAGGTTGTAATAGGTATCGAGGTCCTGTGGCGGCTGGGCGGCCAGGGCTAGGGCACGGTCTTCGGCCGTCTGGGCCATTGCGGGCACCGCCACGGCCAATGCCATCAAGCCGATGGCACAAAGTTTCAGAAAAGCCCGTTTCATCCTCATCCCCCGGACAAATCAAGGACCATTAAAAATGACTCTTGGTGCAACGTCTTCTCAACTTTTGCGCGCATCGTGAGGCGATTACAAGCAAAAAAAACCGGCAGACCGGATAAACCGGGCTGCCGGGTGTAAGGACATTGCCATCTGAATAATGCCAAATCCAGATGACGATTTAAAATTCTGCGGACGCGTGGCCGTGAAAAAGGGAAAGAAGCCGCGCTCAGCCAGAATTTTAAACTCAGATTTGAACGGTCGGAGGGACCGCTCAAAAAGGAGCACCAACGGGTCACGCAAAATTGCGACAATCTGACAGCGCTGTCAAGCGCGTTTTTGACGATGATGGCGATAAGGGTAGCGAAATTTCTGCGCAGGCGTGAAAAATCATCGCAAAACCTGCACTACGTCAATGATTTAAAGGTGTGGCTGATTTTGACATAGGAGGCGGGAAAATCGTTTTCACAGACGTCAGACGTGCCTTTGGCCCTGTCTCGCGGCTTGACGCTCTCTGATAGCGCTGTCATTAAGTGGGACGCTCAAAGCGACAGTTGCGCGCTTTCGGGCCCGATATACAAATAAGACCGGCAAACGAAACGCCGCGGGAAGAAGGAAGAGAAGACATGCGCAAATCCATGAAGGGCGCGCTGAAAGCCAGCGTGTCCGCAGGCCTTTTGCTGACGGCCCTGGCGACTTCGGGCTGCGTCACCATTATCGAAAGCAAGGGCAAGGCTGAGCCAACACCCTTGGCGGCTACGCCGGCCGAGGTGGCGAAGCCCGCCGCCGTTGAGGTTAACCCCGTATGGCCGACGACGAAGGATGCGGGCCTGATCGATGCTGATGTCGAAGCGAAGATCGACGCCCTCATGGCCGACATGACTTTGGAGGAAAAGGTCGGTCAGACCGTGCAGGCCGATATTTCGGCCATCAAGCCGGAAGACCTCAAAAAATACCCGCTGGGCTCGATTCTGGCTGGTGGCAACTCGGCCCCCGGCGGTAATGAGCGCGCGACGCCGCAACAATGGCTCGATCTGGCCGACGCCTACTGGCGCGCCTCGCTGGAATATCCGTCGAAGAGCAAGATTCCGCTGCTGTTCGGGATTGACGCCGTTCACGGCCATTCGAACCTCGTCGGCGCTATCATTTTCCCGCACAATGTCGGTCTGGGGGCCACGCGCAACCCGCAGCTGATGAAGGATATTGCCCGCGTCACCGCCTATGAAATGTCGCTGGCGGGCGTGGACTGGACCTTTGCCCCGACGGTCGCCGTGTCGCGGGACAAGCGCTGGGGCCGCGCCTATGAATCCTATTCAGAAAACCCCGCCGATGTCGCGGCCTATGCCGGTAAGGTCGTTGAAGGCCTGCAAGGTGATACGGGCGGTGATGAGGGCATAAAGCCCGGACACATCATGGCTTCGGCCAAGCACTTTTTGGGTGACGGTGGCACGCTGAACGGCAAGGATCAGGGCGATGCCCAGATCAGCGAAGAGGAACTGGCTAACATCCACAATGCCGGCTATCCGCCGTCGATTGAAGCCGGAGCCCTGTCGGTTATGGCCTCATTCTCGTCGTGGAACGGTGAGAAGCTGACTGGCAGCAAGTACCTGCTGACCGACGTGCTGAAACACCGCATGGGCTTTAACGGCTTCGTCGTCTCCGACTGGAACGCACAGGGTCAGGTGCCGGGCTGCACCACCACTTCGTGCCCGCAGGCCTTCAATGCCGGGATCGACATGTTCATGGCCCCGGATTCGTGGAAGGGCATTTATGAGAACACGCTGGCTCAGGTGAAGTCCGGCGAAATCTCCGAAGACCGCCTGAACGACGCCGTGCGCCGCATCCTGCGCGCCAAGATCAAGGGCGGCCTGTTTACGCTGGGCGCGCCCAAGGATCGCCCAATGGCCGGTCGCTGGGAGAATCTGGGCAAGGCCGAGAACCGCGCCGTGGCGCGTCAGGCCGTGCGTGAGTCTCTGGTCCTGCTGAAAAACAATGGCTCGCTGCTGCCAGTGAAGGGCGGCGCGAACGTGCTGGTCGCCGGTGACGGGGCCGACAATATCGGCAAGCAGTCGGGCGGCTGGACCATCACCTGGCAAGGCACGGGCAATGCCAATTCTGACTTCCCCAACGGTCAGTCAATTTTTGGCGGCATCAGCGACGCGGTCAAGGCGTCGGGCGGCAAGGCCACCTTGTCGGTAGATGGCACGTTCAAGGGCAAGAAGCCCGACGTCGCCATCGTGGTGATCGGCGAAGACCCCTATGCCGAATTCCAGGGCGACCGCCCGAACCTCGACTATCAGTCGGGTGAGCGCAAGGATCTGGCCCTCATCAAAAAGCTGAAGGCCGCGGGTATTCCGGTCGTCACCGTCTTCCTGTCGGGCCGTCCGATGTGGGTGAACCCGGAGATCAACGCTTCTGACTCTTTTGTGGCGGCCTTCCTGCCGGGCAGCGAAGGCGGCGGTGTGGCTGATGTGCTGATCGGCGACAAGGCGGGCAAGGCGCGCAACGACTTCAAGGGCAAGCTCAGCTTCTCGTGGCCGAAATTCGCCAATCAGCAGCCGCTGAACCTCAACACGCCGGGCTATGACCCGCTGTTTGCCTATGGCTACGGCTTGACCTATGCCGAAAAGGGCGACCTGCTGCCGCTGTCCGAAGACTCCGGTCTGAAGGACGTCGGTGTCGTTAATGTCGATACCTACTTCAATGCTGGTCGCGTGCGCGCGCCGTGGAAGTTCTACCTCGCCGACGCTGATGGCGCGGTGGCGGGCGATCACGGCACGATCAGGTCCCCGAAGGGCGTGGTCACTCAGGCCACGGTTGACGCCGGGGCTCAGGAAAACGGCCGCCTTCTGACCTTTACGGGGCAGGGCAAGGGCGAGGCCTATTTCGCCAGTGACGTGATCGACCTCAGCCGTCAATCGACGGGCGAACTGGCCATCTCCATCACCTATAAGCTCGATGCGGCCCCGACGGGTCCAGTGCTGCTGGCGCTGGGCCGTGACCGCTTCGTCTTCCAGGAAATGGATGTCGCAAGCCT
Organism: Asticcacaulis excentricus CB 48; assembly: GCF_000175215.2. NCBI lineage: Bacteria > Pseudomonadati > Pseudomonadota > Alphaproteobacteria > Caulobacterales > Caulobacteraceae > Asticcacaulis > Asticcacaulis excentricus. The sequence goes on along the minus strand of NC_014816.1, from coordinate 2,085,184 downwards.
CCTGAAAGCCGACGGTCAGTTCCATACGCTGAAGGTCAAGCTGAACTGCTTCGCCGCTATCGGTCAGAACATGGCCCAGATCGGCATGCCGTTTGCGCTGCGTTCAGAAAAGCCGCTGAAACTGACCTACACGGCGGTCAAGCTGGCTTCCAACGAAGGCGATGCTGTCTGCCCGAAATAGGCCGGGCCGACAGACGTAAAAGCCATACGCGGTGGGGCTCACTCCACCGCGTATGTTTTATCTACCTGCCCGTCAGGCCCGAGATGCCCGGTGGCCCAGGCCACACCGTGCGCCACCAGATCGAGATAGGCGTCTTCGCGCATATTGGCTTCGTTGTGGGCCAGCGTCGTTGAAAAGACGCGGACCTTTTGCGGTCCATAATGGTGCGTCCAGGCCACCGTGTAATGCAGGCTTCGTTCTTCTGGCGTCACGGCTTCGGGCTGAACACCGGTGATCAACGGTGTGACATCGAAGCGGGTGAGGTTGTTGTAAAGCTCGTCCTTTGTCGTCGTCCATCCCTTCAGGTCTTTGGTGATCGGATGGGCCTTATCGACGACACTCAGGGTAATGGGGGATTGCGGCCCGTGCCCGGATGACTGGATGCCCACATACTCGAACCAGCGGGCATTGGCGTCGCCTGCGCGGACCGGCGTCTGCCACGTCCCGGAGCGGTAGGAGTGCATGGCGCAGTGCAGGTTGACGCCCGGTATCCCTTTGCGGTGCGGCGCCAGAACCGCTTCCACTACCGACGGGTCGCTTTCGTCCGCGGCGCATTCATTGTGTACAATCACATCATAGCCGGCGCCATACTCCGGGTTGGTGAAGATCGGCAGTTTCGGGCGCGTGGCCTGTTCGCCGGGTTTAGGGTCGTAATAGAGGTGTGAGACCTCAACCTTCAGCCGCGCCTTGAGCCCGGTTTCCAGTATCTCACGCTGTTGCGGATAGTCATGGCAGCATCCGCCGCTGATGATCAGCACTCGTATTGGCCGGTCTGCCTTCGGTAGCTCGGAGCGGGCGGGCAGGGCGCTCAGGCTCAGGCCGCACAGGGCCACCGCAAAAGTAAGGCGCAGCATGGGAGTCTCCGTGTTGTGATCCATCAACGCACTCAGTCGTCTTGCTGACGATTGCACATTGCCAAATTCTAAATTTCGGTTAATTGTGTGACAATTGCTGCGCAACAGATGCCGCAAAAACACACAGGGGGCGTTCATGCTTTCAGGTTTCCTGCCCGCCACCAACATACTGGCGGACGTCGATCTCTATATCCTGCTGGCCTATATCGTCGGCATTTTTATTCTGGCGCAGGTAGTGTCGCGTCGCAAGTCCAGCGAGGCTTTGACCTCCAAGGGCTACTTCCTCGCCGGCAATCAGTTGCCGTGGTGGGCCATCGGCGCGTCACTTATCGCCGCCAACATCTCGGCCGAACAGATCATCGGCATGTCAGGGTCTGGTTTCCGCATCGGTCTGGCTATCGCCTCCTATGAGTGGATGGCGGCCATCACCCTGATCATCGTCGGGAAATACTTCCTGCCCGTTTTTATCAAGAACGGCGTCATGACCATGCCGGGCTTCCTTGAACAAAGGTTCGGCCCCAGTGTGAAGTACCTGATGGCCGTTTTCTGGCTGGTGCTCTACGTTTTTGTTAACCTGACCTCGATCCTATGGCTGGGGGCGACGGCGATTTCGGGCGTCACCGGCGTTGAGCCCATCTACGCCATCGTGGCCATCGGGATTTTCGCCCTTGCCTATCAGATCAATGGCGGGCTGAAGGCCGTGGCCTTGACCGACATCGTGCAAGTGGCCCTACTTATCCTTGGTGGTCTGATCATCGTCTATATTTCGTTCTCGAAAATCGGCGGTGACGCTGGTGTTATGGGCGGTCTGCACACCCTCTACACGCGCTTCCCTGAGCATTTCGACATGATCCTCTCGAAGGACTCTCCCTTCTATAAGGACCTGCCCGGTATCGCCGTTCTGGTCGGCGGCCTGTGGATCATGAACATCTCCTACTGGGGCTTCAATCAGTATATCATCCAGCGCGCGCTGGCGGCCAAGTCGCTTAATGAGGCCCAAAAGGGCATTGCCTTCGCCGCCTATCTCAAGCTGCTGATGCCAGTGATCGTGGTGTTTCCGGGCCTAGCCGCCCTTATCCTCGCGCCCAATATCGAAAAGGCCGACCACGCCTATCCGGCCATGATGCAGCTTCTGCCCAGCGGCCTTCTGGGTCTCGTCTTTGCGGCGCTGGTGGCAGCGATCATCGCCTCGTTGGCCTCGAAGATCAATTCGATCTCGACCATCTTCACGCTCGATGTGGTGGCTCCCCTGAAAAAGGACATTCCGGATCAGAAGCTGGTGACGATTGGCCGTATCGCTTCAGTGGTGTCGGTGATCGTGGCCATGGCGGTGGCGCAGCCGCTGCTGGGCAAGACCGATCAGGCCTTCCAGTTCATTCAGGAGTTCACCGGCTTTTTCACGCCAGGCATCGTGGTCATCTTCGCGTTGGGCATGTTCTGGAAGCGCTGTTCGACCGCCGGGGCCTTTGTCGCTGTGGCCGCCTCGGTCATCCTTTCGACCATCGCTAAATACGTGCTACCCGATGTGCCTTTCATGGACCGCGTTGGCTATGTCTTTCTGGCGTCTCTGGCCCTGTGCGTGTTGGTGTCGCTGATCGTGCCGAACAAGAAGCCGGTCTCGACCCTTACGCTGGAAGGGGTCAGCTTTAAGACCTCCACAGCGTTCAACATACTGGCGATCGGCGTGGTGATCGTGCTCGTCGCCCTCTATGGCTTGCTGTGGTAGGCCACAGAGAGAAACCTGGAAAAAGCGCCCTCTAAAGGGTAATGCGGTTCACTTAAGGGCGGATACAGTTCTCTGGTCGTATTTTCTGGGCAGAGTTTTGACGACACGGGGGCATGATCGCCCCCGTTTTGTTGAGAGCAACAAATCGCCGAGTCTGTTTCGCAGCCTGACGAGATGTGCTGGGATTTTTCCAGGCGCTTCGATCGCCATCCATCCCCACTCCTGACGCAGATAATGCAATGTGGCCGTAAAGCTGAGCTGAGTTGGCGGAACTTCGGCTTCGACGGCGATTTCGGCCATTTCCAATCGGACCAGATTGTAGGCCAGCAATGCCCCCCAGACCTCTTGGCAGACGGTTTCGGGGGTTCCGCTCCGCAGGGTAAGTTCACTGCCAAGAAGCTCCTGCTTGAGTTCGCGATAGCTGGTTTCGATACGCCAGCGTTCCTCGTACTGATGGACGATGTCCTTGGCCGGATAGGCCTTGGTATCCATCAGGGATGTCAGCAGGATGCGCTTTTTGCCATGTCGCGTGGTCGTCTCGATCGCCCTGGCCTCCCATGAGGCAGGTAATCCCGGTTCAGCCTGGCGGGCCTGCGGTGACACCTTCATACGCACCCGATAGTCACCCGGGGTTTGATCCAGGCGCTCCCACACGCAGTTTGCTTTGGCCGGGATCAACCAATGGCGCTGCGTGCCTTGGGTCTGCAACCGCAGCAAAAGACTAGCACTAAAGAACCCCTTGTCGAAGACCGTTAGGGAATGGTCCGGCACCTGGTCAACAAGGGACTTAGCGTAGAGCATCTCGTTTGTATCGTAGGCGCCAAACACCGCGTCGCGCACCAGGTGCGTGGCAAGGGCAGTCAACGTCAGCAGGCGTAACTGCGGATAACTGGCAACAACGCCCGACGTGTAGCTTTGAGCGCCAAAATGTGCACGGTTCTCCTCGCTGTCGGACGTCCGCAACGTGCTTCCATCCACGGCGTAACGCGTAAGTCCGCGCCAGGCTCGACCGTTTTGATGCCGCTCGTCCCAGCAGGCGGCACATATGGCAAAGAGCTGTGCCAAAGGGGCCTGACCCAGGCGTTGCCGGGCCTGGGTCAGGGCACTCTTGGCAATATCGGGATTCACCTCGTCGGGCAAAGCAAGGCTAAGATGGGCAGCCACATCCGCAATCGACTGATGGCGATAAAGAGCGAGCGCTATCACCAGCCACACCACTTGCTCCGCAGGAAGTTTACGGCGACGTACACTCGCCTTGCCTGTCGCCGCTAAGGCCTGCGAGATCCAATCCACATCGACCGAGCGGGAAAGAGCCGTTAAATCAACATGATGTCCAATGCGAGCGCGCATAAAAGTAAAGCCAGAATGATGAACGAATCACCATCCTGGCTCATATATTTTACGGAATGATTCTTAAGTGAACCGTATTACCCTCTAAAGGGCGCTTTTTTTGTTTTCCACCAAGGCGATGCAACGGAATCTGAGCGTTCGTGACGTTTGATGATCGATAAACACACGCTCAGGGAAGATACCGTGAAATCGAAGGCTCTCAAAACCGTCCTGCCGGTGCTTCTTCTGCTGGGCGCCTTGCCCGCGGCGGCTGAGGTGATGGCGATCCGCGCCGACGGGCGGCTGTCGCTCAATAATGGTCTGATCGAAGCGGTGATCGACGCCAATGGCGACGTGGTGTCGTTCAGGGACCTGCGAGGCACCCCGACCGATCTGATCCAGAGCGGGCAGAAACTCTACTGGGACGCCAATGCCGAGGCACTGGGCACGACGGCTACGCCGCCACCTAAGAAGGGCTATTACCGCCCTTCACCCGCCGATACGTCTGTCGAGCTGGTCACGGCGACGGCGACACTGGCTGATGTGAAGATCAGCAGCGGCCCGACCGAACATTTTCCGTTCAGGGCCGAGCGCCACTATGTGATGAAGGACGGCCTGCCAGGACTCTATGCCTATGTCGTCTTCCGCCACCCAGCCGATCTTCCCGCCGCGCGTTTGTGGCAGACGCGCTTTGTCTTTCGCACCTCGCCGCAGGTGTTCAATGCCTGGAGCATCGCGCGCGACAAGCTAATCCGCATTCCGCGCGCCGAGGTGACGCAGAAGTTGATGGACGCCACCTTCCGGCTGGCCGACGGGACGGTGAAGACCAAGTATCTCAACTCGGTCTATTGGGGCGATGTCCCGGCCTATGGCACCTTGTCCGTCGAACCGGGTAAGTCGCGCGGCATCTGGATGATCGAGCCGTCGCCGGAATATCACAATGGAGGCCCGATCAAGCAGGGGCAGACCGTGCATGACGATGTGCTTTTGCGCGTGCTGCAATCCTCGCATTTCGGCGCAAAGTCGGTGGACGTGCAGGCCGGGGAGGCGTGGTCCAAGGTCTATGGCCCCTTCCTAATCTATGCCAATCAGGCGACAACGCCGGGCCGCCTTTGGTTCGATATCGACCGGCAATTGGCGGCCGAAAAAGCGCAGTGGCCCTATGATTTCGTCAGTGTGCCCGAATACGCCCGAACGCGCGGCACGCTGAGCGGGGAAGTGCGCCTGAACGGGGCGGCGGCGGGCAAGAGCCGGGTTGTCCTGTCTGACCCTGGTGGGGCCTGGTCCGACAGCGGCAAGGGCTATAATTACTGGGGTGAGGTGTATGCCGACGGGCAGTTTCGCATCGAAGGCATTGCGCCCGGCACCTATGCGCTGAGCGTCACCGGGGCGGATCAGCCCCGCGACCTGAGCGGTCGCACCGTGACCATCCGCGCCGGTGAGCAGGACACAGGCACGATCTTCTGGGAGAAGGAATCGCACGGCAAGACCCTGTGGCAGTTGGGGACGTTTGATCGTCAGGCGGCGGAGTTCCGCAATGGCGACGAAGCGCGCGGTTATCAGATGTTTAGCCTCTATCCGCAGCAATTTCCCAACGATGTCGATTTCACCATCGGGCGCAGCCTCGCCGCGCGCGACTGGAACTATGCGCACTGGTCCTGGTATATGAGAAATCCGGCCTGGCATCTGCGCTTCAATGCAACGCCGCAAGCCGGGGAGGGGAAGTTGACGATCGGCATCGCCTCGGCGCAACCGGCAAAGGGTAAACTTACCGATGTCCGTGTGGCCCTTAACGGTCAGGAGATCGGGGCCATCCGCCTGCCTAAGACCGGCACAGCCGGCTATCGCGGTGGCGTGCAGGATCAGAATTACAACCTCGTGACCTTCACCTTCGATGCGTCTCTGCTGAAAGCCGAGAATGACCTGACCTTGCGCCATGCTGATGGGCAGGTGTTTGATCCGGCTCTGATCAAGGCCGCCGACAGCGCCGCTGCTGATGACGATCAGGCCCCCGGCACAGCCGCACCGGGTCAGGTGATGTACGATGCCATTAAACTGGATGTGCCGTAATTTCGATTGCACCTCTCGTCGTCGCGCGTTAGCTTTTCGCATTTGCGAAGAGGTGACGTATGCGGTTCTGGGGCCTCTGTCTGGCGATGGTGATGAGCGTAATGATGACGATGACGGCGCAGGCGGCGACCTACCTGGATAAAACCCCGCGCATCGGCGTTATCTCGGCTTTTGAGCCGGAGTGGCAGGCCCTGATCGGACGGTTGAAAGACGCCCAAAGCTACAGTCTCAATGGCATGAAATTCGTCACCGGCACGCTGGAGGACAAGCCGGTGGTGCTGACCATGTCGAGCATGTCTATGGTCAATGCGGCGATGAATACGCAACTTCTTATTGACCGCTTCCACGTCGAACGCATCGTCTTTTCGGGCATAGCCGGGGGCATCGACCCGTCCCTGAAGATCGGCGATGTGGTGGCGCCGGCGCGCTGGGCGCAGTCGCTGGAAACCATCATGGGACGCCAGACCGCGAAAGGCTTTGTCAAGCCGGACTGGCTGACCTGGGCCCCCGACGGCATGGAAGCCTATGGCATGATCATCCCCAATTCGGTGGTGGTAGGCAGCGCCAAGCACGCACCGTCGCCAAAGGTATGGTTCGAAGCTGATCCGGCCATGCTGGCGGTTGCCGCTAAACTTGAACAGACCGAACTCACCCACTGCACCGCGGACGGCCGCTGCCTCGATCACAGGCCGCAATTACATGTGGGTGGGGACGCGGTTTCGTCGCCGGCCTTTGTCGACAATGCCGATTACCGCGACTATCTGCACCGCGCGTTTAATGCCCGCGTGGCTGATATGGAAAGCGCGGCCGTGGGGCAGGTGGCCTTTGCCAATGACGTGCCGTTCATTGTCTTCCGCAGCCTGTCCGATCTGGCGGGCGGCGACGAACACGCCAACCAGATGGCGACCTTCATGGCGCTCGCTTCGGAAAATTCAGCCACAGTCGTGTGCCGGTTTATCCGCGCCTTGCCGCCAAAATAAGGGCCGTAAGGCGCTTGCGTGTTCACACCTCCGCTGAAATCAGGGGAGGAACTTAAGGAGTGGGGACGATATGGGCATTCTCGACAAATATTTTGGCCTGAGCGCGCAGGGCACCACGGTGCGGACGGAGGTCATGGCCGGTTTCACCACCTTCCTGACCATGGCCTATATCGTCCTGGTCAATCCGGCCATCCTCTCGCAGACGGGGATGCCGCTGGCGGCGGTGGCGGCGGCGACCTGCGCGTCGGCGGCCTTTGCCTCTATCCTCATGGGGCTAGTGGCCAATTATCCGCTGGCCATGGCGCCGGGCATGGGGCTCAACGCCTATTTCACCTTCACCGTGGTCAAGGGGATGGGGCTGGCGTGGCAGACGGCGCTGGGCTGCGTCTTCCTGTCAGGCGTGTGTTTCCTGTTGCTGACGCTCGGCGGGGTGCGGCAGATGATCGTCAACGCCATCCCTAAGCCGTTGTTTGCCGCCGTAGCGGGCGGCATAGGCCTGTTTATCGCCTTTATCGGCCTGAAAGAGGCGGGCATTATCGTCGCTAACCCGGCCACCACCGTGGCCCTGGGTGACCTCAAGACGCCCGCCCCGGCACTGGCGCTACTGGGGCTGCTGATCATCGCGGTGCTGAGCGCCTGGCGCATCAAGGGGGCGGTGCTGATAGGCATACTGGCAACCACCGCAGCGGCGTGGGGCTTGGGGCAGGTGACCTATCAGCCGACGCCCTATGACCTCAAGGCGCTGACCGCTACGGCCTTTGCACTGGATATTCCGGCGGCCCTCGATATCGGCAAGACGGGCTTCGGCATCCTCGAAATCATTTTTGTGTTTCTGTTTGTCGATCTGTTCGACAATGTCGGCACGCTGGTCGGCGTCTCCAAGCGCGCCGGGCTGATGCAGCCGGACGGCACCATTCCGCGCCTCAATAAGATCCTGTTCACGGATTCGATTGCCTCGATGGCCGGGGCGGTGATGGGCACCTCGACCGTCACCAGCTATATCGAAAGCGCGGCGGGTGTGGCCGAAGGCGGTCGCACGGGTCTGACGGCGGTGGTGACGGGTTTGCTCTTCCTTGTGGCGCTGTTCTTTGCGCCGTACGCGCAGTTCATCCCAGCAGCGGCCACGGCACCGGCCCTGATCATAGTCGGCGCGCTGATGATGGCCCCGCTGAAGGAGATCGACTGGGACGACGCCGGTGTGTCTGTTCCGGCTTTCCTTATTCTGATTGGGATTCCGCTTACCTTTTCTATCGCCAACGGCCTGGCCTTCGGCATCACGGCCTATGCGGTGATCAAGCTGCTACGCGGTCAGGCGCGGCCCGGCGACTGGCTGCTGCTTGTGCTGGCCGGGCTGTTTGTGGCGCGCTTTATCTGGTTGTCTGCGGGTTAGGTTCGTCGGTACCCGTCTTATCCAAGCGATTGGCGTCATAGGCGGCATCCGGACCCTTTGCGGTTGGGCTGTCGCGGTTGGTAGCGGTTAAGGCGATGACAAAGCCGATCAGGACGATCACAACGGCGACAATGCCCCACGGCAGGCTACGGCGAGGCAGATTGCCGGGACCTTCAGGGCCGTTGCGGGTTAGCGCATCGCCGCGCGCGTGCAACGGGTCTTCAGAATGGGTCATGACAGGGCTCCTGTATAAAGGCTGTCAGCATGCGCCCTGCGACGGAAAACCACAGTGCCGATTGTCTGCTCATTTGTAAGAATGCGCTATCGACCATCTGTGCTGCGTTGCATTCACAAACCCCATTGCGTTTGTAACTTTTGTTGAAGAGGCTTTCTGGATAAGGCCTTGCGTTTTGCTGCATCGCAAACTAAATTGAAGATGTTCAGCGCGCTGCGCTGATTGCCCTTCCTGGGCGTTTCCTCCCTGTAAACTTTAAGCCGCGCCGCAATGCGCGGCTTTTTTTTGCCCAAAATCCGGGAGTGTTTAGCTTTTAGGGGGTAAATCGAATCTCAGCGTCTTGCAGCCATTGCACGATGCGCAGCCGGAGTCGCACCCGGTGACCGGTTTGCTAGCAGTCTTTCGCCCCAGACGGCGGGCCACGGCCTCAGCGGTTTTTGGGAACAGGCGGCGCGCCATCATGGCGGCCGCCACGGCCACAATGGCCGCAACGATCAGGGTCTGGATCAGGTCGTAGCTCATCCCGTCACCATCCGCGTTACGCTGTAGGTCAGGAACGAGGCCAGATAGGCCAGAGCGAACAGGTAGCCCGTCGTCAGGCCGACGAACTTCCACGAATTGGTTTCGCGGCGGATAACGGCAAGCGTCGAAAGGCACTGCGGCGCGAATATGTACCAGGCCAGCAGCGAGAAGCCGGTGGCCAGCGACCATTGCGCCGTGACGGTGGCCTGCAACTGATTGGCCACGGCGTCTTCGGAGCCGGAAATGGCATAGACCGTCCCCAGCGCCGAAACGGCCACTTCGCGGGCGGCCATGCCGGGGATGAGGGCAATACAGATTTCCCACGTAAAGCCGATGGGGCGGAAGATGGGCTCGATGGCGTGGCCGATCATGCCAGCGAAGGAATAGTCAATCGCCGGCTGCGTGGCATTGGCGGGAGCGCGCGGGAAGGTGGCCAGCACCCACAACAGCGTATTGGCAGCGAAAATGACGCCGGTGATCCGGCGCATGAAAATGCCGGCGCGCTCCCACAGGCCCAGCGCCAGATTGCGCGGATTGGGCAGGCGATAGGAGGGGAGTTCCATCAGCAGCATGGCGGGGCTCTTGTCCGTGCGCAGCAATTTCATCACCCAGGCGACGATCAGGGCCGAAAGGATACCGGCGATATATAGCCCGAACAACACAAGGCCCTGAAAGCTTAGGACACCCCACACCTGACGCTCAGGTATGAAGGCGGCGATCAACAGAGTGTAGACCGGCAGTCGCGCCGAGCAGGTCATCAGCGGCGCGATCATGATGGTGGTCAGGCGGTCGCGGATATCGTGGATCGAGCGCGTGGCCATCACGCCCGGAATGGCGCAGGCAAACGACGACAGCAGCGGGATAAAGGCCCGCCCGGTCAGGCCGGCCCGTGCCATCAGTGTATCGAGTAGGAAGGCGGCGCGCGGCAGGTAGCCCGACTCTTCGAGCACCAGAATAAAGAAGAACAGGATCAGGATCTGCGGCAGGAAGACCAGCACCGAGCCCACCCCACTGATCATGGCGTCGGCGATGAAGCTCTGCAGCAGGCCTTCGGGCATTTGGGCGCGCACCATTTCAGCGGCCCAGCCGAACAGGCCCTCAATCCCGTCCATCAGCGGCGTTGCCCAGGCAAACACAGCCTGAAACACCACGAACATCAAAAGGGCAAGGATGGGCAGGCCAAACACCGGATTAAGCAGGACGCCATCCAGTTGGTCGTCGATCTTGGCCGTAAAGCTCGGCATGGTGACGGCGGCGTTGAGGATGTCGCGTACCTCAAGGTGCACGTCGCGCTCTGTCGTAGCGATCTTTGGAGGTTTGATCGACTGCGTGTCGATATGTTCGATCAGGTGTTTGGCACCGCCCCCGGCAATGGCCACGGTCTGGATGACCGGTATGCCCAGCAGGGCCTGAAGCGTGTTCTGATCAATTTGGATGCCGCGTTTGTGCGCCGCGTCCATCATGTTGAGCGCCAGCACCATGGGGCGGCCCAGCTTGCGGATTTCCAGCACAAAGCGCAGGTTGAGGCGCAGATTGGTAGCATCCACCACGCATACGATCACATCAGGCGCGCCGACCTCGGCCACCTTGCCCATACAGACGTCGCGGGTGATGATTTCGTCAGGGCCCAGCGCATCGAGGCTGTAGGCGCCGGGCAGGTCCAGCACCTTGATCGTGCGGCCAGAGGGCGCGGTGAAACTGCCTTCCTTGCGTTCGACCGTCACACCGGCGAAGTTGGCGACCTTCTGGCGCGCGCCGGTGAGCTGGTTGAACAGGGCAGTCTTGCCGCAATTGGGGTTCCCAACAAGCGCGATCAACAGTCCGGACATCTCAGAACGCGCTCCTTACGCTGTACGCACCTGAACCCGGTCGGCTTCGGCGCGGCGCAGCGCGAAACGGGTAAAGCCAATCTGGATCAGCAGGGGTTCGGCCCCGAACGGGCCTTTGGCCACGACCTTCACCGGCTCATCGGCGACAAAACCCAGTTCGCGCAGCCGACGGCCGACGCGGTCATCGGCACCGAGATCGGCGACATCGACCACGATGGCGGCGCTATGCAGAGGCAGATCGCTCAGTTTCATATCGGGAACGCGGGTCAGACTTGCAAGTGAGAATGATTATAAAGTGGCTCTTACGCAATTGAAAACGTTCTGACAACGGTTTTGTCCGCAAGGGTGATCTCAGGGGACAAGCAAACGGTTTCAGATGCAATAAAAACAAGCGACTGCGCGGACTGCGGCAGATGGCTGCACCCTTTACGAACGCCCTCTCAGTGTTTAGGAAGCGCCTGTATCACGGAGCCCCTTCATGAATATCGACGCCTTCCCTCAGCTTGAAATCGTGCCGGTCACCGGGCCGATCACCGGCGCTGTGGTGGTGCCGGGGTCTAAATCCCTCACGAACCGCGCCTTTCTGGTGGCGGCGCTGGCCAAAGGGGAAAGCACGCTATCGGGGGTGCTGACCAGCGACGATACGGTGCATATGGCCACGGCGCTGAAACAGATGGGGGTAGAGATCGAAACCCTTGATGCCACAACCGTGACCTTGCGCTCTTCGGGCAAGCTGAAGGCCCCCGCCGAGCCGCTGTTTCTCGGCAATGCGGGCACGGCGACGCGCTTTCTGACGGCAGCGGTGGCGCTGGCCGACGGAGCTGTGGTGATCGACGGCGACGCACACATGCGCAAACGGCCTATCCAGCCGCTGGTTGAGGCCCTGACGCGGCTGGGGGTCAAGGTGTCGGCCCCAACCGGGTGCCCGCCGGTGACGGTAAAGGCGCGCGGTGGCTTTTCCGGAGACGTCGTAGACATCGACGCGGGTTTGTCGAGCCAGTACGTGTCGGCGCTTCTGATGTTGGCGGCCTGCGGCGAGACGGCGGTTGAAGTGAGGCTGCGTGGCGATCACGGCATCGGCGGGCGCGGCTATATCGATTTGACTCTGGGCGTTATGCAGGCCTTTGGCGCGAAGGTGTCGCAGCCGTCGGACGGCGTGTGGCGCGTGGAACGAACCGGCTATGTGGCGGCAGACTACCCCATCGAACCGGACGCCTCCTCCTGCACCTATCTGTGGGCAGCCGAGGTGCTAACGGGCGGTAAGATCGACTTTCAGATGGACACAGCGGCCCTGACCCAGCCCGACGCCAAGGCGCGTGACATCATCATGAGTTGGCCGAACATGCCGGCGATTATTGACGGCTCGCAGATACAGGACGCTGTGCCAACGCTGGCTGTGCTGGCGGCATTTAACCAGACGCCTGTGCGTTTTGTTGGTATCGCTAATCTGCGCGTTAAGGAATGCGACCGGGTGAGCGCTGTGTGCGACGGGCTGAACGCCTTACGCGCCGGTCTGGCTCACGAAGAGGGGGACGACCTGATCGTCCACGCCGATCCGGCGCTGAGCGGGGCGACGACGAAGGCCGTGATCGACACGCACAATGACCACCGCATCGCCATGTGCTTTTCGCTGGCCGGGCTGATGATGTCGGGCGTAGTAATCGACAATCCGAAATGCGTGTCTAAGACCTTCCCGACCTATTGGGATGTGTTGGAAAGCCTCGGTGTGGGGTTGAAGCACCCGTAGGGGTTAGCCCCTAAAAAACACGAAAAGTCGCGAACGATGCGCGTGTGGGAGCGCCTATGCCCGCAGGGCTATTTTCCGTTTGTGACTTTTCGTATTTTTCGTGGCTAAATTTTTCTCCCCATGCCAGCATGACATCATGCAAACCCTTCGTCGTCTTCTGCTGATCGCCCTTGCGCTGTTTGTCGTGCCGGCACTGGCGCAGGCCGAAGAGGTGCGGGTCGCGGTCGCCGCCAACTTCACCGACACAGCCAGACTGATCGCTGGCGCCTTTGAGAAGAAGACCGGCCACACCGTCACCCAAAGCTTCGGGGCTTCGGGTCAGTTTTACGCGCAAATAAAGAACGGCGCGCCCTTCGATGTCTTCCTCAGCGCCGATGCCGAACGCCCTGTGCGCCTTGAGGCCGAGGGCTTGACCGTCAAAGGCACCCGCTTTGTCTATGCCTATGGCAAGCTGGTCTTGTGGAGCGCCGATAAACGGGTGGACGCGAAGGGTGCGGTCCTCAGCAACGGCACGTTTGAAAAGCTGGCTATTGCCGATCCGGCCGCCGCACCCTACGGCGTGGCGGCGGTTGAGACCCTGACCCGGCTTGGCCTCTATGACCGTCTGAAAGCCAGGATCGTCAAGGGCGGCAATATTGCCCAGACCTATACTTTTGTCGCCACGGGGGCGGCGGAACTGGGCTTTGTCGCCCTGTCGCAGGTGCAGGGGAAGGGGGGATCGACGTGGCGGGTGCCGGCCAACCTCTATACCCCCATTGATCAGCAGGCCGTGCTGGTGGGCGTCGGCGCGAGCAACCCCGCCGCGAGAGCCTATATGGCCTTTCTGCGCTCGCCGGAGGCCGTGAAGATCATCCGTTCGCACGGCTACGAGGTCCGCTGAACCCATGTGGGAGGCCGTCCGCGTCACCTTGTTGCTGGCCGCCGTGACCACGCCGTTGCTGTTGCTTCTGGCGACGCCGCTGGCGTGGTGGCTGGCCAAAGGGACGGGATGGTTCCGCGACACGGTGGCCGCCGTGGTGGCATTGCCCATCGTCCTACCGCCGACGGTGCTGGGCTTTTACCTGCTGATCGCGCTGGGGCCACACAGTCCACTGATGGCGGTGTTACAGCCCGTCGGTGTCCGGACACTGGCGTTCACCTTTACCGGCCTTGTCATCGGGTCGCTTGTCTATTCGCTGCCCTTTGCGGTGCAGCCCATCCGCAATGCGTTTGAGGCCATGGGGCCGCGTCCGCTGGAGGTCGCCGCTACCTTGCGCGCCTCACCCTGGGATGCCTTCTGGTCGGTGGCCTTGCCCCAGGCGCGACGCGGCTATGTGACGGCGGGGCTTCTGGTCTTTGCGCACACCATCGGCGAATTCGGGGTGGTGCTGATGATCGGCGGGGCTATTCCGGGGCAAACCGAGGTCGTCTCCATCCGCATCTTTCAGGCGGTCGAACAGCTTAACTTTGCCGAAGCGCACCTGATCTCCGGCGGACTGCTGGCCTTCTCGTTCGTGGCCCTGATGATCATGCTGGTCATCGACCGGCGCTTCGGCGCGCGCTCGGCGGGGGTCAGACCATGATTCAGGTCGATCTCAGCGGAACGGTGGGTGATCTGTCGCTGTCTGTGCGCTTTGAGGCCGGGGCAGGGCTTACAGCGCTGATGGGGCCGTCTGGGTCGGGTAAGACGACGCTGCTGCGCGCCATGGCCGGGCTGGAGCGCCTGAGTGGGCGCGTGAAGGTGGGCGACGCCGTGTGGCAGGACGCGGATCGCTTTGTGCCGGTGCACAAACGCGCCGTCGGCTATGTGTTTCAGGAGCCGTCGCTGTTCAGCCACCTGTCGGTCGAGGGCAATCTCGATTTTGCCCTTAAGCGCAGTCCGAAAGCCGTCGATAAACCCGGGATTGTCGATCTGTTACGCATCGGCGCGCTGCTGCCGCGTCAGGTCGAACGGCTGTCGGGCGGCGAGCGTCAGCGCGTGGCCATGGCGCGGGCCCTGCTGTCCGGGCCGGAGCTGTTGCTGATGGATGAGCCGCTGTCTAGCCTAGATCAGGCGGCGCGGGCTGAGATCGTGCCGCTGATCCGCGACGTGGCCGAGCGTGTTCCGGTCTTTTATGTCAGCCACGACCCGCTGGAGGTGGCGCGCCTGACAGGGCATGTCATCTATATCCAGAATGGACACCTGACCAAGCGCCCGGCGGTAACGCTTGAGGGCCTGTCTCAATCGGAAATCGAAGCTCTGGCGCTTAAGTCTTTGGGTTCATAATCTACACCTCCCTGCCAGCAGAGAGACGGCATTACATCCCCGTCGAGATGGCGGCGGTGGCATCGGGCACTTTTTGCAGTTCCGAGGCTGTGACCTTGCCGACCGGAAACCGTTCGTCGTCCCACACCACGTGCACCATGTCGGAGCCGCTTTTGCGGGCTTCGCCGGGTGGGACGATCAGGTCGTCATCGGTGGGGTCATGGCTAACCGTGCCGAGGCCCTTTTCGGCGTGTTCGACGCGCGCGCCGTCCTCAAAGCTGTGCGGGGGAAAGTCGTCGGTCATGGGCAGGCTCCTTACCAGAGAAGGCGCCCATGATCGAAAAACCAGCATAAGGAGGCAATGGTGTATGACGGCCTAAGGCATATACTGCCCGCCATTGATGTGCACGATCTGACCGGTGACGTAGCCGCTTAAGCGATCGGAGGCCAGATAGAGCACCGTCCCCACACAATCCTCCGGCGTGCCGATGCGCCCCAATTGCGTGGCGTTCTTCATTGCCTCCATACGCTCGGCCGGCGTTGCCGCGTGGAAGGGGGTGCCGATAACGCCGGGCGCGATCGCGTTGACGCGGATGCCGCGTTTGGCGAGATCGCGTGCCATGTGCCGCGTCAGATTGTGCACATAGGCCTTGGCGCAGGCATAGTGGCCTGACCCTGGCCCGCCGCCATCATTGCCGGCGATCGAGCCGACATTGATAATAGCGCCGCCGCCCTGCTGTTCGATCAGCGGCACCGCGGCCTGAGAGGCATTGATTACCGCGCGCACATTGAGGTTCATTACCGTGTCATAGAGCGCGTCGTCGATTTCCATGAACGGGCGGCGGCCGCACAGGCTGCCGGCATTGTTGACGAGGATGTCGAGCTTGCCCAGTTTCTGCGCGGCATCTTCGACCATACCTTTGGCCGTTTTCGGGTCGGTCAGATCGGCCTGCACAATCACCGCTGTGCCGCCCGCCGCGGTGATGGCGTCGGCCACGGCCTGCGCCCCTTCGGCATTCGAGGCGTAATGGATGGCCACCGCTGCGCCGCATTCGGCAAAGCCCATGGCGACGGCAGCGCCTATGCCAGACGATGCGCCGGTGATGAGTACGGATTTGCCTTTGAGGTCATTGAGCATGGTCATATGTCTATTCAATAATCAGTAGGGTTACGCCCTGACGCATCAGCGACAGGTTCAAGGTGGCTTGTCCTTTTGCGACCGTCAGAGGTGGCAAGGCTTGCGGGTGCATGACGGACGCGGCTTCGAGCTGTTTATATTGATCCTGATCCGGTGACGGGGGTGCGCCCATTTTTTGCCAGGTCGTATAGGCATTGGCCGTGTTCGCATCGACGCGGTATTGAGTGACCTTACGAGAAGCTGCCTTGCCAAGGCCGTTCAAGCTCAGGGCGATCTGCGCATCCGGCCCTTTCAGGTCATCGTCATTATAATGCCACAGCAACACCGCGACGCGTTGAGCGTCGCGCGTCGCCATGACGCCGACATCGTTTTTCTGCGTGACGCTGGCGATCATTTCGTCGAGAGGCACCTGCGCCGAAGAGGTGGCGCTGAGCTGCTCCGGCCCAAGCTTCGCATACATGCGGAAGACATTGAGCACAGGCAGGTCGATGCCATTGGTGGCCAGTTGCCTATACCCGGCGAACCATGGCTGATCCTCAAAGGTGAAGGCCCAGGTCAGGACGCCTTCCAGATTGACCTGATGCCGCTCGGATAACTCCCAGATGCGGGCAAAGGAGGCCGCCGTATAGCTGGAATACATGGTGCCGTTACGATAGCCATTGGCCTTGCCCGGGCAGGCGGCGCAGCCTTCGGGATCGCTTTCGCCGATCACGATGGGCGTGTTTTTGAGTTCCGGAACCGCCGCGATCTTTTTGAAGCCGTTTTCGACGGCCTTGAGCTGACTGTGCATCCCCATGCGGACGTGGCCCCCTTCCTTAGCATCACCGATGAAAGTCGGTTGGCCTTTGGCGTGGAAGGCGAGGAAGTCGGTTGGCGTGCCGGTCTGACCTGTGGCGTAGTTGGTGCCGGACACGACGTGTTTTAAAAACCCGTCCATAAAGGCCCCGCCTGAGCCCGCCACATCCGGACCGCCGACGCGGGCTTCGGGCAGGGCGCGTTTAACGCCCGCAATGGCGTAGTCGTGCGTCTTGTAAAATTCTTCCGGCGTGCCCTTCCAGTAGGAGGGACCGTTGGGTTCGTTCCACACCTCGAAATACCACGTCAGGACTTCGTCGCGGCCATAGCGTTCGATATTGTGTTTCGTCCACTGATAGACCAGCTCCTCCCACTTGGCATAGTCCTTCGGCGGATAGTTCCAGCCCCCTTCGATCAGCTCATAGCGAAATCCCGGCCGCCAGGCATGGCGATAGGGTGTACCTTCGGGGGCTGACGACAGGGCCTCAGGCATAAAACCGATCTGGAGATAAGGCCGCACCCCGCGCTGAAGATAGGAGTCGATGATCATGTCCGTGATCATCCAGTTATAGACCGGCTTGCCGTCCTTATCCTCGGTATAGGCGTTGGTGGAGCCCCATTTGAAGGCCGGGGTACCATCGCCGGTATTCAGCAGGTTATGAGCACGAAAATAGACCTGTTGGGGTTTCAGCGCACCCAGATGGTCCAGCAGTTTCTGCCCGTCCTTCATGGTGGCGTAGTTGGGCTCATCCGCCCCGAAAAAGCGCCAGACGGGCTTGAGCGGACCGGTGGTTCTGCTGGCATCAACTCTCACCGTTACCGGGAAGGACTCTTGGGCCATCGCGGGCAGGGCCAGTGAAGGCAAGGCCAGTGAAGGCAGGGCCAGGGCGAGGAGGGTAGTGGTCAAAGCGAGTTTGCGCATCAAGAATGTCCTGTGCCCGCGCTCTCGTCTGGGAGAGGGCTGAGGTGAAGGGGAGATACGCATCTACTCTTTCGCATCCAACGTCACCGTGGCGGGTTTCAGGCCCTCGCCGGAGACCGTGACGCGGATTTTGCCCTTTGTGCCGGTGGCGCGCACCATAACCAGCGCCCGGCCGTTCCACGCCTTTCGGGTGGTGGACGAGAAGATGGTTGAGTCGGTAGGCGAGCCATTGTCGAACGCCGCCAGTTGCCCAGCGCCTTCGACGGTCACACTCAGGGTCTGGGCCGCATCTGGCACGCGCACGCCGTTTTTGTCCACCACCTCGGCCCGGACAAAGCCCACATGATCAAAGCCCGGTTTTAGCGCGGCCTGTTCGGCCGTCAAACGGACCGCGACGGGTGCGGAGGCGGTTTTCAGCTCATCCTGTGCCACGACCTTACCGGCGGTATCATAGCCCACCACGCGGATCGTGCCGGGGGCGAAGGGGACGTCGTATCTGATGGCGCTGTCGTCGGCATTCTTTGGTTTTTTGCCCAGTGATTTCCCGTTGAGGAACAGCTCGACCATCGGCGTATTGGCGACGATTTCGACCTTTTCACTGTGCGGGCCGTTCTCCTGCGGCGTCCAGTCATTGAGCACGCCCGGCCCCTTAGGCTGAGGCATGGCGACGCCCACCATGGTCGGCAATTCCGAGGTGTCGATCACTTCGGTGACGCGGCGCCCGATCCTGACCACGGGTGTTTCCGCCCACCACGAGGCGCGTTCCCAGCCGATGGGCTTCACTACATCCGTGCGGTCCACCAGCCCTGACGGGTTGGAGATGAATGGCCACCCGGCGCGGTCGGCTTCACCCAGATAGTCCGCCCCGGTCCACAAGAACATGCCGGCATAGGGAGCGTAGTCGCGCACCGGCACCCAGGAGGATCGGTTTTTGGAGTTTTCCGTGCCGATGATCTTGCGCGTCGGTTTGTCCTTGTGTGCCTGAATCAGCTCGTTCTCACGATAGTTCTGCCCCACGACGTCCAGCAGGTCGGCGAGCCCGTTCTTATAGTCGCCGGTGGTGTTGGGGCGGAACAGGGCCATGGTTACCGGACGCGACGGGTCTTCTTCATGGAAGATGTTTTGCAGGCGCGTCAGGATCGACTTGGCGACGACCGGATAGGGCGTGTCGTGAATTTCATTGCCGATGGACCAGATAATGACCGACGGATGGTTGCGGTCGCGTTTGGCGAAATCGCGGGCATCCAGTGACGACCAGTCGGTAAAGAACAGGTGGTAGTCCTTCGGGCTTTTGGCCACCGTCCACATATCGAAGGCCTCATTCATCACCACGATGCCGAGGCGGTCACACAGGTCGAGGAATTCCGGTGAGAACGGGTGGTGGGCCGTGCGGATGGCATTGACACCCAGCGCCTGAAGGCCGCGCAACCGGCGCTCATAGAAGCTCAGCGGCACGGCCATGCCAAAGGCCCCGCCATCGGCATGGATTGCCGTCCCTTTCAGCTTGATATTGCGGCCATTGAGCCAGAAGCCGGTATCAGCGCGGAATTCGATTGTGCGCACGCCAAAGGTCGAACGATCGGTTTCCAGCACCTCGCCCGTATCGGCCACTACCTTGACCTCGGCGGTGTAGAGGTTCCCCTGACCGAGATCCCACAGTTTCGGCTGTGCAAGCGCCCCTTCGGCATTCAGCTTGGTGACGCGTCCGGCGGGAAGGGTCTGCACGGCGCCTTTGAAGGTCCCGGCGGGTTTACCATCCGAGCCGGTGAGGGTAATTTCCAGATGCGCCGTGCGGTCGGTCTTCGATTGATTGCGAATCGCGCTTTCGACCTTCACCGTAGCCGACGCGGCGTCGATTTTGGGCGTTGTGACATAGGTGCCCCAGCCATCGACATGGATGTCGCCGGTGACGATGAGTTTGACGTGACGATAGATGCCGCCCCCGGCGTACCAGCGCGACGCCGGCTGCGCAGAGGTGTCTGCGCGCACGGCGATGACATTATCGCCGTCCCTCAGGTGGTCGGTAATCTCATAGCGCACGCTGGAATAGCCGTTGGGGCGATGGCCGACGTGCATGCCGTTGATCCACACGCCGCCGCGTTCCATAACGCCGCCCAGTTCAATGAAGACGCGCTTGCCCTTCAGATCAGGCGTCACGGCAAAGCTTTTGCGATACCAGGCCACACCGGTCGGCAACCAGCCGCCTGAGCCCGTTGAGGCGGCATTCTGATCAAACGGTCCGGCAATGGCCCAGTCGTGCGGCAAAGTGACGGGCTTCCAGTCGGCGGTCCCTCCGGCCACGCTTTCCGCGCCTTCGATATCGCCTTTGGCGAAGGTCCAGCCCGCATCGAAATTGACGGTTTCACCAGCCATTGCGCCCGATGAAGCCAGCATCAGCGCGGCCACAGCCGCGACATATCGTTTCAGCATGTTGTTTCCCTGTTTCGCCCGCCGTTTTCCGGCCTGTGTCGTTTTACGGAGTATCGCGCCTGTGCCGTCGGGGCGTTGCGTCTTTTTGGTTAGTAATGACTGAAATTGAGCAATGAGCAAGCAAATTGTATTATGAATAATCGCATTTGCCTTTCACGGTGCCTCCGGTGTAGCCAGAGGGAAACCGGAGACATCGCATGTGGCAGCCGTCAGAGATTTATCCAGATCCGTCCGTTGAAAGCCTCGATCCGCGGTTCGATACATATCGTCTTTCGCTGGCGGCGGTGGAGCGGCTCTATGAAGGCACCCGTTGGGGCGAAGGGCCGGTGTGGTTCGGCGACGGGCGCTATCTGCTGTGGAGCGACATCCCCAATGACCGCATTCTGCGCTGGGACGAAGAGACGGGCGTGGTGTCGATCTTCCGCAAGCCATCCGACTTCGGTAATGGCAACACGCGCGACCGGCAGGGGCGGCTGATTTCGTGTCAGCATGGCACGCGCAGTGTCACCCGCACCGAATATGACGGCACGATCACAACGTTGGCCAGCCAGTATAAGGGCAAGCGCCTCAACTCGCCCAATGATGTCACGGTCAAAAGCGATGGCTCGGTGTGGTTCACCGATCCCCCGTTTGGTATTTTGGGCGATTACGAAGGTCATCGCGCTGAACCGGAACTGCCGACGAACGTCTATCGCTGGACGGAGGCTGGCTTAAGTGTCGTGACCGACGCCATCGACCGGCCCAACGGCATCTGTTTTTCGCCGGATGAGCGGCTTTGCTACATCGCGCAGTCGGCGGAGCCCAAACGCATCTGGGTGTTCGAGGTGGTGGGCGACGGCCTTACGAACGGGCGGGTGTTTGTCGAGTGCGCGCCTGGTCAGCCGGATGGCTTTCGCTGCGACGAAGACGGCAATCTGTGGTGCGGCTGGGGCGGCGGCCCGGGCCTGAATGGTGTGCGCGTCTTTGCGCCGGACGGCACAGTGATCGGCCATATCCACCTGCCCAATCGCTGCGCCAATCTGGTGTTTGGCGGACGGGCCCGGAACCGCCTGTTTATGACGGCGGGGCAGTCGTTGTTTGCGCTTTATGTAAATACGCGCGGCGCATAGTACGGAAAATGGAAATTATTTCTCATTAAAATTCATATATTTACAATTAAAATAGATTTTGGAAATAATTTCCGGAAAAATTGACCCGCTGGTTCATGAGCGGTTATCCTGACAGCACTTAAGGAAGGAAACCGTTATGGCCTACACCCCCGTCTCCGGTATCGAGGTTGATGACATCCTGTGGCGCTTTGTCCGCGAAGAGGCCCTGCCGGGCTCTGGCGTGGCCGAGGCGGCGTTTTGGGACGGGCTGGCGGGGCTTATCCGCGACTTTGGCCCGCGCAATGCCGCCCTTCTGGCGAAGCGCGACGCCTTGCAGACACAAATCGACAACTGGCACCGCAGCCACGCCTTTGAGCCGGTGGCCTATAAGGCCTTTTTGAGCGAGATCGGTTATCTGCGGCCCGAACCGGCGGCGTTCACCGTCACGACGGCGGATGTCGATGAGGAGATTGCGTGCCTGAGCGGGCCGCAACTGGTCGTGCCGGTGTCCAATGCCCGCTATGCGCTGAACGCCGCCAATGCCCGTTGGGGCAGCCTTTACGACGCCCTCTATGGCACGGATGTGCTGGGGCTGGTTCCAGCGCCGGGCGGCTATGACGCCACGCGCGGTGCCGCGGTGCAGGCTGCGGCCAAGGCCTATCTCGATGAATTCGTGCCGCTGGACGACTTAAGCCACGCCGAGGTCTCGGCCTATGCGGTGGTGGACGGACAGTTGCGGGCCAATGGCGCGCCGCTGAAAGACCCGTCACAGTTCGTCGGTTTCAGCGGCCCGCCCGACGCGCCACAGTCGATCCTGTTGCGCCACAATGGCCTGCATATCGATATCCGTATTGACCGCCACAGCCCGGTGGCCGATGCGGCCGGCGTCGCCGACGTCGTGCTCGAAGCGGCCTTGTCCGCCATTATGGACATGGAAGACAGCGTCGCTGCCGTCGATGCCGCGGACAAGGTCGGCCTCTATCGCAACTGGCTGGGCCTGACGCGTGGCGACCTCAGCGAGCAGTTCCACAAAGGCGGTCAGGTGCACACGCGCCGCCTCAATCCCGACCGCACCTACAAGGCCCCCGACGGTCAGGCCTTCGCCCTGCATGGGCGTAGTCTCATGCTGGCGCGCAATGTCGGCCTGCATATGTACAGCGATATGGTGCGCCATAAAGGTCAGGCCGTGCCGGAGGGTTTGATCGACCTAATGATCACCGCCCTCATCGCGCACCACGACGCCGGCCGCAATAGCCGCACGGGCTCAGCCTATATCGTCAAGCCGAAGATGCACGGGCCGGACGAGGTGGGTTTTGCGGTGGAAACCTTCGCCTTCACCGAGCGCGCCGTGGGCCTGCCCGAACGCACTCTGAAGATCGGCATCATGGACGAAGAGCGCCGTACCAGCGTCAATCTCAGGGCCTGTATCGCCGCCGCCAAGGACCGCGTTTTCTTCATCAATACGGGCTTCCTTGACCGCACGGGCGATGAAATCCATACCTCGATGGAGGCCGGTCCGGTCCTGCGCAAGGGCGAGATCAAGGGGGCCATCTGGATCAAGGCCTATGAGGACTCCAATGTCGATTGCGGGCTGATCGCCGGTCTGCCCGGCCATGCCCAGATCGGTAAGGGCATGTGGGCGGCGCCGGATATGATGGCGGATATGATGACCCAAAAGATCGGCCATCTGAACGCCGGGGCCTCGACCGCCTGGGTGCCGTCACCCACTGCGGCCACCCTGCACGCCCTGCACTATCACCGAGTCGATGTGGCCGCCGTTCAGGCGCAGTTGCGAGTGCGGCCGCGCGCCTTGGTTGATGATATCCTGACGCCGCCACTGGCGACGCGAACCTATAACCCCGAAGAGATTGCTGAAGAACTGGACAATAATTTGCAGGGCATTCTCGGCTACGTGGTGCGCTGGGTTGATCAGGGCGTGGGCTGTTCCAAGGTGCCGGATATCCATGATGTCGGCTTGATGGAAGACCGCGCCACCTTGCGCATCTCCAGCCAGCACGTGGCCAACTGGCTGCGGCACGGCTGGGTGTCCGAGGCGCAGGTCTTGGAGCGCCTGAAACACATGGCCATGGTCGTCGATGCGCAAAATGCGGGTGATGCGGCCTATCGCCCGATGGCGCCGGACTATGTCGGCGAGGCGTTCAAGGCCGCCTGCGACCTGTGCTTTGACGGAGCCAGACAGCCCAATGGCTATACGGAGTTCATCCTGCACGCCCGGCGACAAGCGGCGAAACGTGTGGTGGAACGAGCATAGCGTCCCGTGTCCGTCCGTTATCGGGAAACGGGGCTCAACAGGTGCCCGCCGATCCGCTCGGTTATGCGCGCGGCGGTTTCGCGCACCTGCTGTGCCAGTTGCGGCAGGCGTTCATCGTTGAGGCGTAAGGCCGGGCCGGACAATGAGATCCCGGCGCGCGCTTCCCCATATTCGTTGAACACCGGAGCGGCGACGCAGCGCATCCCGATATGCGCTTCTTCGTCGTCCAGCGACCAGCCGCGCATCCGGATGGCACTCAGATCGGCACACAGGGCTTCGGGGGTAATCAGAGTCTTGGCCGTGTATTGCGGCAACTCACGGCGTTTCAGCAGGGCCTCCAGAGCGCGATCATCACGCTGCGCCAGCAGGGCTTTGCCGATGCCCGACGCATGCGCCGAGCGACGGTCGCCGATGCGGAAGAAGGCGCGGATGGGCGCTTCGCATTCGACCTGCGCCACGAACACCACTTCGAAACCGTCGAGCATGGCTAGATTGACCGTCTCGCCCGTCGCCTCCATCAGGCGCAGCATTTCTGGCCTACCAGCCGTGAGGATGCGGTTTCGGCGCTGAAAGGCCATACCGATGCGCAAGGCCTCAATGCCGATTGACCATTTCTGCGATGGCTCATCCCAACTGACCAGATCGTGCGCCGACAAGGTGGCCAGAAGCCGGTGCGCCGTCGAGGCGGCCAGTCCTGCCTCACGCGACAGTTCGGTCAGGCTCATCCCATCGTGGGCGGACAGAACTTTCAACAGGCCCAGCGCCTTTTCCAGCGTCTGATTGGTTGCCGGGGCGTCGGGCTTTAGCCGGTCTTCGCGCGGGCGACCGCGCGGGCGGGACGGGGTGGGATCAGGAGATCGTGCCATAAATGGAAACTATTTCCAGAATGCCGCCCCGTCAAAGGGATTTACCCCTTGGTACAGGCTTCGTCCGCAGACCCCCAGTTGGCGTCATTGCCTTTGGTGTGCAGGCTGTAGCCTTCGGTCTGATAGAGGGTGCCGTCGCCGGAGGAGGTTTTAAGCAGGGTGAGTTTGCGGTTGTTGTCGGACAGCACCGTCACATCGGCCTTGTCATCGGAAAATACGACCGACAGCTTTGTGCCCAGTGCGCAGGTGTAGCTGATCGGGTCTGAGACGGCGAAATCAGCGGCGGCCGACGACATGGCGTCCTTGGCGTCGGTGGCGATTTCGGAGGTGGTTTCCTGCACTTCTTCGACGGCCTGCTGGGCTTCAGGCTTGGAACAGGCCGACAGAGAGGCGGCGGTGAGTGCCATCAGGGCGACGACGGTGGCGATCTTGCGCATGGGGGTGATCCTCTTTCAGTGGTCCTTCGGAGGTATCAGCCCGCGCGTAAGGAAACGATCAGATCGCCCCTTATCGAAGATTAATGAAGGGGAAGAAAAAACCCCCTCTTCCGACGGGAAGAGGGGGTTTGGGTTTAGTCCATCAGCTTTTGCGCCAGATAGGTATATTCCAGCGCGTTCCGCTTGGCCGTCTCCTTGAGATTGGCCGCAGCGGAGTGGCCGCCGTCGGTGTTTTCGTAATAAAGGAATGGCAGGCCCATATCCCCCATCAACGCGGCCATCTTGCGAGCGTGGCCCGGATGCACGCGGTCATCCTTGGTCGAGGTAACGAAGAAGGGCTCCGGATATTTCACCCCGGCCTTCAGATTATGATAGGGCGAGATGGCCTTTAGGAAGGCGGCCTCTTCCGGCACGTCCGGACGGCCATATTCGCCCTGCCAAGAGGCTCCGGCCAGCAGGGTGTGATAGCGCAGCATATCGAGTAACGGCACCTGCACCACCACGGCATTCCACAGGTCCGGGCGCTGCGTCAGCTGCACGCCCATCAGCAGCCCGCCGTTTGAGCCACCCATGATACCCAGACGACGCGGCGAGGTGATTTTGCTCTTGATCAGGTCTTCTGCCACGGCCTGAAAATCGTCATAGATAACCTGACGCTTGGTCTTGAGGCCCGCCTCGTGCCACTTCGGCCCGAACTCCCCGCCGCCTCGGATATTGGCCAGCACATAGGCGCCGCCCTTTTCCAGCCACAGCTTGCCAATCGCCCCTGAATAGGACGGTGTCAGCGAGATTTCAAAGCCGCCATAGGCATAGAGCAGGGTTGGCGTATTGCCGTCCAGCTTGGTGTCCTTTTTCATCACCACGAAGTAGGGGACCTTGGTGCCATCTTTCGAGGTGGCCCAGTGCTGTTCGACCTTCAGCCCCTCGGCATTGAAGCGTTCCGGGCTGGCCTTCAGCTTGGTCACCGTGGTCTTGTCGGCGTCGGCGATGTAAAGCGTCGAGGGTTGCAGATAGCCCGTGGACCAGGCGAACAACTGATCCGACTCGTCATCGGTCGAGCCGAGGCTGAGCGACGAATTCTCCGGCAATGGCAGCGATTTCAGCACCCACTGGCCATTGATGAGGCTGACCGACTGCACCTGACCGGTGACGTTGGACAGGATCGACAGCACCAGATGGTTCTTCGTCTGACCGATGCCGGAGACACTCTGATGATCGTTCGG
This sequence comes from Asticcacaulis excentricus CB 48, assembly GCF_000175215.2. Taxonomy (NCBI): domain Bacteria; kingdom Pseudomonadati; phylum Pseudomonadota; class Alphaproteobacteria; order Caulobacterales; family Caulobacteraceae; genus Asticcacaulis; species Asticcacaulis excentricus. Next base: position 2,058,887 of record NC_014816.1, on the reverse strand, counting down.
CGCAAAGATGACCGAGGGCTCGACGTTTTTCGGGTCTTTAAGCGCGGCTTTCAAGTCAAAGGCGATCACTGCGCCGGAGGGGTATTTAGTGCCCCTAGCGCTAGTCCAGTCGTCCTTCAGCGAGAAGACAGCCTGACCCTTGTAGTAGGCGTTCATTTCCGAGGTCAGCGGCAGTGGCAGTTTCACCTCGCCGGCCTCGGTGAACCAGGTCGTGTCTGTCTCAAAGAAGCTGGGGCGGCGCTCGGCATAGTCCATGACGTAGTTGCCGTCGATGTCGCGCAGTACGGTGCGATAGGCCATCATATCGGCCTTTTCACCGCGATGGATTTCCACCGCCTGATCGAGGTTCTGACCGCGCTTGAGCACCTTGGTGACGAAGGCATATCCCGACGGCGTGACTTCGCCAGGCGTCCATTCGCGGGCGACATAGAGGGTGTCCTTGTCCTTCCATGTGACGATCTGCTTGCCTTCGGGCAGGGTGAAGCCGCCCTCGACAAAGCTCTTGGTCGTTAGGTCGTATTCGCGCACAGTCACGGCGTCCTTGCCGCCGTTCGACAGGCTGATCAGGCAGCGGGTGTTTTGCGGGGGCAGGCACGACGCACCTTTATAGACCCAGTTCTGGCCTTCTGCCTCGGCCAGAGCGTCGAAGTCCAGCAGAATGTCCCACTTGGGCGTTCCCGCCAGATACGAGGCTTTGTCCGTGCGGCGCCAGATGCCGCGCACATGGTCCTTGTCCTGCCAGAAATTGTCGATGAAGCCGCCATTGGCGAAGCCCGGCGATGGTATGCGGTCGGTGGCTTCGACGATCTTCAGCACATCGGCTTCGTACTGCGCAAAGCGCGGATCGGCCATCAGGCTTTTCAGGCTGCGTTCGTTCTGCGCCTTGACCCAGGTAAGCGACTTCTCGCCCTCGACCTCTTCCAGATACTGGCGCGGATCGGCGGCGTCTGGTGTCAGGCTGGCGGGATTGGCCGGAGTGGATTTGGCGACGGTGGTGATATTGGTCATCTGGGCCTGCGAAGTGAGGGGCATGGCTCCCAAGATGAGCAGCGAGGCGGCCATGCGCAAGGCCTGACGCGACAAGGACGAGTTTGACATGTGGAGGGTTTCCCGTGGTTGGTTTTGTCTGAAACTAACCCCGGCTTTAGTCTCTTTGGCAAGCCCGGACGAAAATCTTACAAAAATGTAATGCCGGGTGCGCATAAAGCACTTTACAAAATAAAGTACTTCATTCATAACAAACTCAGGCCGCTCAGACAGAGGGCCATGACGACATCAAACGCTGCCTTATGGAGGGGCAAAACCTATGGACTCTAACACACTCAAAAGCGACATCGACTATCTTAAGTCTCTGGCTCTGGATGGCGGGCGCGCCCCGGTCATGAACGGCGGTGCGCTCTTTTGGGCCGGCATCTGTTTTTCGGCGGCGGCCGTTGTACAGTATCTGGTAATGGACGGCGTTCTGACCGTTCCCAACCCGTGGTTTCTGGCCCTGAACTGGGGGGCGGCAGCGGCCATCTACGCCGTCCTGTGTATCGCCTCTATCACCGCGTCTAAACGCCGCTATGGCGTGGGCAATGCCATGAACCGCGCCATCGGTTCGGTTTGGTCGGGCGTCGGCTTTGCCATCTTCGCCCTGTTCGTTACCTTAACGGCGGCGGCAGTCGGTATGAAGGCCATGGAACAGATGCAGCCGTTGATCGCGCCGGCAATCGTTATCCTCTATGGCGTCGGCTGGTGGGTCGTCTCGGTCCTGTCGGGCCGAAAGTGGATGGCGGGCGTGGGCCTGCTGAGCTTTGCCGCCGCGCCATTTCTTGCCTTTGTCGGCGGTCAGCCGCTCCAGATGCTGGGCTATGCCATCACCCTGACCCTTATTGCCACCATTCCGGGCCTTGTCCTGATGCGCTCATCGGAGGGCTGAGACATGCCGGATGAGTTCAATATTGAGCGTATCGACGACGTTATTCATGGCCGTCTGAGGCTGGGCATCATGGCCTATCTTTCTACGGCCGGGTCGGCGGACTTCACGACACTCAAAGCGAAAACGCAATCCACGGACGGCAATCTGTCGGTGCAGGTGCGTAAGCTGGAAGAGGCGAACTATGTCACGGTGGACAAGGCCTTTGTCGGCAAGAAGCCGGTCACGACCATCACCTTGACCGAGGCGGGCCGCGCGGCCTTTGTCGATTATCTGGACGCCATGCGCCGCCTGATCGACGAAGCGGGGTAAGAGCTTATACCGTCTAAGTAAAAAAGCCCGCCGTTTCCGGCGGGCTTTGTTCGTTACGCATATTCCTGAATGGAGCGAACGTCTAGCTCGCCTTTGAGTCCTGACGCGATGGCTCGCACCGCGGCAACAGCGCCATTCGCCGTTGTGTAGTAGGGGATCTTCATCATCAGAGTCGTGCGGCGGATCGAGAAGGAGTCGAGCAGGGCCTGCTTGCCTTCGGTGGTGTTGAAGACCAGCGCGATCTCGCCATTCTTGATGGCGTCCAGCACATTCGGACGGCCTTCAAGCACCTTCTTGATGGTGTCGATCTTTACGCCCTGCGCCGACAGATAGTCCGCCGTGCCCGCCGTGCCGCACACCTCGAAGCCGAGGCTGAGCAGGGTGCGTATGGCTTCAACGATCACCGGCTTGTCCTGATCCTTCAGCGAGACAAACACCTTGCCCGACGTTGGTAGTCTGGTGCCGCCGCCCAGCTGCGACTTGGCAAAGGCGCGGGCAAAGGCGTCGATCATCTCTTCACCGTCGCGTACCCAGTCAAGGCCCATGACCTCACCGGTCGAACGCATCTCAGGCCCAAGCACCGTATCGACATTAGCAAAGCGCGCGAAGGGGAAGACCGCTTCCTTGACTGCCACGTGTCGGTAATCGCGCGGCGTCAGGCCGAAGGACGACAGGGACTGACCGGCCATGACCTTGGCGGCGATCCCTGCCAGCGGCTTGCCCAGCGTCTTGGCGACGAACGGCACGGTGCGCGAGGCGCGCGGATTGACCTCCAGCACGTAAATCTTCGGGTCAGTATAGGGGTTCAGGATAGCGAACTGCACGTTCATTAGCCCCTTGACCTTCAGTGCCTTCGCCAGTTCGATCGTCTGACGCTCAAGCTCCTTGACCGTTTCCGGCTTCAGCGAGAAGGGCGGCAGTGCGCAGGCCGAGTCGCCGGAGTGCACGCCGGCCTCTTCGATATGCTCCATGATGCCCGCGACAAACACGCCAGTTTCATCAGACAGCGCATCGGCATCGACTTCGATGGCGGCGCTTAAGTACTGGTCGATCAGAACCGGTGAGTCGCCCGACACCTGCACAGCTTCGCGCACATAGCGGGTCAGTTGTTCGTCGTCGCGGATGATTTCCATGGCGCGGCCACCCAGTACGTAGGACGGGCGGATGACGATGGGGTAGCCGACCTCATGCGCCGCCTTGAACGCTTCTTCCGGCGTGCGGGCGATAGCATTGACCGGCTGCGTCAGGTTGATCTCTTTCAGCAATTGCTGGAAGCGCTCGCGGTCTTCGGCCAGATCAATGGCATCGGGAGAGGTGCCGAGGATGGGGATGCCTTCGTCTTCTAGCGCCTGCGCCAGTTTCAGCGGCGTCTGGCCACCGAACTGCACCACTACACCGGCCAGTGTACCGTTCGACTGTTCGACGCTGATCAGTTCTAAAACGTCTTCGGCTGTAAGCGGCTCGAAATAAAGGCGGTCGGAGGTGTCGTAGTCGGTGGAGACCGTCTCCGGGTTGCAGTTGACCATGATGGCCTCAAGGCCCATGTCCTTATAGGCAAAGGCCGCGTGGCAGCAGCAGTAGTCGAACTCAATGCCTTGCCCGATGCGGTTCGGACCCCCGCCGAGGATGATGGCCTTCTTGCGGTCTGAGGGCGCGG